>JBFYPM010000087.1:0-10754 GCA_041303295.1 Bacteroidales bacterium
TGGTGAAGATCACCTTCCCGGACGAGTTGGTGAAGCCCTCAACGACAAGGTTTGTCTCATTGTCCCAGTCGGTCAAGGTGGGATAGAGTCTCACACTGGCGCCTGCAACTGGATACTCGTCGTACCACTCAAGGACCTCTACTTCAATCATGGTCGGTGACATTACTTCTATGTCGAGATAGGATCTGTCTACGTTGCCTGAATTTGAGTACGCACTCAGGACCACTGTAAAGATGCCCGAGGCTGAATAAGAGTGAGCGGGTTCGAAAGCGTCCGACCAGGTGCCGTCGCCGAAATCCCATTCATAATCACTTGCATTGTGTGAACCGTTGAAGAAGAATATCTCCTCTCCTATCTCAGCCGTTATCTTATCCGAGAAGAAATATGAGTCGGGCTGTACGTCACATGAGCTCAGCATTATTGCTGCTGCTACCGTTGAGATTAATAGACTTTTCATGACTGCCGTTATTAGTGCTATTTCATCAATTCCAAAATCTGTGCCAATTCAAAATTTCCATTAACAGAAGGTATTGACGGCTCACACGGCAGGCATCCGAACCTGCTGAAAAAAATATTATCTTTGCAAACTATTTAAAACAGCATATATGATCAGGATCACATTTCCGAATGGCTCAGTAAGAGAGTACAGCAAGGGTGTAAGCAGTTATGAGATTGCACAGTCTATCAGTCAGGGACTTGCCACCGAGGTCTATTCAGCCACGGTCAACGGTGAGTTGTGGGATCTCGCGCGACCGGTGGAGACGGATGCCACTCTGAGGCTTCACAAGTGGGATGATACCGAGGCGAAGCATGCTTTCTGGCATTCATCGGCCCATCTCATGGCAGAGGCCCTTGAGGCGCTGTGGCCAGGCATAAAGTTTGGTATCGGACCGGCTGTTGAAAACGGCTTTTACTATGATGTTGATCCCGGTGAAGGTAAAGTCATAACCGACGCCGACCTGCCTCTTATTGAGGAGAAGATGAAGGAGCTGGCTGCCATGAACAGTCCGATCATTCGTTCCGAGGTCAGCAAGAAGGAGGCGATGGACCTCTTTACTGCCAAGGGCGATGAATACAAGACAGAGCTTATCTCCGAGCTTGAAGACGGGACCATCACACTTTACCGCCAGGGCAACTTCACCGATCTCTGCCGCGGACCGCACCTTCGTGACACCTCCCAGATCAAGGCTATAAAGGTTCTCAGTCTTGCCGGTGCCTACTGGCGAGGTGATGAGAAGAGGAAGATGATGACGCGCATCTACGGCATCACCTTCCCAAAACAGAAGCTTCTTGACGAGTATATGGTGATGATTGAGGAGGCCCGCAAGCGTGATCACCGCCGGATAGGCAAGGATATGGAGTTGTTCGCCTTTTCACCACGGGTAGGTATGGGCCTGCCTCTCTGGCTACCCAGGGGCGCTGACATGAAGCAGAGGCTCATCGATTTCATGACCAGAGTACTGAAAAGAAGAGGCTATACCATGGTCTCCACCCCGCATATCGGGAACGTGGAACTCTATAAGACCTCCGGTCATTTCGAGAAGTATGGCGCGGACTCATTCCGCCCGATAACCACCCCGCAGGAGGGTGAGACATTCATGCTCAAGCCAATGAACTGTCCGCATCACTGCGAGATCTATAATGCAACGCCCCACTCATATAGGGAGCTCCCGATAAGGATGGCCGAGTTCGGAACCGTCTACCGCTATGAGATGAGCGGAGAGCTTCACGGATTGACAAGGGTGCGGAGCTTCACCCAGGACGACGCACACCACTTCTGCCGTCCTGACCAGCTTAAGGAGGAATTCAAGAGCATTATTGACCTGGTTCAGTATATCTTTAAAATAGCCGGATTCAACGAGTACACGGCACAGATATCACTCCGCGATCCGTCTAACAAGGAAAAATACATTGGCTCCGACGAGAACTGGGAGAAGGCCGAACAGGCGATAATCGAAGCCGCCGGAGAAAAGAACCTGACTACCACAGTTGCAATCGGCGAGGCCGCATTCTACGGTCCCAAGCTCGACTTCATGGTCAGGGATGCAATAGGAAGAAAGTGGCAGTTGGGGACTATCCAGGTCGACTATAACCTGCCGGAGAGGTTTGAACTGACATATAACGGCAGCGACAACCAGAAGCATCAACCGGTGATGATACACAGGGCTATCTTCGGTTCAATGGAACGGTTTGTGGCTGTGCTAATCGAAAATACAGCCGGGAAATTCCCTCTCTGGCTCACACCTGATCAGGCTGTGGTGCTGCCCATCAGCGAAAAATTCAATGATTATGCAAAAACTATTTTAAATCTCCTTAATAATTCCGATATTCGCACCCTGATTGACGACAGGAGCGAAAAGATCGGTAAGAAGATAAGGGATAATGAGTTAAAGCGTATCCCATACCTTCTGGTGATAGGTGAAAAAGAGGTTGAAGCCGGTACGGTTTCTGTCAGAAGGCAGGGCGAAGGTGATAAGGGAGTGATGAAGCCGGAAGATTTCATCAGCCTTGTCAGGGAGGATATCTCGAAAGAGATTGGCAACTAAGAGATTGATTTTAAACATAGTATTAACTTAACTGGAGGACAAAACAATAGCAGGACCGATCTTTTCCAGGCCCAGGCCGGGAAGAAAACCCGAACCGGAACACCGGATTAACAACAGGATCACAGCCAGAACAGTAAGGGTTGTGGGCGAAAACCTCGAACCGAAGGTGATGAATCTCGGTGAAGCCCTTAGCCTCGCCGATGAGATGGAGCTTGATCTTGTTGAGATATCTCCCAACGCTGAACCACCTGTCTGTAAAATTGTTGACTACCAGAAGTTTCTTTATCAGCAGAAGAAGAAACAGAAGGAGATCAAGGCCAATGCAGCCAAGATTGTGGTTAAAGAGATACGTTTCGGACCCAACACTGACGATCATGATTACAACTTCAAGTTGAAGCATGCAATCAATTTCCTTGAGGAAGGCGCCAAGGTAAGGGCATATGTATTCTTTAAAGGAAGATCGATACTCTTCAAGGACCAGGGAGAAAAGCTCCTGGCACGTTTTGTGGCAGACCTTGATGAGTACGGTAAGGTTGACCAGACGCCAAGACTGGAAGGGAAGCGAATGATAATAATCCTCTCCCCCAAGAAAAAGAAGTAGAAATTTTTTATACACATATATATAACATGCCAAAAATGAAGACAAATCCGGGTGCAAAGAAGAGATTTTCTTTGACCGGTACAGGTAAGATCAAGCGCAAGCATGCATTCAAGAGTCACATCCTTACCAAGAAGTCAACCAAGCGTAAGAGGAATCTTACTTATGGGACCCTCGTGGACAAGACTGATGAAAAGAATGTCAAGCTTATGCTCGGTCTGAAGTAATTACTTTGACCTGTCAGCGTGATAATCAATTGAATTATTAACCTGGGTGTGAAGCTTAAAAGACCTCAAGAGGCGCTTACATCCGAAAAAGAGAAAAAAAAATGCCAAGATCAACAAATGCACCTGCATCAAGGGCAAGAAGAAAGAAGATACTCAAGCAAACCAAGGGGTACTTCGGCAACAATGCCAATGTTTACACTGTTGCCAAGAACGTTCTTGAAAAAGGGCTGGGTTACGCCTACCGTGACCGCAAAGACAAGAAGGGACAATTCAGGGCGCTTTGGATCCAGAGGATCAACGCCGGTGTACGCCTTCACGGAATGAGTTATTCACAGTTTATCGGCGGACTTGAGAAGAAGGGTATCTCCCTCAACCGCAAGACCCTGGCCGACCTTGCAATGAACCACCCCGAAGCCTTCAAGGCTATAGTGGATAAAGTGAAAGACTAAGACGATTTTATTCGGATATTAAAAAAGCGGGCAAGACCCGCTTTTTTATTTGAGATTATTGATTAAATCGAAAATCGTCAATTATCTCTTGGCTCCTTTGAAGAACCTGTTGAACCTTATCTTCCGGAAGCCTTCCGCCTCCTTGTCTATAGAGAGCCATACCAGAACGGGTCTGCCGACGATGTGATCCTCGGGAACAAAACCCCAGAAACGAGAGTCGGAAGAAGCATGCCTGTTGTCGCCCATCATCCAGTAATAGTCCATTTTAAAGGTATAGCTGTCAGCAGGCCGGCCGTTGATCATGATAACGCTGTCGCGCACCTCAAGGTCGTTCTCCTCGTAGATATCAATAATGGAAGTGTAGAGGCTGATGTTGGTCCTGTCAATCTTCACAGTGGCTCCTTTTTTCGGTATCCATAGCGGACCGAAGTTATCCTCATTCCACCTGTACTGCGGGTCATGGGGGAAGATATAGGATGCATATTCACCAGGTCTCCTGTAATCGGCCTCGATGCCCGTGACATTGGTAAATCCTGATATCACCTCGGCATTTTCCTTCGTCAGTGGCAGCCGGTATACTGTACCTGACAGCATCATCGACTGGTCTGATTTCGATATACCCATCCTCTCGAAGGCTTTTGGATTGATCCGGGTGCCGTTTGTGCGGACGTAATAAGAGGTCTGCTGTGACTCATGATCCTCCACAATCTTGTTGTTGATGAGCAGCTGGCCGCCTCTGATCAGCAGGCTGTCGCCGGGAATGGCAACGCATCTCTTCACATAGTTGTCGCGACGGTCAACCGGACGGTAGATAACAGTATATTCATTCCAGACCATCTGCCGGGCCTGAGCGGTATACTCCTCCTTGCTCTTCAGCTTCCGGTTGGCTCTTATGTCCTCCGCTGTGATCATCTCGGCGCGCTCTCTTACTATTTCGTAATAGCTTACCACCTGGTTTTCAAGACATACTGTGTCTCCTGCCGGAAAGTTAAAAACCACCACATCATTGTTCTTCACATGGCCAAAACCCTTAAGGCGCTTGTATTTCCAGTGCACAAGGTCTGACCACGACTTGCCTTTGCCGCCGGTAAGGGGCAGTGTATGCTGAGTAAACGGAAATGCAATGGGGGTGTTGGGCATGCGTGGTCCAAATGCCACCTTGCTCACGGCAAGATGATCTCCCACCAGCAGCGTCTTCTCCATTGATGGTGTGGGGATACGGTAGTTCTGGAAGAGGAAGATGTTGATCAGGGTTACAGCTATCACAGCAAAGATGAGGGCATCGAGCCATTCTACAACAGTGCTGTTCTTTCCGTGGCGTTTCTTCCAGAATGACCAGTTGACCTTCTTGCTGACATATATATCAAATACTATCGGCAGGCCGAGGAGCAGCAGGTAGTTTCCGATCCAGATGACCCACAGTATGAAGAGGACGGCCACAACGCCAAACCTGAAATATTTGTTCCGCAGAATTTCTTTCATCTTACTCAATTTTCCGTGCAAATCTACTATAATAAATTTAAAACGTCTTTCATTGTAAAAACACCCCTGCGGGTTGAGATGAACTCCGCAGCCAGCAGGGCTCCTGTGGCAAAGCCCCGGCGTCCCAGCGCTTCGTGCTTCAGTGAGATGATGTCATCATTTGAGCGCCATGTCACTGAATGTATCCCCGGCACTTTTCCTTCCCTCACCGAGGCTACAGGTATCATTCCCCTTTCCGGCTCCTCCTCTTCTGCCTTCACCCAACCGCTGTAACTGTTGTGCTGATCAGTGATCTGCCCTGCCAGGGTAATCGCCGTTCCGCTCGGGGCGTCAACCTTGGCAGCATGATGCACCTCCCCTATCTCTGCGTTGTAGCCGGGAATTCCCCTCATAATCCGTGCCAACTCGATATTCAGCCTGAAAAGAATGTTGACGCCGATGCTATAGTTGGATGAGTAGATGAATGATCCGTTCCTCTCTGTGCAATAACGTGCCACCTCATCATATCTTTCAAGCCAGCCTGTGGAACCGGATACTACAGGCACTCCGTAAGTAAGGGCGCGGAGGATTGTCTCAGCGGCCGCTGCAGGTCCGGAGAACTCTATTGCCACGTCGCACAATGCGGCAGTCTGAGGGTTAAATACCTCCGGACTTGTTACATCAGTTTTTACAATGATCTCATCTCCTCCTTCAATGGCCAGCTGTTCAATCTCGCGGCCCATACGGCCGTAACCCAGCAATGCAATCTTCATCTACTGTGCTTCGAGCTTGATAGCGGAAACCTTCTCCATATCGGATACGTAATACTTTGAACCAATGAGGAACAGTAAGGCACCCAGCAGCAGTGAGAATGGAAGAATGCTCATGGCTGTCTGTATGTTCGTCAGGTCTGAAATCCTCCCGAGCACAATGGGTGCCGTGAATGAGCCGAGGAGGTTCTGAACCAGCACTGCTATTGCGTATGAGGTAGCTCTCAGTCCCGGGTGTATGACATCCTGTGTTACGGCAGCCGCACCTGAGATAAAGAGCATGATGAAGATCCCGAACACAAATAGGGTGATAAGCTGCGCCGTGCCTTTAAATACATAGAATGAGAGGAAGAGCAGTATGGCGGAGATGAATGTCGTTATTGCCGGGAAAAGCATCCTGGCCCTCTTCTCTGTTTTTCTCCAGCGGTCAATTATAAACCCGCCCATAGGAGCGCCTATCAGTGCAAGCATCATTACCGCACCTGCCAGGGTTCCGGCCTTCTTGGGATCCATGCCGTTGGTGATCTCGAAGAATTTCGGAAGCCATACAATCATTGCTGTGGTGACAAAGACAATGGCTGTCATGCCGAAGTAGGTAAAGATCACGGAGGGTTTCTTGAGGAACTCCTTTATCATATCTTTCCGTTCCATCTTGATTTTGATGTTTGCCTTATCCACCCTGGAGAGATCAACTGTCTTATAGTCCCTGACGAACAGGAAAAGGATGGCAATTATCAGGCCTGGTATTGCCACGATACCGAAGGCATGCTTCCACCCCCATGTGCTTGCGATGATGCCGCCCATGGTCACCCCGATGGCAGAACCCAGAGGTATCGACGCATTCCACAAGCCCATCATCTTTGAACGCTTTTCCATGGGATACATCCCTGATATGAGTGCGCTGCCGCCCGGAGCATAACCTGCCTCACCGAAGCCTATCAGGATACGGGCCATGAAAAGCTGCACATAGTTGCCTGTAAAAGCGCAGAGAAGAGTGGCAAGGCTCCAGACAATCGCCATGATACCAATTGTCTTGGTCCTGCTCCAGCGGTCGATTACAAGCGAGACCGGGAAGGTCAGAAGCCCAATTGTAAGGTAGATGACAGAGACCAGCCAGCCCGACTGGAAATCGTTTATTCCCAGATCATTCTGGATATAAGAAAACATGGAGTTGACAACCATCCTGTCTGCATAATCAAACATGTACAGGAGGAAAAGAAGGATAAACACATAATTTGAATAACTCTTTGAGAACAGATAACCCGGAGGGATAGACTTGGTTTTCATGATTGCAAGTGTTGGAGTTTTAAAACATAGGTATTTGGGCAACTAAAATAATGTCAATTTCTTTATCTTGCACCGGTTTTAACAAATCATTCGTATGAAAAACAGAATTATATCAGTTATGGTGCTCTTGCTGATGGTTGCTGCAGGCTGTTCGACGGTGGAAAAGGCTGACATTGTAATTACAGGCGGCAAAGTGTTTACGGCCGATTCTCTAAGGCCTTATGCCGGGGCTGTTGCTGTCAGGGGCAATAAGATCATCGCAGTTGGCACAGACAAACAGATCAGCAGATACATTGATGATGGTGCAACAAAGGTGATTAATGCAGCGGGCAGGACAGTGCTTCCGGGATTTAATGACGCCCATGCCCATTTCGGGCCTGTTGACCCTGATTATATTGAGCTGAGATATGTCACCGATCCTGCTGTCATCACCCTTAAGGTGCAGGAGCAGGTAGCCCGCTCTCAAAGAGGGCAGCTTATCTACGGAGGTCACTGGGAGCATGAGATGTTCACTACGCGTGAGTGGCCCACCAGGGAGCTGATTGATGGTGTCTCGCCTGACAATCCTGTTGTACTGCGGCGTACCGACGGTCACAGTGCCCTTGTCAACAGTTTTGTCCTGAGGAACTCGGGAATTACGCGTGACACTCCCGACCCGTTCGGAGGTGAGATAATGCATGACCCTGTCACCGGTGAACCTACGGGTATTCTCAAGGAGAGCGCCATGGCGCTGATCCGGACCGGGGCAACGGAGATGGAGATGACTCCTGCCGAAGAGAGTGAAAAGGAATGGCGGGGATATATCACCGCTCTGAACCAGGCTGCGGAGTATGGAATCACAAGCATCCAGATACCAGGCAGCGCCGACTTCGCGATGTATGATACAATCATGGCAGCAGGAATGCTCACCTGCCGCATTGACATCGGTGCTGAGCTGACTGCAGACCCTGAGAAGCTCGACAGGTACGAAGAGCTGAAGCAGAAGTATCCTTCATCTGGAAACTGGATTAGGTTCGGATACCTTAAAGACTTCATGGACGGGACACTTGGCTCTGCCACTGCGATGATGTTCGAACCATTCAATGATGAACCTGACAAGACCGGCCTGCCGCAGATGAGTTATGAAGAGCTTGAGAAGAGGGTACTGGCAGCAGACAGCCGCGGATTTCAGATTGGAATTCATGCTATCGGTCCAAAGGCCAACAACTGGATCCTCAACGCCTATGAAAAGGCACGTGAGGTAAACGGGGTACGCGACAGCCGTCACCGTTCGGAACATGCACAGATACTCATTGAAGAGGATATACCCCGTTTTGCCGGCCTGGGCGTTATTGCATCTATGCAGCCTACCCATTGTATAACAGACAAGAGATTTGCAGAAAAACGTATCGGCACTGACCGCAGCCGTTGGGCTTATGCCTGGAAGAGTCTGGCTGACAGCGGCGCCGCGCTGGCATTCGGAACCGATTACTCCGTTGAGCCGCTGAATCCGATGGAGGGCCTGTATGCTTCCGTCACCCGCAAGGACCGTAAGGGGGAAGAGGGCGACGGCTGGTTCCCGATGGAGAAGATAACAATGGAGAAAGCAATTGAATACTATACACTTGGGTCAGCATACTCCCAGTTCATGGAAGAGAGGAAAGGAATGCTGAGGGAGGGCTATCTTGCAGACATAACCATCCTCTCAGAAGATATATTCAATATCGCTGAGGAGATGATTATGTCAGTAAAAGCTGATTATACAATCGCAGACGGAAAGATCGTCTTCGAAAGAAAATAACATCTTATAGTTTAGTCTTGTCTTCTATGGTTGCACCAGGGGCATTCTTCTTCACAGATGCAATGCCGTTTTCGCAACTGGCAGTTGAGTCATACATCTCGCTCTTGCCAACGACCTGTCCATTCATGGCTTTCAGGTTAAAATGATACTTACCGTTCTTGGCAACCTTTGACTCAAACCTCTTTATATCAGCGGCATTCTTCATCACTGACTTGACACCGTTCATGCACGAGGGCTTGGAGGCATAGCCTTCGCTGGCGAGAATAACCTGGCCATTACCGGCAAGCAGGTTGAACTGAAACTCACCGTTTTTTCTCTTCGTGATAACAAATTTTCCCATGTTGCTAAATTTTTTTCTTGAAGGTTAATTTTACTTGTCGATTCCAAATATAAAAAAAAACTGTATTAGATTTACCAAACAGGATTTTTATGAGAATTGATATAATAACAGTACTGCCCGAACTTCTGAGGAGCCCGTTTGATGAGTCGATCATCAAACGAGCCAGGGCCAGGGGCATTGCCGTGATAAACATAATTAACCTTCGTGATTACTCTGCTGACAAACATAAAAATGTAGACGATTACCAGTTCGGGGGCGGTGCCGGCATGGTGATGATGATTGAGCCGGTATACAACTGCATTAAGCATCTCACCTCGGAGCGGGTCTATGACGAGATCATCTACACCTCCCCTGACGGCGTCCGTTTCACACAACCTCTGGCCAATGAACTGTCAATGAAGGAGAACCTGATCATCCTTGCGGGTCACTACAAGGGGATAGACCAGCGTATCAGGGATCATCTCATCACGCGTGAGATATCGGTAGGCGACTATGTTCTGACCGGTGGTGAGTTGCCGGCGGCGGTGATCACCGACGCCATTGTAAGACTTCTCCCCGGGGCCATCTCTGACGCGGAATCAGCTCTCTCCGACTCTTTTCAGGACAGCCTTCTGGCGCCACCTGTATATACAAGGCCGGCCGACTTCCGGGGATGGAAGGTGCCAGAGATTCTTACAGGCGGAAACACGCCGGAGATTGAAAAATGGCGCTTCGAACAGGCCCTCCGCATTACCAGGGAGAAACGACCGGACCTGCTCGGAGAAGAATCATGATTCTTTCCTTTCGTTTTGTCGAAAAAGGTTTGTAACATTGCCTCCTGCAAAAAACACAAAAACATTATGGCTATGAAACCTCATGATTACATAGAAAGAGAAGAAAAATTCGGAGCGCACAACTACCATCCGCTGCCAGTGGTGCTTGACAGAGGCCAGGGACCTTTTGTCTGGGATGTGGAGGGAAAAAGATATTATGATTTCCTGTCGGCCTATTCAGCTGTAAACCAGGGTCATTGCCATCCGAAGATCACTGCAGCGCTTGTTGACCAGGCGCAGAAGCTCACCCTTACTTCACGGGCTTTTTACAACTCTGTTCTTGGTGAGTATGAGGAGTATGTAACGAAGTATTTCGGTTATGACAAGGTGCTCCCGATGAATACCGGTGCCGAGGCTGACGAGACCGCCCTGAAGCTCTGCCGTAAATGGGCATACCTTAAGAAAGGCATCAGGGAGAATCAGGCAAAGATCATTGTTTGTGAAGGCAACTTCCATGGCCGTACAATCACAATCGTCTCCATGT
>JBFYPM010000088.1:0-3801 GCA_041303295.1 Bacteroidales bacterium
TGCTGCATCCCCTTTGAGAGCTCCTCTACTTTCTTATCCCACCATCCGGTTATCTCGAGCTTTTTAAACCAGTATTTAAGGCGGCGCATGGCCTCTGCATGGCTCAGTCCTTTTAGCTGTGCCAGGTAGAGGGCCTGTTCGCCCACCTTCATCTTCTTGTACAAGCCACGTTCTTCGGGAAGGTACCCGATGTTATGCACATCTTCAGGCTTTACCGGCCGTCCGTTGAGGAATATTGCGCCGCTGTCGGGGGCCGTGATCTGGTTGATGATTCGTATCAGGGTTGTTTTGCCTGCGCCGTTGGGTCCGAGCAGGCCATAGATGCTCTGCTCCGGGACGCTTATGCTGACCCCGTCAAGCGCAGTCTGGGTCCTAAAGCGTTTGGTTACATTTTGTGCTTCAAATAATATCATTTTCTTTCCAAGATTAAGGCGTTAGTCCGGAAGATTCAAAGATATAAAAAAAGGTTGATACGGACTGTGCGTCGCATATCAACCCTGAATGGTTGTTACGGTAATATTATGAGAAGTAATTCTTGACCCTGTCGAAGAAGCCCTTATCGTCTGCATCGGGCTTGGGTGTAAATGTAGCTGATGAGCGGTACTGTTCCATTATTTTCTGTTCTTCCTTCGAGAGGTTTTTGGGGATCCACACATTGACATTTACGAGCAGGTCTCCCTTGCCATATCCGTTGACATCGGGCAGGCCTTTTCCTCTCAGGCGCAGGATCTTTCCTCCCTGGGTTCCCGGGTCGATCTTGATTCTGACCTTTCCGTCAATAGTCGGGACCTCCACGTTGGCTCCCAGGATGGCGTCGGGGATGCTGATGAATAGGTTATAAATGAGGTCATTGCCCTCACGCAGGAGCTCATCGTGCGGCTCCTCGTCTATCACTACAATCAGGTCTCCGTTGACACCGCCGCGGCGCGCAGCGTTGCCTTTGCCTGTCACCGAGAGCTGCATACCCGGGGCAAGCCCTGGAGGTATAGAGAGAGGTATCACCTCCTCTGCCTGTGTTATACCTTCGCCGTAGCACTTGTGACATTTTTTCGTTATCACCTTCCCGTCGCCGCCACACACATTACATGGAGCAGTGGTCTGCATCTGACCGAGTATGGTGTTCATGACACGGGTCGTTTGCCCTGTCCCCTTGCAGGCTGTGCATGTCGTCACGTCGCTGTCAGTGGCGGCCCCGGAGCCGTGGCAGCTGTTACATGTGACGTACTTGTTTACCCTGACCTTCTTCTCGGCACCGTGGGCAAACTCCTCGAGGGTGAGTTTGACCTTCAGCCTCAGGTTTGTTCCGCGGTTGACGGAACGTGAGCGTCCGCTACCCCTGCGTGAACCAAAAGCTCCGCCAAAGGCATCACCGAAGATATCCCCGAATGATGAGAAGATATCTTCCATTGTCATATCGCGGCCGAAGCCACCGCCACCCATATTGTTGCCCATGCCGGCATGCCCGAACTGGTCATACCGCGCCTTCTTTTCATCATTGCTCAGAACCTCGTAAGCCTCAGCTGCCTCCTTGAACTTCTCCTCAGCCTCCTTGTCGCCCGGATTCTTATCAGGATGATATTTAAGGGCCTGTTTGCGGTAGGCTTTCTTTATCTCATCCTTAGAGGCCCCCTTGCTGATGCCCAGTACTTCGTAATAGTCTCTTTTTGACATTTTTCAGTTAAGATCCATTCTGTTATTCACCCACAACCACCTTGGGGAAGCGGATCACTTTATCATTGAGGGAATATCCCTTTTGTGTTACCTCTATTATCTTTCCCTTCTGACCGTCATCCTGTACTGTTATGCTGGTCACGGCTTCATGCATGTCGCTATTGAACGGTTCGTTAATAGCCTCTATCTCCTTCACCCCGTTATTGCGGAGGAATTCGTTCACTTTTGCATAGATGAGCTCGAGTCCGGTCTTGATTGCACCACAGTCGTCGGTGGCACGTATTGATATCATTGCCCTGTCAAAGTCATCCACAATAGGCAGCAGTTTTTTAATCACCTCTTCTCCTCCCGACTGGGCGAGTTCGATTTTCTCGCGGAGTGTTCTCTTCCTGTAATTGTCAAATTCAGCTGAAAGGCGAAGGTACCTGTCCTGCATTTCTGTCAGTTTTTCAAGCAGCTCCTGTGCAGCCAGTCTCTTCAGTTCCGGCTCCGCTGAATCCTCAGCAGCGGCCTGCATGTTCCTCTCCGTACCTTCAGTATCCAAGTATTCGTGTGCTTCGTTTGCGTGCATGGGTTCACCATGTCTCTCTTCGTGACTTTTCTTTTTCACCATGATAAAATCTCTTTTCTACTGGCCTTTCAGCAAAATGCCGGCCATAATGATAAACATGACAAAGTGGCAAATCAGAGGGTGAAAGCCACAGCCTCAATCTCAACAAGGCAACCGTGATGCAACGCCCCCACGGTGATAATTGATCTGGCGGGGTGGACGGGGCCGAAGAAATCAGCATAGACCCTGTTGACCTCTTCCCAGAATTTTACGTCAGTGGTATAAATGGTAGTGCGTGCTATTGTTGTGATGTCTCCTCCGGCCGCTTTGACGATGCTGAGCACGTTCCTGAGAGCCTGAAGGGTCTGCTCGCTGATATCTCCTGCAAGCTTGTCACCGGTCAGGGGAACCACAGGCAGCTGACCCGAGACGAAGATGATATTCCCGCGAACGACAGCCTGGGAATAGTGACCGCCAGGCAGAGGCGCGTCATAGGTTATAACGTTTGTGATACTCATGACCTAAAGTTTGAGATGATTAATAACCGTTTTTGTGTTTCTTCTTCATGGGTTTGTTTGACCTGTTCTGGTATTTGTCCTGTGGCCTTCCCTGGTACCGGCTCTGTGTCTTGCTCTTCGGCGGTGCCAGAAGCTCCTTGATGTCAGGCATTTTGAAGTTCTCCGGCACCTTGAGGCGGTTACCGGACATATCCATCAGGTCCCTGATGATCAGGTCATCAGCTACCTGGGCCTTGTTCCAGGTCAGGTAGTCTTTTTTCATCTGGTTGAGAATAAGTGTGGTGAGGTAGTCTTTTTCTTCTCCCTCTTCCATGGCTACGGCGGCTTCAATCAATGCCGGCACTATGTGTCCGTAATGAGCATATCTGATATTGCCGTTATGATATGGCACCTTATTGGGTTTGGCATTGAGCTTGGACCTGTCCGGTGCCGGATATGGCGAGTCAACATTCAAATCGAAATCGGCAATAATCATCAGATGATCCCACAGTTTGTGCCTGTAGTCGGTCACCCCCCCGAGGTTCGGGTTAAGGTTACCCATGATCTGTATGACGGTTTTCGCTGCCTGGTTCCTCTCCTCGGTATCCTTTATGGTCTTGATATGTTCTATCATCTTCAGAACATTCCTTCCATATTCCGGCAGCGACATTCTTTTTCTCTGTGTGTTGTAGTCGAAACTCATCTGGTAAATTTTGGCAAAACTAATAATAATTATGATCTCAGAGACCCAGCACCTGAATCGCCAGTCCGGACACCGCAATTGTTGCTCCGGCAATTACATTTACATAACGTTCAAGGGGTCTCAGGTTTATCCGGCTCAGGCCGAGTCTGAAGGCAAGCACAACCGTCATCATGGTGGCTATGGTGACAACAGAGAAAAGGAGTGATACCACTATCACGCCGCTGATATTGTTTGCTGCAGCCGGGTACATCAGGATGGGAATGAGGGTTTCGCAGGGTCCGAGAACGAATATCAGGAAGAGGATCCATGGAGTCATGTTCTTCCTGTCACTGATATGGATGTGATAATGGACGCTGAAATGGTCATGTACATGATCATGT
>JBFYPM010000089.1:0-7496 GCA_041303295.1 Bacteroidales bacterium
CATGAAGATGACAGTACTTATAACAGGAGGCGCAGGTTTTATCGGGTCGCACGTCGTTAGACGACTGGTCAGCAAATATCCTGACTACACCATCGTCAACGCCGACAAGCTGACCTATGCAGGCAACCTCGGCAACCTTACCGGCCTCGACAAGGCCCCAAACTACCAGTTCCGCAGGGTCGACATAGTTGACAAAGAAACGGTCAACGCCCTCTTCAGGGAGTTCGGATTTGACGGGGTGATACACCTCGCTGCCGAATCACATGTTGACAGGTCAATCACCTCACCCGATGAGTTCATCTATACTAATATTATCGGCACAGTCAACCTGCTGACAGCATTCCGTAATACGGACCCCGGCCGGGACGTGAGGAGACTCTTTTACCACATCTCAACTGACGAGGTATACGGCTCGCTTGAGCAGAACAGGTTCTTCACCGAGCAGACGGCATATGACCCGCGTAGCCCATATTCAGCCTCAAAGGCAAGTTCGGATCACATGGTGAGAGCCTTCGGAAACACATATGGACTGCCCTGGGTAATCTCCAACTGCTCAAACAACTACGGCCCGAATCAATTCCCTGAAAAGCTCATACCTCTGACAATAAATAATATAAAGACCGGAAAACCAATCCCTGTTTATGGTAAGGGTGATAATATTAGGGACTGGCTCTATGTAGAGGATCATGCATCGGCCATCGACCTCATCTTCCACAAGGGGAAACCTGGAGAGACTTATAATGTGGGTGGCGACAACGAGTGGAAAAACATTGACCTCGTACGGCTGCTCTGCCGTATCATGGATGAAAGACTGGGAAAAGCCGCAGGCAGCGCGGAGAAGCTTATAACCTACGTGACTGACCGTGCCGGACATGACCTCAGGTATGCAATTGACAGCAGCAAGCTGAAGAAGGAGCTCGGCTGGAGGCCGTCGGTTACCTTTGAGCAGGGACTGGCCATGACCGTCGACTGGTACCTGGCAAATGAGAACTGGCTTGAAACAATCATCTCCGGCGCCTACTCGAAGTATTACGAGGAGATGTACGGGCAGAGGTAGTCGTCAGTCATCAACCGGCAGTCTCCAGTCCACAGTCAATCAATTGATTACGACCGCAGGACCAGGGCCGAGCGTTAAGAGTCAGCCCGGTGGGCTGACTTAGCGACGGAGCCAGATTGCAGGGCAGGACGGAGCGAAGCGACAGACCTTCAGACCTTCAGACCTCAGACCTTCAGACGTTTAATAAGTTCATCCCCCAGTTCGGACTTTGTCTTTATATGGTCAAGGATGGCAAGGACAACGCCATTCTTCTCAAAATCACCCCTCACCTGCTCGAAATCGCGCTTCTTGACCTCATCATCACCGTCAATGCCGAAGCCGGTCATTGATGAAAGGGTGAACTCCTTGCGGGCATCTTCATACAGCATCCTGTCGAGATCGACCACGCTCTTCTTCCATTTTTCCACGATGTCAATGATATCCGATGCCGTCAGCTTTTCATTTGGCTTACCGGTCTCCCGTGGAAGCCGTTCGTAGATCCAGGTCCACTCCATATCATAATAATGCTTGTGGATCTGTTCAAAGCTCTTATTGATGGCATCGGCATTCTTCATCTCCTTTCTCTCGATAGAGACAAGCAACTCTTCTATCGATCTGAGCGGTGCAATGAGTCCTGCCATGTCAATCCAGTCGCCTGTACCCTTATCAGATTCCGGTTTCATCCTCTTCCTGATGTCGGCATCCGAACTGAAATCAATACCTTCCAGTCTTTTAATCACGGAGTTACCAATGAATTTGTTAATTCCCATCTGGTACAGGCTGATGCCACGTTCGGCTGCAGTGCTCTTCATCCTCATCCTGTCAAAGGAGATGAAAGGCTGGCCGGGGTTATCGCTGAGCAGTTTACGCAGCAGCTCTCTTCCGTTCATCATTTTCCCGACGGTGAACGGGCTGAGAAGGTTGTAATTGATCTGGTCAAGCTTCTTCGGATCCTTTCGCATGTCACGCTTTGGCCACTTCTGGGCATCACGGATTGTTCCCACGCTCCTCAGGTTTATTCCCGGGATAAGCTGTGACTCATAGTTCACCTCAGTCAGGTACGAGAATGGAAACTGGGTGGTATCAACGTTATGGTAGTGCCTGCCCACGACAAGGGTGAATGGTCCGATGCGTGAAGGCCACAGCATGTAAGAGTCAGAGGTTGTCTTTGATCCTCGCTCCATTATTCCCTGGTGGATCGGACCCAGTTTGTACATGTGGTTGCTCTGGTTTGATCCGCTGCCAGCGTTCATGAATGAGAAGATGCCGGCGATGAGTAGGGTTGATTTGTGGTGGGTTACGGTGTATGGACCAGCAAAAATGGAGCAGGCCTCGCCGTGGTATCCTCCGCAGTTTGAGAAGAAAAGGGAATTTTCCGCCGAGTACTGTTTTGACAGGGTGCAACCCTGTCCGATGAAGCATTTGTCTATCACGGCGGCGTCATTCACCTTTGATCCGGAGCATATGATGAAGTGATCCATAATCACATCATTGCCTATGTAGACCGGGTCCTTATAAGAGCTGTTAACTGTTCCTTCAGCCAGTCTCGATACGTCTTCTATCACTGCTCCGTATCCTATCTTCACGTTTTTGATGGTTCCGCACCCGGCGATATATGATCCGGATCCTATCTCCCCGCGGTCCGACTTCACGCTTTCGGCATAGTCATCTATCAGTTTCTCTATCACCCCTATTACAGCAGGCCTGTGCCTGTAGAGTGTGATTATGTATGCCATGTGTGATGACAGGCGGTCCCATATTGGTACCTCCCTGCCGCCGGTCTCGTTAAGTACCGCCACACGTGTACCGTTGCCAAATGATGTGCGGCCCTCGGTTGAGATGTGACCGCAGTTTCTTATTACTACACCTTCACCGATGTCATAATTGGCGATGAAGCCTGTGATGTCAGTGATGGTGACATTATCGGCTATGGTGCAATTATGTATATGAGCGTTCTTTATCCCGTGCAGCAGGGGCAGCCCGCATCTCTCGCGCGCAACACCGTTGAAGAGCCCCATCCTGACGATACCTGAGAAGGTGACGTTCTGTATCCTCTCAGCATTGAACGGGTCCTTGACAAACACGCTCTCCCAGGAATTACTCCGGCAGCCCGCAGCCTCAAGGCCGCGGATCTCTCCGATACTCAGACTTCTGTAACTGTCAGCCATATTGCCCAGCTTTAAATTATTCCACAGTCACTGATTTTGCCAGGTTTCGGGGCTGATCTACATCACACCCGCGAAGTACGGCAATATGATAAGAGAGGAGCTGCAGCGGAATCACTGCCAGCACCGGAGCAAAAACCGATATGGTATCAGGAACCTCCAGAACATAATCAGCCATCGCACTTATCACCTGGTCACCCTCTGTGACTACAGCTATCACCTGCCCTTTTCGTGCCTTGACCTCCTGTATATTACTGACTATTTTGTCATAGGAGTTTTCCTTTGTGGCCACTACAACAACTGGCATATGCTCATCTATCAGGGCAATAGGGCCGTGCTTCATCTCAGCGGCAGGGTAGCCTTCGGCGTGAATATATGAGATCTCCTTGAGTTTCAGCGCCCCTTCCAATGCCACGGGGTAGAGCAGTCCTCTTCCAAGATAGAGGGCGTTGGTTGAGTCCTTGTATATCCTTGCCAGCGCAAGTGCCTGGTCATTCACCTTAAGTGCCTCTTCAACCTTACCGGGGAGTGAGGTCAGCTCGCCTATCAGCCCGCGGTAGCGTGCCTCGTCAAGAAGACCCTTACGGTATCCCATCTCGAAGGCTATCATGGCCAGTGCCACCACCTGAGTGGTGAATGCCTTTGTTGACGCCACCCCTATCTCGGGTCCGGCGTGGGTGAAGACACCGGCATTGGTCTCCCGTGATATTGATGATCCCACAACGTTGCATATGCCCAGCACCATGGCTCCCCGTTCTTTTGCCAGGCGTATGGCAGCCAGCGTATCTGCTGTCTCACCGCTCTGGCTGATGGCCAGTACTATGTCGCCCTTCTTGATCACAGGGTCGCGATATCGGAACTCTGACGCATATTCAACCTCCACTGGTATGCGGCAGTACTCCTCAATGATGTACTCACCCACCAGCCCCGCATGCCATGATGTGCCGCATGCCACTATGAGTATCCTGTCTGCCGAAGCCATTGTGTCAAACACATTGTGCAGGCCTCCGAGCATCAGCCCAGCCTGGTTGGGAAGAATCCTTCCCCTGAAGGTGTCATGAATGGCACGGGGCTGTTCAAAGATCTCTTTGAGCATGAAATGAGCATATCCCTCTTTGTCTATCTCCCCGATCTTCAGGTCAACCTCTTTCACCTCGGGCTCCACCCTCTTGTTCCTGATGGCTTTGAGTACCATCTCGTCCTTCCGGATGACAGCGAGGTCGTCGTCATTGAGGTAGATGACACGCTGGGTATGTTCAACTATGGGGGTTGCGTCAGATGCGATGAAGTTCTCACCGTCACCTACGCCTATCACAAGCGGTGAACCGAGACGTGCGGCGAAGAGCTTGCCCGGCTCGTCGCGGCAGTAAACGGCAATGCCGTAGGTGCCTTCCACCTTGTTCAGCGCCATGATGATAGCCTGTTCTGCAGAAAGATCGCCCTCAAGATAGAGATGTTCCATGAGGTTGGCCAGCACCTCAGTGTCTGTCTGGCTCGTGAATTTCACATCACGGCTCTCAAGATGTTTTTTAATACGGGCGTAGTTCTCAATAATGCCGTTATGCACCACTATAAAATGTCCCCTGCAGGAGACCTGCGGATGGGCATTTATCTCGTTAGGCTCCCCATGTGTTGCCCACCGTGTATGACCCATGGCAATGGATCCGTCAAAATCCTTGCCTGCTACCATCTCCTCAAGATCACGGACCCTGCCGGCACACTTGAAGATCTCCGTCCTCTCACCGTCGCTTATGGCAATACCTGCAGAGTCATATCCCCTGTATTCCAGCCTCTTGAGTCCGTTAATGACTATATCTCTGGCAGGTCGGGATCCTATATATCCTACAATTCCACACATAAATGATTTTTTTACTATTAGCTAATCAATATTAACTGCTAGCTAATCAATATATTGTGTATGCAAACTCAAATCTGAAGGCAGGGTCATTCCCGTTAGCCCCAAAGATTACGTTTTGCTTGGCTGAGAGAGGAAAAAAGAGCTCCACTGACGGAGTGTCTATATCCCCGTCAAGGTACTGCTGGACGAAGGTTGTTATGTTGAACTGGTAGCTGTCTTTTTCGGTATAGTAGGTTCCGTCCATGAAGCTTACATCATGTATCAGGTCAGGGACTACCTGTTCCTCCCCCTCGCTGTTGCGGTACCTCACATAGATCTGACTGGGCATGTTCTTCTCGAGATAGGTTTCTCCGTCGAGATGTACCGGGGCAACAATTCTTGCCTTATTGACCGCTATTCTGTCAATACTCCTGAATGCTTCAAGAGAGGGCAGATCAAGCTTAACATAGACACCGTGGTAGGTCTGCAGGAAGGCAGCAGTATCAGCAACCAGATCATTGACATGCACAATCTGTTTCCCTGGCTCAGCCGTAGTCCGGTCATGAGTGAACCTGTTATAGTTCACCGCCCTGTTGGTTGCCACAAATGAGTAGTTGTACTTTACATCGGCAGTGTCATGGTAGAATACAGTTATGCCAAGGGGGTCATCACCGGCTGTCATCTCCATGAGGACAGGACTGGTCGGGCTGTAGATGCCAAAGTAGAGTCCCTTGAAGAAGGTCTTGTAAAAATTTGACGCAGGGCTAAGCTGTGTGGTGTCACGCAGGAGGTATTCACCCACCCAGTTGTGCAACCTGACGGAATAGGTGGAATCAGCCTTCAGCACAGGCAACTGGTATTCTCCGAGATATTTGATTGTGTCAGGATCCTGGGCAGAATAATAATCAGTGGTGTCCGTGAGAAGTGTTCCCGTCTCATACAGGCGAATATAGTGTATTGCTGCCGTGTCGCCAGAGACCTTTGATGGCAGGAAGGTAAGAAAGACTGAGTCGATCTGAAAGATCTTGGTTGGCCATGCACTCATCAGCCTGAGCTGAGTGACGAAGTCACAGTAAGTATCCCCGAAATACGCATCATAGACCCCGCCTGCGATCATCCGGGTACTGTCTGAAGAGAGGGAGTAATCATCATACATGGTGTAGGCCCTGATAGTGATTGTATCAGTTGATTTGATCGCAATGAAATCTTCATCAGGCAGAAGGTCAATGCCTATATTCATCGGATCCTGATCGCATGAGGCCATGGTCATGGCCAGCAGGAAGAAGAGAGGAAATATGGATTTAAGCAATCCGGTCCGGAGACCGCTACGGTTCTTATTTCTTTTTTTCAAGTAAAAGCTTGTCATAAAAGTCGTTGTAAGCATCAATATAATTCTCCTCACCATGGTATTCCAGGAGAGGCTTGCCCATGCCGGCAACCTGTTTCTTAACCTGCTCGTCAATAGTGTCGCTCCCGAATATAACTCCGTCAGAGTTCTCGGCCGCCAATTGTGTCAGGCTCTGGAAGTCAACGCCGCTCTTAATAGCCTTGAGTGAATCGCTGTCGATACCGTCAGCCATAAGTTTATCAGCCAGTGCAGATTTTAACGGCATTTTAAAACCGTTATTGTAAACGGAATATACCGATTTGACCTTGCTGAAAACCGGGTCATCAGAGTAAATCTTCCGCAGGTACAGGGGCACAAGTGAAGCAAGCCATCCATGACAGTGTACAATGTCAGGACTCCACCTCAGTTTCCTCACGGTCTCTATGACGCCCCGGGCAAAGAAGATGGCCCTTTCGTCATTGTCCTCGTACTCAATGCCTGCTGCATCAGCAACAGTATGCTTACGCTGGAAGTAATCATCATTATCAATGAAATAGACCTGCATGCGGGCTGACTGGATGGAGGCTACCTTAATTATAAGCGGGTGATCGGTGTCATCAATGATCAGGTTCATTCCCGAAAGGCGAATGACTTCGTGAAGCTGGTTCCTTCTTTCATTGATGGAACCATAACGGGGCATGAATGTGCGGATCTCTTTCCCCCTTTCCTGTATGCCCTGCGGCAGATCACGGCTGATCTTTGAAAGCTTTGTCTCACCAAGATAAGGCATGATCTCCTGTGAAACAAACAAAACCCTTCTGCTCTCCATTAAAACCTCCCGGTATACCTTAATTAAATCAAAGTGCAAAGATAATAAAAAAAATACAATTAATTTCCAAGCTTAAATACAACGGGTTACCCGCAAAATGGTGTTATTTTTGTATTGCCGGACCGGTACCACTCCGGTGTCTGGCCCGGCTCGTCACTTATAATTCAGAGGAATGAAGGTACTGACAACTGCCAAAGAGGTAAGGGAGCATTACAGGGTATGCGTTCTGAGGCTTCCGGGTTTTGTGCCTACAATGGGAGCGCTGCACGAAGGGCATCTCTCGCTGGTTGAGGCCGCGGTAA
>JBFYPM010000090.1:0-13634 GCA_041303295.1 Bacteroidales bacterium
TGTGCTCTTCCGATCTCGATTATAACCGGGTGGTGAAAGATCTGAACGGGATGACGGCCGGGCAGTTTCTGGCCAGACTGAATGAATCTTTCGAAATAAGAGAGAAAGGGACAAAAACCTACAAGCCGCGTAAGCTTCACAACTTCGGTATGTATCTTGACGGCCAGTGGTACAGTCTTACTGCCAGGAAAGGCACCTATGATGATTCTGATCCTATCGGTGTTCTTGATGTAACCATACTAACAGACAAGGTACTTATGCCTCTGCTTGACATCCAGGATCTCAGGAGGTCGAAGCGTATTGACTTTGTTGGAGGCATCAGGGGTCTGGGAGAGCTGAAGAGAAGGGTCGACAGTGGCGAGATGAAAGTGGCTTTTGCGCTCTACCCGGTCTCGATGAAGCAGCTGATAACAATAGCTGATACGGGTAATATCATGCCTCCAAAGACTACCTGGTTCGAGCCTAAACTGAGGAGCGGACTGGTGATACATAAACTCGACTGATAAACAGGGAAAGGCCCTGATGAACAGCATCGCAGAGAACATACAAAGGCTGCTTGCCGGATTGCCTCCTGAAATAAAAGTCGTCGGGGTGACAAAGACACGTACCACTGAGGAAGCTCTGGAGGCATATAATGCCGGTCTTCACATTTTAGGAGAGAACCGCGTCCAGGAGATGCAAATAAAAAAGAACCTGCTGCCCCCTGGTATATCCTGGCATCTGATAGGCCACCTGCAGTCGAACAAAGTAAAGCAGGCTGTAGCCGCGGCCTCAGTTATTGAATCAGTTGACACTCTTAAGCTGCTCCGGCTGATTGACCGGGAGGCAGAAGCTCAGGAGAAGGAGGTTGGTTGCCTGCTTCAGATACATATAGCAACGGAGGAGACCAAGTCCGGGTTCGGGCTGAACGAAGTCCTGGAGACAGACTGGGCAGCTGTTTCTGCTACCCTCAGGTCAGCAAAAATATGCGGTGTAATGGGGATGGCCTCCTTCACCGATGATATGGTCAGGGTGAGGGCTGAGTTTCAAACCCTGACCGCGATTTTCAGACAGTTGCGTGATGCTCACTTCGCCGGCAGCAGGCATTTCAGGGAGATCTCAATGGGCATGTCGGGCGACTGGCAGGTGGCAGTTGAGGAGGGAAGCACAATGATACGGGTTGGAACACTTATATTTGGAGAACGAACAAAAAGATAAAATGAGTACAATCAACACACGTTACCTGGGGCTCGACCTTAGCAGTCCCGTTATCGCCGGAAGTTCAAATTTCACTTCCAAGGTTGAGTCGATAGTTGAAGCAGAGGCGGCCGGTGCCGGTGCCGTGGTGCTGAAGTCGCTGTTCGAAGAACAGATTGTATCTATGGCTCATTCAATGGCGGCAAAGGAGTCGTACCCTGAGGCTGATGACTATCTTCACTACTATACCCGGACCAACAGTGTGGAGACCTACCTTGACCTGGTAGCAAGAGCACGCAGAAGCGTAAAGATACCCGTCATTGCAAGCATAAACTGCTTTTCGCCCAGGGGGTGGATCGATTTTGCCTTAGAGATTGAAAAGGCCGGAGCAAGCGCCCTGGAGGTAAATATATTCTTCATTCCCGTGGATAAGAATCAGAGCAGCAGTGATTCTGAGGCCGTTTACTTTAAAATCATCGATAGCCTCAGGAAGAAACTGACTATACCTGTCAGTGTTAAGATTGGACTGCGGTTCTCCAACCTCCTTAATTTTACCTGGCAGATGTATAATCACGGTGCTTCCGGGATTGTTTTGTTTAACAGGTTCTATGAGCCTGACTTTGACATTAACAACCTGAATGTGGTGCCGGCCTCCGTTCTGTCAAACCCTGTAGAGCAGCGTTATGTACTGCGCTGGGTGGGAATGGTCAGTGCCCAGGATATGAAGATGGATATATCCGCTTCTACAGGGGTCTACACAGGGGAGGATGCAATCAAGTACCTCCTTGCAGGGGCAACAACCGTGCAGGTCTGCTCAGCGCTCTACAAACGGGGCTTTACTGTAATAACTGAGATAAACGAGGCAATACACCGGTGGATGGAAGGAAAGGAGTTTAAAACTCTGGACGATTTCAGAGGCCGGCTCAATTACAGGAATATTGAAAACCCCTCACTTTTTGAGAGGTCTCAGTTCATGAAGCACTACAGCTCCTATATATAGCAGCCCTATCATCCTTTCAGCAGAGTAATAAGTTCCAGTGCAAGTTGCTGTTTTTTTTGGTCAAATTTTAAATTCTCATTCTGAATACGAAAGATAACTTCTGCCCTGTCTCTGTCATTCAAAGATACTGAGCAGGTATCGAGTACAGTAAAGCATTCGAGAGCTGTAAGGTAGTCGCCAGTAATGAAGGCATCGGTCAGCGCCAAGGCGTACCCGGAGTAATCGAGTCCTGACTGCCAGCAGGATGATGCAAGCATGGCCTTGGAAGCAGGGTCGGCGACAGAGGTCAGAGCCTCAATAACTTCCGACTGGCCTGAACTCTCCTTCATATCATTGAAGAAAGCCGAAATGATGAGTTTAAGTTGCTCATCACTGGTCCTATCATAGTAACGGGCCAGCATCATGATGGCTCCCTCAAAAGGTTCTTCGCTCCTGAGTATACTAATCCGGGCATTAATCTCGTTATACTTTCCGTTGATGAGTATCTTACTCAGCTCCGCAAGTTTTTTATCTGACTTAATCATGGTGGAAAATTTGGAACAAAATTATGTCTAATAATAACTTAAGGGCACATTTGATTAATAAAAAAAAAGTGGTAATTTGGTCGGATGTATGCCTGTGAACTCTAAAACAATAATCATTATGAACAGTAAGCTTAAAATTCTGCCACTGATCCTGGGAGTGTCAGCTCTCTCGATCTGTCTGGTTGCAACATCCTGTAAAGGTAAAACCAAGGGAGAGGGGACGAAGGAGACGGAGGAGACCGTTAGTGCCGATGAGCAGACGATGGAGCAGATAAAGAATGCCGAGAAGGTATTCAATGCCCTGCCCACCCCGCTTGAGGTAGCTCAGCTGATCAAGGAAGCAGGGGCAAAGTTTGACGCTACGCTGCTGAATCCGGTGGAGAATAAAAGCAATTACACCACAAGCAAGAGCATGGCGCTGAACCTCGGGATTTTTGTCTGTGACCTCAGCTTTGCAAGCATGTATGATGAGACTTCACTGCTGATCAACTACATGGAGGCTGCTGAAGACATGGCTACCGGGCTGGGGATAATTGATGCCATTGATGAGACGACAATTGAGAGACTTGAGCAGAATATCAACAACCGTGACGTGATAATGGAGATCGTTTCGGAGACGTTCCTTAATTCACAGGCTTACCTTGAAGATGATGAGCAGCATGCAGTTGCAGCTACGATTATTTCGGGTGGATTCATTGAGGGGCTTTACATCTCCACCAACATGGTTGAAATGAAGAACTTCAAGGCTAATAAGCTGGTAGGCACCATAGCTGACCAGAAGATGTCAGTCGATGATCTTATACGGCTGCTGGAGACATACAATGACAATACGGCCATCCGCGAGCTGATAGGTCCCATCCGCGAGTTGAAGACCCTCTTTGACAGGATTGAACGTTCCACAACCCCCTCATCAGCAGAGTATGATGAGACAACCGGAGTGACAGAGATTACCGGTTCGGCAAGGAGTGAGCTGAAGCCGGAAACCTTCCTTGCTATCAAGGATAAGGTAGCAGAGATCAGAAACATTTATGTAAAATAGATACCGATGAGACAGCTTATACAGACTTTACTGATAACAGTGCTCCTCTCCCTGCTGGGTCCGGGTGAAGCAGCCGCACAGTGTAAGGGATTTGCCAAATCGCTCTGCAAGAAAGAGCTGGGCGCCTATCTCCATGACGGTAACTATCATGCTGCCGTGCTTGTTGAAGGCGAGGAGGCTGAGCTCTATAAGACCTTCTATTCAGATCTTGATTACCGTCTTGCGATCTGCGGGGCTGACGGCCTTCCTCCGGTGGAGTTTACTGTAATGGATGCCACCGGCAAGGTGCTCTATTCAAACAAGGAGGGAGGGCTTACCAACATCTGGGACTTTAAACTGGAATCGAGCCAGCAGTTGAAAATTGTTGTCAAAGTGTCTACATTTGGCACCCGTGATCAGCTTCCAGCCAGCGGATGTGTTGCTATCATGTTTGGCTTTAAGGCAAAATAGATTCCTGATATTTTTATGAAGAGGGGGTGACTCATTGCAATAATGAGCACCCTTTTTCATTTTTGTGCCTCCTCAAAAAGGGACCGGCATCTTGCACAGAGGTAACTGCTCTTCTGGTCAATATCCTCAACATAGGTGCTTGACCTCATGACACATGTCGGGAAATGACAGTGAATCAGTCCGAATGTGTGGCCAAGTTCATGAATAACCTCCTTGACAGTCCTGGAAAGAAGCATCTCTTCATCCTGCTTCATTCCGTACAGTTCGTTCCTGAGACGATAAACAGAGGCAACTGCGGCCTGATGGTTCAGCATGGCCTGTCCGAATATGTAGGTGAGAATTGGAATGAAGAGGTCAACCTTGAACAGGCCCAGCAGTTTTCTGTATTCGCTTGCGGTACAGAGCGGGAGGTCATGAAGCAACCTGTTACCGTCATACTGTCTCCTTCCCGGATTGTAATAAGGATCAAGATCCAAACGGCACTCCTCTATGGTTACCGGAAGACGGAATTCTGCCTCAGTTGAAAGAACGATCCTTCCAAGAAATTTCTTCTCGAATGAGCCGCAGGATAGCAATATGATTTTGTTCTCTTTCAATGAGCCGGAATCTTTGGCAGTTACTCCTTCTGCTTCAGATCATACTTCCTGATTTTGTTGTAGAGTGTAACTCTGTCGATGTTCAGGGCCCTCGCCGTTCGGGAGATGTTCCATTCATACTTTTTGAGAATCAACTCAATATGTCTCTTTTCAAGTTCCTCCAGACTCTCAACGGAATTACTGATAGACTCTTTACCCATAGGGAGGTCCTTCAGCTTAATCTCCTTGCCGTTACCAATAACAATTGCACGCTCAATCATGTTCTCAAGCTCACGGACATTTCCGGGAAACTCGAACTGTTCAAGCTGTTTAAGTGCTGCCGGTTCAATTGTGATCATGTCACGGCTCATTGAGATGCAGTATTTTCTGATGAAGTGATTGACTAGCAGCGGTATGTCGTCAGTACGTTCACGCAAAGGAGGTACTGTAATGTTTACGACATTCAGCCTGTAGTAGAGATCCTCGCGGAAGGTACCGCTCTGAACCATGCTCTTCAGATCCCTGTTGGTTGCACATATGACCCTGAAATCCGATGATATCTCCCTGTTGCCGCCAACTCTTACGAAGCTTTTCGTCTCCAGTACTCTCAGGAGTTCAATCTGCATCTTTGGTGATATGGTGGCTATCTCGTCGAGGAAAATAGTGCCACCATCAGCCATTTCAAACCTTCCCTTGCGGTTAAAGGTGGCACCTGTAAATGCCCCCTTCTCATGCCCGAACAGTTCGCTCTCGAGCAGGCTCTCGGTCAGGGCGCCGCAGTGGACACTTATCAGCGGGAAATATTTCCTTGATGAGTTTGAGTGAATAGCCCTTGCTACAAGCTCTTTACCGGTTCCGCTTTCACCGGTGATGATTACCGATGAGTTTGACTGGGCTACACTCTCCACCTGCTTCAGCACGGTTTGAATGGTCTCACTTCTACCGATGAGGTCATCAATATCCTCAAGAGAAATGACCCTGGTTTTAAGGGCTTCATTTTCAGTTTTGAGTGATATCTGGGCCGCAGCATTCCGTATCAGGTGCGACAGATCATCAGGGTCAAAAGGCTTTGTGACGTAATCAAAAGCTCCGTCTTTCAGCGCCTGGACCGCAGTGTCAACGGAGGCGAAGGCCGTCATGATGATCACAATGGAGTCCCTGTTCAGTGCTTTTATCCGCCTGTGCATCTCCATTCCGTCCATACCCGGCATCTTGATATCTGCAAGGATTATATCAAACTCACGGTCCTCAAGCAGGTGCAGTGCCTTTTTGGCGTTTTCGGCGCACTCTACATGATACCCGTCTTCGATGAACCAGTTCAGCAGGGAATCCCTTACAGATTCTTCATCGTCTACTATCAGAATTGATATTTTTTCTGCCATGGCTTCGGCTTATACTTTTCTTAAAGGAAAAATCATTGATATTGTTGTTCCCCTTCCTACCTCGGAGTCTATTTCAACCTTCCCGTAGTGGTTCTGAACAATCCCGTGAACGATGGGCAGGCCCAGCCCAATGCCCCTTGCATCACGCTTTGTAGAGAAGAATGGTTCGAATATATGTGGGATGTCTTCGGGAGAGATGCCTGAACCATTATCGGTTATCTCGATCCTTATTGTGTCTTTGTCTGGATTAATGGTCCTCATCGTTATCTCACCATTTTCTGTTACCGCCTCTGATGCATTGACCAGCAGTGCGATGCATGCCTGCTTGATCTGGTTGGGACTGCAGAATATAATGTCAGCCCGGGCTGAAAGGTCTGTGAGAAAGGTTATATTGGCAATCCTGATATGATGCATCATCAGGTCATAAGTACCCTGCAGTACCTCATGAAGGTGCTTCTCCTCAAAGTCATCCTGATCCTTACGGGAAAAGTCAAGAAGACCTTTAACTATGTCGCCGCACCGTTTGGTATCGGCTTCAACCAGTTTAAGCTGCCTGAGCATATTTGCCCTCTTCTCAGAGGTGATGTCCTGATTGTCAAGTTGTTTGTAGACGAGTTTTGTGTAGATCAGTATACCTGACAGTGGGTTATTTATCTCATGTGCCACTGAAGCTGACAGCTTGCCTAGGGAAGCGATCCTTTCAACGTTGATCAGTTCATTCTGAGCTTCTGAGAGCTCTTCCGACTTTTTCTGAACCTTGTACTCAAGTTGTTTCGACCAGTTCTCAAGCTCATCGGTGGCCCTGTCAATGTGGTCCAGCATGTTATTGAAGGCCTGCGAGACCATCTTCATGTCGTCAAGCAGATCAGGCTTAATTTCCAGTCTTGTGTTTATCTCACCTGCAGATACTGCCTCACTGGCCGTAATAATACTGTTCAGAGGATCCTTTATCCGCTTCCGGGTGAAGAAGATTAGCATTGAGACAACTATTGCTGTAATTATCAGCGCCATCAGGAGAAATTCGACGGATGATTTGTGCAGTGCATTGTCAAGGTCTTTCAGGGGCATCCTGATTATCAATGAACCCAGAACTTCATCATTCTCATTGTGAGCATGGCAGGAGGCGGTATAACAGGAAATCTCATTAAGTATGGGTCTCCTGATGAGCATATGCCTCTGTCCCGGTCTGTTAGGGTTCATGCTGCAATCGCTCTTTTCATCAATAATCATGTAGCTTCGCTCTTTCATTGAGAACATCTCACTGAGGTTCGTGTGGCATGATATGCAGTCTGGATTGCTGTGGCTTTCTGTTTCAGCGGCAAAAGATGAATAGGCAAGGTTTTCATTCTGATCATAGAGATTCACATCGTCAATCCCGGGCATGTTATTGATTATGTCAAGTGTGCCATGCAGGGTGCTCTTGTCGTTCTCAAGCATCGATTTGTACAGGGATCCCTCAACTATTGCCCCAACATTATTCCCGTTCTGTCTGAGGACAGTGTTGAAATAATTAACATAAACGGTTCTGAATATCAAACTGAAGGAGATGAACAGAACTATGGCTGATAGTGTGATTATGGTCACTACTCTTCCATAGATAGTTGATCTTAGCCTGAGGTATGCGGGAAATCGTGTCAACCACGGTCTGCCGGGAGTCTTCTTGTCGCCGGAACTAGCCATAACAGGTACTTTTTACTGTAAAACAACTCCTTGCATTTCCCATCTCGCGGAAGAGGACAAACGCAAAGAGTGTGTAAATTTTCTACAATGTACGAAAAATACTCTTATTCAGGGAAGAGGCAATAGCGACTATATAGCGGTTGACACAGTCAGCGTGACATCTCAAGGAACCTGACCTGGAACTCCTCCCACAATTCAGGTCCGAATTCCTCCAGTAATCCATCCTTGAGCTCGCCACCGTCCTGGAGTACCACATGTGCATATCTGAGATCATTGTGCCCGGGCACAACCGAAAGGAAGTCCCTGATCCTTGCAAATTCCTCCTTCAGGTAATCAGCGTATTTCCCGGCAAAGTTAAGGAGGCGGGAATCCCTCTCCCAGTTCTCAGGTTCAATGCCGTAAATCCATCCCTCGTCATATGGAGAGCTGTTTAGGATGTCGCTATCGCCCAGGAGTTGCTCATTTCTTGCTACAATCTTTCCGCTGACAGGGGACTTAATATTAAGCTGCTTTCCTCTCTGGATCAGGGAGAGGAGATGGTCTCCCTTATGGACTTTTTCACCGGGCGACTTCATTTTAACTCTAGTTATTGGGCCCGTGATATGCTGAAGGAAATCATCAATTCCGACCTTTACGATACCGTTTTTCTCCATAAAAGCCCATGAATGGCCTCTGTCAAACAGTATCCCGGCAGGGGTAACCAGCGTTTTCAGGCTGAAAGCTGCCATAGGAATCCTGGACGGGGCAACAGTCACTTCTGCACCTGTACGGGTCACCTGGTAAAGGGCAAAAGCAACAACTGATACCGCTACAATCACCGCAATAACCCAGAGCCATCCCCTGAGTGATGAAGTTCCTGTACTGCCGGCTGTAATGATTGTCTGATCAGCCAATAGGGCTTCACTCCTGGCAATGCCTTCCCCGCGTGCCAGGGGACTAAAGCCGGCGCCTGCCAGGAATTTCTGGCCATCATCGAGAATGTACCTCAACAGGTCAGACTGAATCCCCGCTGCCGGAACCGTTGCAGTGACAGCATAAATATTATTACATAGTGTTTTCGGGTATTTGCCAATATAGACACCCCTGGTGAAACTGCCATAGTCGGCATAAAACTGTTCGAAGTATTCAGAATGGCCATTATTGTTTACATCAACCGGTATAATAGCTATATCTTTTAAAAATGACATTCCGGCAGGATCTGTAACGTCTGACAGCCTGCAAATGGCAATTGCATCAGGGTTACTCTTCAGTTGTGAAATCAGCTCGTCAGGTGTTTTTACCGAAGATGCTTTAAAAAAGGCCTGGTCTGCGCCTGTAAATCGAGAAAGAGCAAGTGATACTGATTTATCATCGAGGATCCATACAGAGACCGGTACATTGTTATCATTGGCAAGAAGCTGACCCCATTCCAGACTCCCGGCAGAGGATAATATATTAAGGAATTTTTCAGGGGATATACCTGCACCTTGAATTTCTGTAAGATAGCTGCTGGCTGTACCGGTTACCGGGACGATAACCTCACGGCCAACGACCATACGCCATGCAGCTTCCCCTGCCGAACCTGCGGAATGGTCCGTAAGGAACCAGATATCAGCATTGGAGTTTTGTTCAGAAGGCAGGATTCTCACCTCCGTACCGGGATTGCCACTGCGGAATCCATCTATCCATTGGGCTGTCAGGTCATCTGTCTCCGGCATAGTTACAACTGAGACCTTGTTTAAATCTTTTCCGGCACTCTCCCTTCCCTTCATCTGACCTGAAACGATGCCGGTTTGCAGCATTGTCAGGCAGAACACAAACAATAATACTCTATTCATGGCTGTGATTTTTAATTTCTCTTCCATTAACCAGGAATCGCCATCCAATTAACATGCCAGTCGCTGCAATATACATATAATGAGACATATATAAATCCGATGCAAATTTTATACTACACAAAACTGTTGAGAAAATATACATAAATATTGAATGAAATTTGTAAAATATATTAGATGAGGTACTTATATCAATGATTAAAATCTATACACCTATTGAATAAATCAACACTTTAAAAGCACTAAAAGACGTATATATCAATAAGACAATATATTAAACTAATTTGTGCATTCATGATTAATCAGGGTTTATCAATTTTGCTTTAACCGGTTGTCGCGATTGCTCATTTAATTATATTTGTTAAAGATGACTGTCAATGATTGAAGGGAAGTCTGTCACAGAATGACCCTCTTCATAAAGAAAACCATACGGCCAGGTGGGACCTGTTTCACCGGACATAAAACCAGATAATGAATAAACCTGATAATCAGATAATAGTGATCTTTGGCGGCAGGGGTGACCTTGCCATGCGGAAAATTGTCCCGGCTCTCTTTGCCCTTTCAACTCAGGGTATCATGCCAGATAAGTTTGCAGTTCTGGCAACGGGCAGAAGCAAAGTCACGGACGAGGTCTACCGAAAGGAGGTGAGTGAGGCCATTAAGGAGCTGATTACCAAAAAGGAAGAGAAGCATGTCAATGATTTTGTCTTGTCTTTTTTTTACACTGACCTCGATCCTTCAGTCAGGGAACACTATAACAGGCTGCCTGATAAGCTTGAGATTATAAGGCAGAGAATTGGCGGAGGAGCTAACACCCTATTCTATCTCTCTGTTCCACCGGAGCTATATGATCTGATTCCACGCAACCTTGCCCTGCAGGGGCTGAACAATGAGGGTGACGGCTGGAAGAGAATGATCATTGAAAAGCCCTTCGGTTATGATTATTCAAGCGCCACAAAGCTCAACAAGGCAGTACTCGAGAGCTGGACAGAAAGCCAGATCTACCGCATTGACCATTACCTCGGAAAGGAGACCGTGCAGAATATTCTTGTAACGCGTTTCTCAAACGGGATTTTTGAGCCACTGTGGAACAGAAACTTTGTTCACCATGTTGAAATCACCTCCTCAGAGAGCCTGGGTGTTGAAATGAGGGGGGCTTATTACGAGCGTGCCGGTGCCCTCCGTGATATGGTGCAGAACCACCTGCTGCATCTTGTCGGTTTCATTGCCATGGAGCCACCTTCATCAATAGATTCAACATCCATCAGAAATGAACTTGTAAAGGTCTTTGAATCGCTGAGGCCGATAAGGAGTGAAGAGGCGGGCCGTATTGCCATCCGCGGACAGTATACCGGTTCACACGTCAGGGGAGAATATCTCAAGGGATACCGTGAGGAGGAAAATGTTGATCCGGGCTCAAAGACCGAGACCTTCGCGGCGCTCAGATTCCATATCGACAACTGGCGATGGGGAGGAGTACCTTTCTATATCAGGACCGGTAAACGGCTTCCAACTCGGGTTACGGAGGCAGTGATACACTTCAAGCCTACTCCCCACTCCCTCTTCTCATCCAAGAGTGCGTGCGAAGGGTGTAACCAGTTGATAATAAGAATACAGCCCGACGAAGGGATGCTGCTTAAATTCGGAATGAAGATACCGGGTGCCGGATTCAATGTCAAGAATGTCAACATGGATTTCCATTACTCCGACCTTGCTGCCGGGAGGATCCCCGACGCATACGAGAGACTGTTGTATGACTGCATGAATGGTGACTCAACCCTTTACACAAGATCAGACGCCGTACTGACTGCATGGAAGTTTCTTAAACCGTTGATAGAGGCATGGAAGAACGATCATTCGATACCAGTTTATGGCTATCCTGCAGGGACATGGGGGCCTGAGCATGCCGATGACCTTATAGAGGAGCCGGAGCTTACATGGAGATATCCGTGTAAAAATCTTGCAGATGATGGTGTTTATTGCGAATTATAATTAGTTTTATATTCAGATTACTAACGGTTATGCCACCTTCAGTCAGAGTTTTCCCTACCCGCGAAGCCCTCGCCCAAAGCTTCGCGGCGATACTGATCAAAGACCTTGACCGAATCGAGCCCGATCATTACTACACATTAGCACTTTCCGGCGGCTCAACTCCGGAGTATATTTTCAGCTACCTGTCTGATAATTATGCCGGAAGGATAAGCTGGGAGAAGCTGCTTGTCTTTTGGGGAGACGAGAGGTGTGTGCCTCCCGAGGACCGGGAGAGTAATTACAGGATGGCTTACGAGAGTCTGCTCCAGAATGTACCCATCCCTGATGCCAATGTATTCAGAATCCGGGGTGAGGATGACCCTGTTGCGGAAGCAAAGCAGTATACTGAGCTTGTAACGGAAGTAGTGCCCTTCTTTAATGGTTTACCGCAGTTTGACCTTTTGCTTCTGGGCCTGGGTGATGACGGACACACCGCTTCCATCTTTCCTGACAGACCTGACCTTTTCACTTCTCCGAAACTATATGATGTGGCTGTCAAGCCTGATTCCGGTCAGAAAAGAATAACCGCAACAGGCAGGCTTATAAATAATGCCTCCAAGGTATATTTTATTGTCACGGGAAAGGGGAAGGCATCAATAGTATCAGATATTATCGAAGGAAAGAGCGGTTCGGAGCAGTATCCGGCTACTCGTGTCAAACCGGGCTCAGGGCATATAGTCTGGATGCTCGACCAGGAAGCCGCAGCGTTATTGAAACCATAAAATAAAAAAAAGTAAAACTCCAGGTATGATCACAGGAATTCTCAGGGAGACAGGAAATGAAAACAGGGTCGCCATTCTTCCCGGCGAAACGACCACCCTTAAAAAACTCGGGCTTGATGTGCTTGTCGAAGAAGGCGCCGGGGAAAAAGCCTTTGCCTCAGACGACGACTATCGTGCGGCAGGTGCTTCAATTGCCGGAAGAAAAGAGATTATTGCCCGCGCTGACCTGCTCCTTACGGTCAACCCGCCGCTGAACGAGGATGTCAGCTCCTTCAGGGAGGGGCAGATAATCTGTACTGTTCTTGATCCGGTTGATAACAGAGAGTGGCTAGATAGAATTCGTCTCAGGGGTGTAACGGTTTTGGCACTTGACCTTGTGCCTAGGATAACCAGGGCGCAGTCTATGGACATCCTCTCTTCAATGGCTACTGTATCAGGTTATAAGGCAGTACTCGAAGCAGCTGCGTTGCTGCCAAGGTTCTTCCCGATGTTCATGTCGGCTGCCGGCACTATCAAGCCTGCCAGGGTTCTTATCCTCGGTGCAGGTGTGGCTGGACTGCAGGCAATAGCCGTTGCCAGGAAGCTGGGTGCTGTGGTGGAGGTGTTTGACGTAAGGTCTGCCGTAAAGGAAGAGGTTAAAAGCCTTGGCGGAAAATTTATCGAGGTTGAGGGAGCGGTGGAAGATGCTGCCGCAGGTGGCTATGCTGTTGAGCAGACAGTCGATTTTAAAAAGAGGCAGCAGGAACTAATACAACAACGCGCGATGGCAGCTGACGTGGTTATTGCCACTGCCCAGATTCCGGGAAGAAAAGCCCCCGTGCTGATACTGAAAGAGACCCTGGCAAAGATGAAGCCCGGATCGGTGGTAATTGACCTTGCCGCCTCCACGGGAGGCAACTGCGAGTTGACAGTAAACGGTACCACAGTGGTAGTCAACGGCATAAAAATAGTTGGCAATTCAGATTATCCCTCTGAGATGCCGGCTGACGCAAGCAAGATGTTCGGGAATAACATCATCAATCTCCTGAAGATCATGGTCGACAAGGAGGGCCGGGTGTTACCTGATATGGCCGATGAAATAATCAAGGGAACTACAGCCGTTCATGGAATGGAATATGTCAGCCCGAGAGTAATACAAATGCTTGAAATAAAACAGACTCCATAATGGAAGGATTTTTCGATTTCTTTATGGCCAACAGGGGCATCATTTATATGGTGATCCTATCGGTATTCCTCGGTAT
>JBFYPM010000091.1:0-5168 GCA_041303295.1 Bacteroidales bacterium
TTGCTGTTCTGCTGTAAGATGGGATTCTCCTGTGCCGCGGCCTCCGCAATCTGATCACTCTGCACCTTGGATCCAGGCACTGTGGCCATAGGTGCGTTTATGACCTGGATCCTTCGGTTCATGCCTTTCTGACCCTTCGCCTGCTGATCCTTATAAGAAGGACCCTTTGAACCGTTCGTTGCCGGGGCCTTTTGCGCCGCACCCTTCGGAGCGTTGGTCGCCGCCTCCTTCCGGGTGTTCGTGTCATGAGTCTTCTGAGACAGGCTCTTCGCACCCGGACTCTTCTTCCCTTCAGGAACACTTTTCTTCTCAAGCTCCCTCAACGATTCGATCTTCCTCGACCGTAGGAACTCAGCTATGCCTCCCAGGTGAGTGCGGATCTTCCTGTTACGGAACTCAAACACCTTGCTCACCAGCCCGTCGAGAAAATCCCTGTCATGAGAAACTACAATTAATGTGCCATCGAATTTCATCAGTGCCTTTTTCAGAATCTCTTTTGACCGTATGTCGAGGTGGTTGGTCGGTTCGTCAAGGAGGAGAAGGTTGTAGGGCTCAAGAAGCAGTTGTATTATCGCCAGTCGTGACCTTTCTCCACCCGAAAGCACCTTGACCTTCTTGTCGATGTCATCGCCATGAAAGAGGAATGCACCGAGGATATCGCGCAGCCTGGTGCGAATATCGCCCCGTGCTATCCTGTCGACAGTCTCGAACACAGTATACTCATCATTGAGAAGCTCATCCTGGTTCTGGGCAAAGTAACCTGTTGAGACGTTGTGTCCTTTTTTCATGATCCCCTCGAAGTCTGTCTGCCCGAGGATCATTCTTGCGAGGGTGGTCTTGCCCTCTCCGTTTCGACCTACGAAGGCTACCTTCTCGCCACGTTCGATCTTCATTGATATCTTATCAAGAACGAGGTGGCTGCCATAACGCTTTGAGGCCTCATCAGCCTCAACGACGACGGTGCCTGAGCGTGGGGCAGGGGAGAAGCGTATGTTCATGGCCGACATGTCTTCATCCTCTATCTCTATGCGGTCAAGCTTCTTCAGCTGCTTGATCTTGCTCTGCACCTGCACTGCTTTGGTGGGTTTATACCGGAACCGCTCGATGAATTTCTCTGTGTCGTCAATCATCTTCTGCTGATTGCGGTAGGCCGATACCTGCTGCTCACGCCTCTCTTTCCTGAGCTCGGTATATTTTGTATAGGGTACCCTGTAGTCGTAAACCTTGCCGAGACTGATCTCAATTGTGCGTTTTGTGACGTTGTCGAGGAATGTCCGGTCATGAGAGACAAGCACCACAGCGCCGGAGTATGTCTCCAGGAAAGCCTCGAGCCAGAGTATTGACTCTATGTCGAGGTGGTTGGTGGGCTCATCAAGCAGTATGAGGTCAGGCTTCCGGAGAAGGATCTTCGCAAGTTCCACGCGCATGCGCCATCCGCCGCTGAGCTCCCTGGTGGGGCGGTTGAATTCTGCCGTGCTGAAACCAAGGCCTGTGAGGGTCTGACCTGTCAGTGCCACATAGTCTCCGCCCCCCAGCAACTGGTGTCTCTCGCCTGCGGCATGAAGCCTGTCGCACAGCTGGTGATAGCTTTCGGTCTCATAGTCAGTCCTCTCCTCCACCTCACGGGTAGTATCCGCTATCTCCTGCTCCAGCGCCCTCATCTCTGTGAATGAGGTAAGGGCCTCCTCCAGCACCGTGGTGGTGTCAGACACTTTCATCTGCTGCTCGAGGTACCCGATGGTCAGCTCGCGCGGGCGTTCCACCGAGCCGGAGGTGGGGTCCTGAAGGCCGGCGATAATCTTCATCAGGGTTGATTTGCCGGCACCGTTCCTTCCTGTCAGGCCGATGCGCTCCTGGCGGGTCATGAGGAATGAGACCTCATCGAGGAGAGCAAAGCTGCCGAAAAGAAGTGATACGTTGTTGACGGAGACCATCGGGCTGATTTTTGAATTCGCAAAGATAATCAAATTCCACCTTCACTATTGCCTGTTGCCTATTGCCTATTGCCTTCACCATAGGCATACTCCACCTCGGAAATTTCCGTTAATATTGTAGCCTAATCTGAAAGTCATGAAAAACAGTCTGAAACTTCTGGCATTGTCCCTGCTTCTGGCGTCGCTGCTACTGATGCAGTCTTGCTCCGGGAAAGAAGAGACCGATCCGTTTGCAGACAACAATTATCTCCTCTCCAGCGAGCTGCTGATGATGAGAACCAAAGAAAATATCGTTTCTGTTCTTACAATTGCCGGTACTCAGTATCCCGCAATACTTGAAATAGTTGCAGACGTTGTAACCGGAGTGAATGTCTATAGCATAACCTATACGACTGAATTCATGGGAGAAGAGGTGACCGCATCAGGATTGGTATGCATCCCCTCGGTTCCTGGAACGTACCCTGTACTCTCATTCCAGAATGGCACCAACACCTTGCATTCGGCCGCCCCCACCGCAGATCCTCAGGCCCTTCAGTTCCAATTGATTGAATACCTTGCCGGAACCGGGTATGTTGTCATTCTTCCCGATTATCTCGGTTTCGGGGCATCTGAACAGATGGCGCATCCGTACCTCCATAAGGAATCAACAGCACAGACAATCATCGACATGTTATACTCCCTGACGGAGTTTGATGAGGATGTGGCGAAGGAGATATCGATCACCAATGAGTGCTACCTGATGGGTTACTCACAGGGAGGATGGGCTACACTGGCTCTACTGGAGGCAATGGAGCAGGATTATGCTTCAGATTTTACAGTTAAGGCGGCCAGCGGCGGGGCCGGGCCCTATGACCTTAACTATGTCAACGAGTATGTCCTCGGACAGACACAATATCCAATGCCGGTCTACCTGGCGTATATCGCAAGCGCTTTCAGTGAGTATGACCTGTACACCAATGAGCTTACTGACATTTTCAATGCACCATATGCAGGACGCATCCCCGGGCTCTTTGACGGATTGCACACATCGGAACAGATCAATGCACAGTTGAATGTCAACATCGCTGATCTTTTCAAGTCAGAATATATCTCTGGATATGCTACCGCTCCTTTGTACGAGAGCATTCGTAACTCCATGACGGCCAATAGTGTACAAGGTTGGGACAGCAATGTTCCCATCCTATTCCTTCATGGCACTGCAGACACACATGTCATGCCGGTTTTGTCAGAGATGATGCATAACGATATGATTGCCGCCGGATCGAGCCCGGTTACATGCCTTTACGTAACCCTGAACGGACTTGACCATGGTACTGGAGCTGTTCCGGCTGTGCTGGCGGGGCTCGAGTTTTTCAAGGCATACAGATAGAAGAAGGTGGGAAGGAAGAAGCAGCTGCCCACGCTCAGGGGCGTCACAATAACGGATATCGGGTCTGAAGGCAATGCAATCGCCCGGGTTGATGATATGGTTTTGTTTGTGCCGGGATTGATCCCGGGCGATGTTGTTGACGTCAGAGTCACGAAAAAGAAAAAGCGTTATATGGAGGGGGTCACCCTGGCGGTGACCACACCATCTCCGGATCGTATAATCCCACCGTGTTCTCATTTCGGGGTGTGCGGTGGATGCCGCTGGCAGCATCTGCCATATGACAGGCAACTATTCTATAAGGCACAACAGGTCCGTGATAACCTGACTCGCATTGGACATACGCCCATCCCGGAGCTAGATCCCATCCTTGGCTCGGAGAAGATCTATGGCTACCGTAACAAATTGGAATTCACCTTCTCGGAGCGCCGATGGATGACCCGTGAGGAGATATCATCAGGGGCCGACCTGGGGAACATACCGGCGCTTGGATTCCATATACCGGGTATCTTCGACAAGGTCATCGATATTAAAGAGTGCCTCCTGATGGGAGAACCGTCTGACAGAATCAGGAATGAGGTGAGGAAATATGCGCTGGAGAGAGGGCTTCCCTTCTACGATTTCCGCGAGCATCGCGGCTTCCTCAGGACCATGTTCGTCAGGATAGCCTCGGGAGGGGAGGTCATGGTGGTACTGGTGACGACAGACAGCCACACGGAGGAGAGAGAACAGCTTCTGATCCACATGGCTGAGAGTTTCCCGGAGATAACTTCGCTCTGGTATATCGTTAATACAAAGAAGAACGACAGCATCTCGGATCAGATCCCGGTTCATTTTCGCGGAAGAATGTTTATAACTGAGGAGATGGAGGGGCTCAGGTTCAGAATTGGCCCGAAATCGTTCTTCCAGACCAATAGCGGCCAGGCTTCAAGGCTTTACGCCGTTGTCAGGGAGTTTGCACAGTTGTATGGCAACGAGAATGTTTATGATCTCTACACCGGTACCGGTACAATAGCATGTTACCTGGCTTCGGCGGCGGCGAGGGTCACCGGCATTGAGTACATCGAAGAGGCTGTTGCGGATGCCCGGGTGAATGCCGCAGAAAACCGTATTGATAATGCGGAATTTTTTGCCGGTGACATCAAGGATATCTTCAATGAGAAGCTGTTCGGTAATAGGGGCAGGCCTGATGTGATCATAACCGATCCGCCGAGAGCCGGCATGCATGGCGATGTAACCCTCGCGATGCTGAATTCGGGAGCTGAAAAGATTGTATACGTAAGTTGCAATCCGGCCACTCAGGCACGAGACATTGACATCCTGTCTGCGGGTTATGACGTGACTCGGGTAACGCCGGTTGACATGTTCCCTCATACCTTCCACGTAGAGAACGTGGTCCTACTGGAAAAGAAGAAACAATAATTCCTGGCGCTCCAAACTGAGTCCTCAGTCGGCAATCGGCAGTTCTCAGTCAATAGTAAGAATTGACCGCATGACAGGAGCGCAGTTACAGGCTGCAGGACCCTTGGACCTTCAGACCTCAGACCTTCAGGCCACAGACCCTCAGACCTTCAGACCTTCAGACCTTCAGACCTCAGACCTTAGTACCTATCCAGCCAGCTGTATTTTCTATTACTGCTTCCCAGTTTCAGGGCAAGAACCAGTTCGTGTGAGCCGCTCGTCACGCTTTCTATCTCGTTGAGGGAATAATCATATGAATAACCGACGTACATATTTCCCCATCTTAATCTCAGGCTGCCTATAAGTGCCCCCTGACTTGAAGTGCCATAGAATCCACCTGTCCTGTATCCGGCTCCCAGCCAGACTGTCTGATTATAAATCAGTGTCAGGCCGATGTCAACCTGAGG
>JBFYPM010000092.1:0-10349 GCA_041303295.1 Bacteroidales bacterium
TCTCAGCAATTCTGCTGCATTCTCTTCGCTGAATCTTACAGGATAAGTCTGTACTGTGACGTGTGGGTTGAGAAGGGAGATCCGTTCGGCTGCCGTTTGGGCCTTTGGTCTTGTGATATCATCTGTATGATAGAGAATCTGTCTCTGCAGATTGCTGTTATGAACCTCATCAGGATCAGCAATGCCCAGGGTTCCAACGCCGGCGGATGCAAGGTATAATAGTACCGGTGAACCGAGTCCGCCGGCACCGATTACTAGCACAGCCGCATTGCGAAGCATCTTCTGCCCATGTTCGCCAATCTCAGGGATGATAATCTGCCTGTTGTAGCGGATGATCTCTTCTTTTGTCAAGCCAGTCATATCTGCATCAGAATAGTGTTATCTCAATCATAATATGTCAGCTCTGTAGCCAGTTGCCGCCTGATAAGGTCAAAGAGCTGGCGTGTATTGCGTTTCTCTGATAGTAACGGAAGCTCTTCAAAGTCGAAGAATCCGGCTTCGGTGGTCTCATTGCTGTCAGTGAGCTCACCTCCTGTCAGATCGCACAGTAACACGATCTTATAATAGTGATACTCCAGGGGAGGAAAATTATGCCTGTCAGTATCAATAACTGCCAGCACGCGGTTGACTCTGACTTCCAGTCCGGTCTCTTCACGTACCTCCTTCACAGCCACTTCTGCCGGAGAGTAGTTGATATCGGCAAAGCCTCCGGGGAGAGAGAACCCGCCATCACTTCGTTCCCTGGCCAGCAGGACCTTATTGTCTTTGATTACAACGGACCTGATATCTACCTTGGGTGTCTGAAACCCGGTCTCATTTGTAAAAAGCTCCCGGATCTTATTTATTGGAATGTCTGCAACAGCAGCAGCCAGATGAACGCTCAGGTCCCTGAGCTCCTCGTAGCGCTGCCTGTCAAATTCGTCCTCTGCATAATGCAGGCCTGCCTGGGCCAAAGCCTGTATCCTGCGGGCTATCCTGAGTATTTCGTTTTCCGGTTTCACTTTTACATAATACAGTTGCTAACTTAGGAAAAAAATGCCGGACTCTGATGCCGGAATTAACTCCGGGCCTTATAATCAGATTATTGGACACAAAGTGGTATGATTTTTGCTAATTCAAGGGGTAACCTAATCTTCAAGTGAGATGAAAAGAGAGGTATTCACTGCCCTTATAACTATCACAGTTATTTCCGGAATTTTGGCTTCATGTGAAAGAACAAAAAATGATCCTCCTCCGGGAGATCCGGTACCAATAGAGCTGACTCTTAAACAGAAGGATGTTGTTGACTCGGCGAACAAATTCGCCTTTGATCTTTTTTTACCCATTGTTGCAGAGAAGAAGGGGGCTGAGAACATCATGATCTCTCCCTTCAGCATTACAAGCGCCCTTTCGATGGTACTCAACGGCGCTGCCGGCGAGACCTTTGATGCGATCAGACACACCCTCAGGTATGATGACAAAACCCTTCAGGAGATCAATGAGACCTATCTTAAGCTGATGGAGGATATGATTCCCGTTGACCCGAGAGTCACGATGGAGATAGCCAACTCTGTGTGGGTTGAGAAACGGCTAACGGTAAAACAGTCTTACATTGATGCTCTTAAAACCTGGTATCTTGCCGAAGCAAGGGATATCGACGTATCGGACCCGGATGCCGTGGATATGGTTAATGGCTGGATCGAAGATAAGACTCATGACAAGATCCGGGATATGCTTGATCATCTCAGTCCGGATCTGGCAATGTTGCTTATCAACGCCATATATTTCAACGGCAAGTGGAGGAATGAGTTTGATACAAAAAATACTCAGAACAAACCGTTTTATCTCACTCCCGAAAATACTGTACAGGTGCCCATGATGTACCAGGAAGAGAACTTTGCAGTGACAACTACCGGAGACGCCACCCTGGTAGAGTTGCCCTACGGTCAGGGTAACTATTCTATGGTTGTAATGCTTCCTGATGAGGATGTATCGCTTGCATCTGCGGCATCGGCATTGAATCCGGCAGACTGGGCAGAGTGGATGCAGCGGCTGTCATACGGTACCACAGAGGTACAGCTTAGTCTGCCTAAGTTTGAATATGAATACAAGAGGGAGCTGAAGGATGATCTCACAGCTCTTGGTATGGGTATAGCCTTTGGTATGGGCGCCGACTTCAGTAACATTTCCGATCAGGATATATTGATTTCCAGGGTATTGCATCAGACCTTCATCAAGACCAATGAAGAGGGCACTGAAGCTGCCGCTGCGACTGTTGTTGAGTTTGAGTTCACTTCAATGCCCATGACCACAGTTGTCAATATCAACCGTCCGTTCCTTTACTTCATCAGGGAGACAACTACCGGAACCATAGTGTTTATGGGGCAGGTGGTTGATCCGAGATAGCGCCCGGTTTATATTAAGTGAATGTGTGCCCGAAGGAAACTCACACAGTTCAACTTATAACCTCATCTATTTGCTATCTCTGTATTCTGCCAGGAGAGACTGGAATACCTCTTTAACCGAAAAAATACGGGTAGCCCTGAAGGCATTTGAGCCGGCAAAGGCATAACCTGCTTCAAAGTTTCCTTTAAGTGCATTCATAAGGGCAATGATTATGCAGTATGGACTCTTTGAAATATCGCAGGTTTTAATGCATTTAAAGGGACATGCTTTGGGCTGTTTTTTTCCTGCCCTGACCTTATCGATAAAATTGCTAATGATAGCTCTTCCCGGCATTCCTACAGGGCTTTTGATTATTTCAATATCCTTTTCCGTGGAATCGATATAGGTCTGCTTAAAGTCCTGTGAAGCATCACATTCATCAGTAGTCACGAACCTGGTACCCATCTGTACACCGGATGCTCCCAGGTCCATTATTTCCTTAATATCCCGGCCCGTATAAATCCCTCCGGCAGCAATAAGGGGGATCTGCTGACCATACTTTTCTTCGAAAGGTTTCAGTTCATTGACAATTTCAGGAACAAGCTTTTCAAGGGAGTAGTTGGTGTCAAAGATCTGTTCCTCTCTGAACCCGAGATGACCTCCTGCTTTTGGGCCCTCAACAATAACGGCGTCAGGCAGGTAGTCGTAATTGGTTTTCCATTTATCACAGATAATCTTGGCAGCTCTTGCTGACGAGACTATTGGCACCAGCTTTGTCTTACTATCCTTGTTAAGGAAAGAGGGCATATCCAGCGGCAGGCCGGCACCGGCGATCAGAATATCGACCTTTTCCGATATGGCGGTCTTCACCATGTCTGCAAAGTTTGTCATGGCAACCATAACGTTGACACCGATCACTCCTTTTGTTTTTTCCCTCGCTAACCGTATCTCTTCTTTGAGTCCTTTTATGCTTGCCTCAAGGTAGTCTGCAGAAAAGTTTTTGTAAAGCAGTCCCAGACCTGCGCTTGATATTATGCCTGCGCCGCCTTCATTGGCAACTGCCGCGGCTAGTCCTGAAAGTGAAATCCCCACTCCCATGCCACCCTGTATGACCGGTATGGCGATCTCCAGGTTCCCGATTTTCAATGCTTTCACGATATTTTTTTTTGATGACCGTGCAAATGTATGCTTTAATTGACAGCAGTGACGGAAAACAGATAATTAACATAAATATCAGGGAGACAATAAGGAGCGCCATACTCCTCCCGGGGCTGGTAGCGGGTCACATCCTTACTGTCAGCGAGTCCGCGATTGCCTGGCTGAAAAGTAGTCGGCCAGTTCTGTCATGGCCTGGCCATTGTTCTGCAGATCCCGGATGATGAAACCTTTCTCAATTATGGCTATACGGGTGCAAATTTCAGTAACGTGGTTCAGGTCATGGCTTGATATGATGATTGTAGCGCCGTTTTTCCGGTTATAGTCTGACAGCATCCTCTTGAGCAGGATTTGCGAAGTGGGATCCAGGCTGTTGAACGGCTCATCGAGGATAAGCACCCCGGGTTCAGTGATCAGGGCCGAGGCAACGCCGATCTTTTGCCTGTTTCCTTTTGAAAAATCACGGATATACTTCCTGGTCTGACCCAATACCTCGCCATTAAAGAAATCGCTGAACGCCGCCAGCCTCAGGTCCATCATCTCTCTCGTAATGCGATACTCATCCGCAATGAAGCTGAAGAACTCCTCAGGAGTGAGGTATTCTATCAGGAACCCTTCATCGAGGTACGATGCGGTATAGTCTTTCCAGTCTTCTGACCTTGCTACAATATGTTCACCTGAGCGTACCTCACCACTGTCGGCCCTGATGAGGTCAAGCATCAGCCGCAGGAGGGTGGTTTTGCCTGCTCCGTTATTTCCAACCAGGCCGAAGATCTCTCCGTCGCTGATGGTAAGGTCGCTGATATTCAGGACTGTCTTTTTGTGGTAGGATTTGATAAGACTGGAAACCTTGATCATGGCATGTCTGATTATGCGGATAGTTTGCGGAATCCCTCCAGGGATTTATACTTGCGGCGCAAGAAAGTTTCAGCGATGAGTTTTTTAAGCCACCAGTCGCCGGACGCGATAAAGATGATGCCGAGGGAGGCAAGGCTGATAATGGCAACATTTTCATTTGCCAAAAAGCAGACCAGCTCATAAATGCCAACCGGAATCAACACGAACAGAAAGGTCATAACGAACTGACTTCCCTTCACTCCCTGATAGTTCATGAAAGTGCCTGCGTCCAGGTCGATCCGGGCGTCATTGAGAGTGGCCAGCAGCATGATAAGGAGGCTGTTGGGTCCAAGGTTGAAGAGCATAAGGGCCGTCAGGAGGAACAAACTCATCTTGCCCGAGACACTGGTCACAACAGCAAGGGGTACGAATGCAATCAGGGTGATAAGCACCTGCAGGTAATACTTGGCTTTGACGTAAGCAATGAAATCGTTCTTTCTTGCCATAATGCCGTCGAAGTGCGAGCTTTCCCAGCTGAAGAGTAACTGTCCGTAAGACATCGATCCCAGTCCAAGAAACATGGTGGTTATAAGAATTGTGAAAAATGTGCCCTGTATTGTATCATCAATCAGGAAATAAATTATGGCATAAACCATGAAGAATGGCACCATTAGCAAAGTTTTCCTTGAACGTTTGTTGCGAAGAAGCATTGATAACTCAAGAGACATATACCTGCCCGTTGCACCCAGGCGGCTGAATCTTCCGGCGAAAGAGGCTCCCGTTGATCTCAGCCTGTAGTGTGTGCCTGACAGGTCTACCCTCAGGTGCCGGTGCAGCAATCTGTGTATCAGCCATATGACGGCAAGGATCAGACCGGCAGCAACCAGGAAGGGCAGAGGACGGCCCTCTGCCATGGCATAGCCCAGCGAACGTGAAGGTTCGTTAAGTGATCCTTCCAGTCCTTTTGCAAGTGAAATGACTGCAGCAACCCCCAGTGGGATGACCCAGTAAACGGAATTGATCCTCGTTAGCAAACCAGTGAGCAGCCCCAACAGATTATTCAGGATGATCAGCAGGAGGCAGCCTGCCAGAAAAAGCAGGGCAGCTGCGGCTCCCCTGGACGGTCCGAGGACCAACGTAACAAAGGGTATGATGATGAAGAACGGGAGGATGTTGAAGAGGCTTAAACTGCTTCTGACCAGGAGATGATTCACGAGTTTCTTTCTCCTTATGCGGAACCTCAGGTAGGGGATTACCTCCAGTGACGGTATCTGCTGCAGAAAACACCTCATGATATAGTCGGCCGCGAGGTAGTAAAGAATCCACATCATGAATTTGCCCGCTGCTTCCCCGCTTTCGCGTGCAAGAACCGAGCTTATGTTATAACCAAGTATCAGGAAAAGGATAACAAAATAGAAACCAAGTAAGATGAAGAGAATTTTTGCAAACAGGCTCCTTCTCCACCGTTCATTTCGGATAAACGACTTCCATATATGAGAGTAAAGATACATTCAGGATAACTTCACCCATCTTCCTTTCAGGAATCTAATTTACTAAATAGTATCATTGTGAATCACTTCCGGGGGGATATTTTCAGTAGATGACCGGGGAAATATATTGTCAATCCGCTAAAAACCGGTTACTTTACACGATGAATCTGACCTATATCGATCTTCTTGTCAGTGCGGTTCTGGCCACCATCATGTTTGGTGTGGGGCTGTCTATCAACTTTAATGATCTCAGGGAGATTTACCGGTCACCGAAGGCTTTTTTCATCGGGCTGATATCACAGATGATCCTGTTGCCATTAATTGTATTTGCCATAATCGGATTTACTGATCTGCCGCCGGTGATAAAGATTGGCTTCATTATTCTGGCAGCATGTCCGGGTGGCACTACCTCGGGATTTGTGACCGTTCTCTTCAGGGGGAATGTAGCCCTGTCGGTTTCACTCATTGCTATAAACAGCCTGCTGACACTGGCCACCATTCCGCTTCTTGTCAACCTGGCGCTGACAGTTTTCACAGGCAGGCATTCTCCGTTCGAACTCCCCCTTGTGCAGACTTTCCTTCAGATCTTTTTTATCACGCTTTTACCTGCCTTCAGCGGTGTTCTGCTGAGATATTACAATGAGAAATTAGCTGACAGGATACAACGGCCGGTAAGAACCGTAATGATCATCCTCTTTGCCGGGGTTTACGGAATTATTGCCTTTGCCAAAGAGTCAAGCGGCGGTTCGGGAATCACCGGGGCTGAACTGTGGAGTATCCTTCCGTATGCCGTTATAATAAATCTGGCCGGTTTTGCTGCCGGCATGGCAATGGGCATCTTTGGCAAAACCGGTATACGAACCTCCTGGACAATAGGGGTGGAGGTGGCGTTGCAGAACACCACCCTGGCGCTGCTGGTTGCCGGAACGCTTATCCAGAGCAATGAGATGGTCAAGCCGGCGCTGGTCTATGCACTCTTCTCTTTCTGGACGGCACTGCTTTACGGCATTTTAGTCAAGTGGCACAATAAGTCAAAGTTGTTCGGCGAGTTTAATTAGCCAAAGACAATGGCCCCCGGTAAGGCTTACGGCTTTCGGGGCAGGCTCTGCGGCGAATGCCATACCAGCCTATTCCACAATGATCTCATCACAGAAGATCCACGCTTTGCCTCCGGCACCGGCATGCCAGGCTGGGCAGGTGCCAATGCTTCGGGCAACAACCCTCACATATCTTGCCGTGACCTCAGGGAAAGAGGAGAAGTACTCATTGATGCGCCTGCCCTGATCCTCAGGTCTGATTTCAGTGGCAACGGGAGGCATGGGGTCAAAGGAAGATCCGTCAGCAGAGGTTGAGAAGACAACACTCTCAGGCAGAAATATCCAGCTTCCTGTTGCTGCAAGGAAGCTTGTAGAGACCCGTGTTATCCTTGTATTTCTGGCCAGGTCTATGATTATATCCAGGTCTGTTCCTTCAAAACCCTGCCACTGTCCATCATCGAAGGCGCCACTGCCCCTGATGCCGTTGACAAGTGTCCTGTCGCCAAAAGCCCTGTATTTATCACTGAAAGGTAGATTGTTTGTCACTCCTCTTCCGGTTGCATGGTTGATTGTCACCTTTTTCTCACTTACTTTTCCCATTATTCTGCCGTCTGAGAATATAGCAGCCTTAACCGTTGCAGAGGAGTCGAGGGGAAGAGGGTTAAGGTATATGTCAGAGACCGGACCGGGCTCCGTACCGTCGGTGGTATAACGGATCTCAGGCGATGGCTGCTCACCTGTAATTGTCAGGTTGATACTGTTAAGTTTTTCATCGTATTCCGCCGTCATATCCACACGGTACGATCCCTTTGAGTATGACAGTCCCATGGCATCAAACCGCTGCATCATCTTCGGCAGGCGTGTGCTGAACCCTTCCCAGCTACGCTTTTCTGCCGGCGTCCATACTACCTCTGAGAGTGCGGTTAGTCGCGGAAGAATCATATATTCAGCGGTTTTACCATCTGTCACATATTCAGTCCAGAGGCAACCCTCTGCACCGAGGATATATTTTTGCTCTTCGGGTCTCAGTTCAGCTGGCACCGGTTCAAATGAATAGACTTTCTTCAGTGTAAGCAGTCCGCGGAACGACTCCGGTTCGGTGGCAGGATCACCCTGGTAAACATTGAAGTAGCAGTGTGATACGGGTGTCATAACTGCTTTATGACCTGACCTTGCGGCGGCAACGCCCCCCTCGAAACCCTGCCATGACATCACAGTTGCTTCCGGGGCCAGACCGCCCTGGAGTATCTCATCCCATCCAATCAGCTTGCGTCCCTTTTCATTCAGGAATTTTTCCATTCGTTTTACGAAGTAGCTCTGCAGCTCAGCCTCATTGCTGAGTCCTTCACCGCGTATCCTGGCCTGGCAGTCGGGGCATTTTTCCCATTCGGTTTTATTAGCCTCATCGCCTCCTATGTGGATATATTCAGAAGGGAATAGCTCCATGACCTCAGTAAGTACATCCTCAAGAAAAAGAAAGGTCCCCTCTTTGCCAGCACAATAGATGTCGGTTATTGGCCACACCCCGCCGGGAGGCACCGTAAATGGCCCGCCGGTGCATGAGTATTCCGGGTAGGCGGCCAATGCCGATCCTACATGGGCAGGCATCTCAATCTCCGGTACCACTGTGATGAATCGCTCTGCGGCATAAGCCACAACTTCCCGTATCTCCTCCTGTGTGTAGAACCCACCGTAAGTTGCCTTTTCGCCGGGCTTCTGAGGCTCTCTTGAGTCCCACGGCTTGTCTTCGCGGTCAACGCGCCATGCACCCACCGCTGTGAGTTCAGGGTACTTCTTTATCTCGATCCGCCACCCCTGATCATCAACCAGATGCCAGTGGAAGAGATTCATCTTATGCATTGAAAGGATGTCAATGTATCTCTTGATGAATTCCACATCAAAGAAATGGCGGCTAACGTCGAGATGCATTCCCCTCCATTCAAACCTCGGGTAATCCGTTACAGCTACACAGGGCATGGCCCACTCCACGTCACTCACCGTGCTGCAGCTCTCAGTCTGGGGAGGCAGAAGCTGGCGTATAGTCTGTATACCCCTGAAAAGTCCTTCAGGGGTTCCTGCTGTCAGCACCACCCTTTTCTTGGTCACGGCCAGCCTGTATTCTTCAGATAACCATTTGCCGGATCGAACGATTACAAGAGCTATGTCGCCGTCATTTCCCTCTCCGGTCTTGAGCGCATATCCGGTGGCCGGACGAAGGAGTCCGGCAAGCTGTTCCGCCACCCCTGCGGCCTGAGGGTCTCCGGTGAATGTAATCCGTGTTGCCGGACTCAGGGTGAAATTGCCGGTTTTTTGTTCCATCATCACCGGTTGCGGGATCACGGCAGATTCATTGACCTCTACTTTCTGGCAAGCCGTCACCATGCCAGCAGTTACAATCATCAGGAGAAGGCCTTTTAGTTTCATCTCGTTAGCTACTTAATAATCTCAATATCAAATATTTCGTGTCTGTCAAACTGAAGCCAGTATTTTATGGAGTTCTGTCTGACCAGTTCCCAGTAAATGTCACTGTCAAGGCCGTAGATAAAATTGATCTCCTTCAGTTCCGAGGATACCTTTTCGGCCAATTCCTTTTTGAGGGATATGCGGATCGTTCTCCCTTTGTGGGTAAAGTCAGCACCACCGTAAAACGGCTTTTCGGTGCTGACAGTCAGTAGTCCGTGACCCGGTGTTGCGCCTGTGCTCACCTGGATGCCGTCGTTCATGCAGCTCAGGGGAGGAATGGCGCCTGCATGGGTGGTTACACTCATCTCATCGACTCCGGTGCAGAAATACTCGCGTGCCCTGATACCCATTTTGACTCCGATGATTGCAAACACACCGAGGTGACGGTGGAGTTCGTTTGCAATTACTCCCGAGGTCCACTCATCCTCTCCGTACCTGTTCCTTATGTCATTAACGAAAGGCTGAAGATCATGCATGTAAAAGGCCGTATCAGCTGGCATTGTCTTGATTGTCTGCATCCTCTCAACAGTCTCACCCCTGAGTATCTTAAGGGTTGCCTGCCGGAGTGCATCCATGTCTCCTGGGGCAAGGTATCTGGCCTGGTCATCTGTGCGGGTGGAGGTAAAGAGCTGCGGGAAATGCAGCATCAGAGGCGCCATCTCGTCAAATGCAGTATAGACAAAGGAATGGGTTGGCATTGAGTTTATCAGAACCTTTACCCTGGCCGCATATGGGGAATGGATTTTGCTGATCTCGTTTAACAGTGCTTCATCATAGAAGTTCTCTCCTCCGCCTCCGGTAACGGTCACAGGAAGAGGTCCGGCAAGCACTTTTCCGGCTGCAGCAGCCGCTGCCTTGTAATTAAACCCATCTTTGCCCGGCAGGCTGCTGTTACTCCAGATTATCTGCTTCACCCTCCTGGTGAACAGCGGCAATTGGTCCATTACCTCTGAAACCGTCTTCAGGGGCCCCATGGCGATGAAAGTCACGGGGGTTGTCTCTG
>JBFYPM010000093.1:0-11940 GCA_041303295.1 Bacteroidales bacterium
CTGGGAGTGGTATATTATAATATGGAAGTCTTTGACAAATCCATGGCTTATCATCAGAAAGCCCTGGATATATACCTGGCGGGTCAGAATATTCCGGGTGTTGCCAGGGCCCTCAGCCACCTGGGATCTCTTTACAGTTCAAGGCATTTCTGTGAGCCCAGAAATGAAGAAGAGAAGCTCATCGATTTCAATACCGCCATCAGTTATTTTGAGAAGTCAATCAACCAGTATTCTCTTATTGGCGATGAAAGAGGCATTGCGAGCGGGAACCAGAACATTGCTGCTGTTTACAGTCAGATGGGGAAGCCCGAAACCGCACTTGGTTATATTCAAAAATCCATTGACTTTTACAGGCAGGGCGATGATCCGGATGGCTTCACCAGCGCCCTTTATACCCTTGGGAAGGCATATGTCAGGCTGAATGACTTTGATAAAGCGATTCAGGCATTCAGAGAGTCTGAGGAAATCGGACTTAAGCACAACCTGACAGAAGGAATTCAGTACTTGTATGAGGCTATTGCCTATCCCTACTACGCCATCGGGGACTTTAAAAATGCTTATCTGTATTATATCAGGTATATGACAATCCGGGATTCGGTATACAACTCCGAGAAATCGCTACAGATCATTGAACTGGAAACCAAATACCAGAGCGAGGTAAAGGAAAATAAGATACTGAGACTCACCTCCGAAAAAAGACGGCGGAACAATATTCTGTATTTGCTGACCGGGATTATTATTCTGCTTGGTTTATCTATCAACTATTATGTCAGGCTTTTAAGGAAGAAAAGAATTATTGCCGATCAGATCATCGAGATCAGGGAAAAGAAAATAGCCGAACTTGAGAAGGAGAGGCTTTACCTCGCTGCAAGATCTGTCATGGAGGGAGAGGAGGCCGAGAGATCGAGGCTCGCCAGTGATCTCCACGATGGTCTGGGGGGCCTTTTGTCTGGCATAAAAATTAATCTCTCTTCAATGAAGGAAAATGCTGTTATCACCCACGAAAACGTCAATGCTTTCAACCATGCCCTGTCGTTGCTTGACACATCCATCAGCGAGCTTAGACGCATAGCCCACAACATGATGCCGGAGACACTAAACCATTATGGACTAAAAACGGCACTTGAGGATTTCTGCACACAGGTTTCCCCTGCCGGGCAACCGGCACTGGCCCTTCAATTCTTCGGAGACGAGATAAGATTTACGAAAGAGATAGAACTGACCATTTACAGGATAGTGCAGGAACTGGTCAACAATGCGCTGAAGCATTCAGGTGCCACACAAATAAATATACAATTGTTTTCAGAACCCAAACGGCTTTTCGCCCAGGTCACGGATAACGGCAAGGGGTTTGACCCTGCAATGATTGAAAAAGAGCGGAAGGGGAAGGGTATCGATAATATTCGTGACCGGGTGACAGCCATTAACGGTAAATTCGAAATATGGAGTCAGCCCGGCCAGGGTTCCGAGATCACAGTTGAAATGGAAATATTATGACCAGATCCGGTAAACCGTTGTCTTTAAGCAGGAAAGTGCTTATCGTTGAAGATCATCCGATAGTCTCCGACAGTCTTTTCAGGCTGATAAACGAGACGTTTGACGATACAATATGCATTCATGCAGCCACAGGTTCCAAGGGACTCTCATACCTTAACAGCAACCGTTTTGATATTGTACTGCTTGACATCAATCTCCCTGATATGACTGGTATAGAGTTTGCCTCCCAGGCCAAATCACGGTACCCGGATATAAGGATCCTTGTTGTGACCTCGCTTGCTCAGCGTCATATCATTGAAAAGGCAGTAAGCGCAGGTGTGCTGGGATTTGTGCTTAAAACCTCGGACATAAAGGATATCACCGAAGGAATCAGGCAAGTTGCTGAAGGTAACAGTTACTTTGGACTTGGGGTTAAGGAACTTATGAACGGCCATTCGGTATCCGGCACTACAATACCTCTGATTACAAGACGCGAAAGCGAAATCCTGAAACTGATTGCTGACGGCTATACAAACCTGGAAATAGCTGAAAAACTTTTCATCAGTTCTTCAACCGTGGACAGCCACAGGAAGAACATGCTGATAAAATTCAGTGCGAAGAATACAGCCGCATTAATCAAGACTGCGATCTCCATGGGGATTATTTAAGTCGAAAGTCTGATGGTCTGAGGGCTGAAGGGCTCAGGGTCCTGCTTAGGATTTTTGCGCTTAAAGATGCTGATTATTAATTTTTTACTATTGTCTCAACTGACTGCCGACTGAAGACTGCCGATTGCCGACTGATATCTCAGCGGCTACCATCTTCCTTATCGGGGGAATAAGAAGGAATGCGGCGATGCCCAGCGAGGCTATCCCGCTGCCGGAGATGATGAATGCGTTTCCTATCCCTATTGTGTCTGCAATGTACCCCGTTGCCAGCAGACCTATCATCGACGGAAGCAGGGTTATGCTGGAGTAAAGGGAGAACACCCTCCCGAGGGCTGTCGGTTCCACCATGGTCTGCATGACAACAGTGAAGGAACCTGAATAGAGGGTCATGGTGATGCCGCCTATGGCAGTGATGGCGGCGAAGATGGCGAATCCTGAAGGAGGCAGTATCCCGGAAAAGATGAAAGTGAGTCCCAGCACCAGGTACGTTATGTTAATGAGAACGACCTTATAGTTGTTCAGGCGCTTATGTCCTATTATTGCGCCGCCGATGAGCATGCCTATTCCCCATGCTATCTCGACGATGCTCATCATGTACGTTGTGCCGCTGAAGTGCTCGAGTGTCATCAGCGGGAAAAGTGCTGCAACAGGCATAATGAAGAACATGGCTGACAGGGCCAGGATGAACAGCCACAGCAGCCCTGGTTTGCTGTAGATCTCCCTCAGCCCTTCCATCAGCTCTCTGCCAAGATGAGGCTTGGCTGTTTCTGATCTGTGCGGATCGGGGATGTGTACCATGAGCAGTGTTGTCACGGCAATGAGGGCGCCTGCCACGTCAATCAGAAGTATCCACTGCAACTGGAAGAGGCTTATCAGAAGGGCAGCCAGGGCAGGGCTGGCTATTGTACTGACAGAATGTATCATGTTATTTATGCCCGCTATCCTCATTAGCTTGTCCTTAGGCGCAAGCAACGGAACCGATGCCTGCATGGCGGGAACATGGAAAGCCATCCCGGCAGAACGCATCATAAGCAGGAGATAGACATAGAAAATCTTCGGCTCTGTAATCCAGAAGAGGGATGCCAGTACCAGGGTGCAGAGTGCAACGAAGATATCAGCCAGGATCATCGTCCGCTTCCTGTTCCAGCGATCGACGAACACACCCGTGAAGAGCCCGAGAACCATCTGGGGCAGGAGCGAGGCAATGGTTGCATAGGCCAGCACCTCTGCCGACCTTGTCTCAACACTCAGCCAGAAGATAACGGCATAAGCAACCACATAGCTGCTCAGTGTTGAGAACAGCTGCCCCGTGAATATTATCGCAAAAACTCTTTTCCAGTCAGACATAATGCCCTCTGACTAATTGTTCTTATCAGTTGGTAAAAATGAAAACGCAAATATAGTCTCTTTTGTTCCAGACTGAAAAGGAAGCACTTCAAAGCTGCAATGCAGTTGTCCTTTTCAGACATAATCTCCTCCAGGTGAAAAAATGGGTGACCTTCCCTTTCGAGAGTCCGGAATGATTCCGGCAACGTGTGAATAATGTAATCTTTAACGGGAATTTTGTAACGGTGAAAGAACGAAAGTAACTCAACTTTGCATAGTTATCTGGGATAGCTTCAAAACATTAAAGAATCCGGTATATGCATAAGAGAGACATACAGTTGATGGAGGATCCTGACGCCAATTCAAAATTATCACTGGCAATCCTGCTGGCTTATGGGATAGTGATAACCGGATTCCTGGCACTTGTTGGGGTAATATATGTGTTCTCCCAGATGATAAATAAGTATGGATTATGACACCAAAATTGCTTCGAGGCAGATTTCTGCCACATTGTAAATTGGTTGAATAGTTTTATGTGAGTTAGAGGGTTTAGTTTTCGTTGGTTAGAAGTGTTTCTCCGGTGCTGAAACCCCGGCGGACAAATCAGGGTTAAAGGGTTACAGGTTTCAGGATTAAAAGGGTATTCAGAATTCAGCGTGACTGATGACTGGATACCCATTTTTCTTTTCTCCCCCGGACAATACCTGGTGACCTGAATTCATGAAGTATAAGACCCTGACTATCAGTTCTTAAACTCGCCCCTCCACTGCCTATTGCCTATTGCCTACTGCCTGACCGAAGACTGAAGACTGAAGATTGAGGACTGAGGATTGACCTTTCATTTCCCGATCAGCGGCTTCAGCCTCCGGATTTCTTCCATGTCGAATGATACCTCAAATCGCTTCAGGTTATAGCTGATGTTGTTGTTATCAAGATATTCCTCCATTAATGTCCTCAGATAATCCTTTCTCTGGATCGAATTGAAATTGATAATCTGAATTGCTGACCGCGGCAGCTCTCTGTTCCAGTACTCAGGATTCACCTTAACTATACGCGGGAAGATGCTGTCCTGGTCGCCGTAACCGGGCTTATGGGTAACCCTGGAGATACCTCCGCCGAAATAAGCCGGTTTGTCACGATAATCTTCCGGAATTTCATTCCAATCCTTTTCAATGTATTCATTAAGGTACTGTGCGGCTATTTCGTTTTTCTCACTCTTTGCGTTTTCCCTTACTGCTGCGAAAGCTTCATTTACTGTTATCGGTATCCAGTAGGGGGGCCGGGCAGGATCATAGATGACGAACCACTCACCGTCGTAGACATCGATCCCTGGTTCAGGAGTCTTCTTATCCAAAGGTGCGGTAAAATACCCTCGTTTGGCGTCATGGCTGTATGATGATCCCCAGCCGGGCTTGGCCTGGTTGATATGGAGTGACCACTCAGGCGGCCCAATCAGATCCATGCCAGGGGTTCCGTCCTTCATCCTGATCCAGGAAGCAAATTCAAAACTTATCCCTGCCGGAATGCCGTAGCCACTGACCTCTTTGCAGTTGAGAGTAAATATCTTTGCTCTTCCTTCGAAACCCTTCATATCGGTGAGGACAGGGTTTTGCCTGACCACGGTCACCACATCGGTTATTCTCTGAAGGTTAGCGGCTACCTCTGCTTTAGTGTATCCACAGTCGGTGACATAATCAGTTCGGCTGAGAATCTGGAAAGTACCCTGTTTCTCGGTAAGAAGCTGAAGTTCCTGAGCAGTAAGGCTGAGTGAAAATCCGGCAAGCAATGTCAGAGCTATAGTGAAATATGTTCTCATTTTAAAAAGATTTAGTATTTGGTTTTAATTGAATCAACCGTTACAGTCAATGCTGACTCGAAAACATCCATTCCTGCCTTCACCGAGTCAGGGCATTTTTCAAATTCACCGAGGAAGGCTTTGCCGGCTTCATCGTAGGCATTTATCCTCCGGATGAGGGAGTCAAGCTTTGGTTTGGCTTCAGTTGCCTGTTTCAGGAACAGATCAGACTTACTACTGGCTGCATCCTGGAGTGACTTAGTGAGCTCAGAAAATTCAGTCAGTGCATTTGTATAGTCTGCCACCGAGGTCTTGTTAAACCTTTCCACACAATCGCCAAGGTTCTTTACACCGGTCTGGAGTTCAGAGAAGCCGGCAGTGCTTAAGTTTATATCCTTGGTCTTACCGCATCCGCATTCTTCGGGTGAATAAGGCAGGCCAACCTGCCGTGGCTTGCTGGTCGGCGGAGGCGGCGAGATAGGGGGCTCTTCGTCTACTGGTACCGGTGGTTTGGGGTCTCCAGTTGGCGGCTTATCTGCCGGAGGGGTGTCAGTCTTAGGTTTAGGATCAACGGTAGGTTTCGGGTCAGGCGGATCCGGTGTAGGGTCTGTCTTTGGTTCATCCGTTTTCTGAGGTCGTGTTTTATCTCTTTTGCAGACCTGCTGGCGCCGGACGACATCTTCCAGAGCCTTTAAAGCCTTTTCGTAACTCTCCAAAGCGCTCTTTAAGGCTTCCTCATGTAATTGAATTTCAGCAATATTTTCATAGAACCTGTCTGCGGCTGCTGCAACCTCACCGAGCCCGACCAGAGTGCTGGCAGTTTCTCCCCAGATTTTACCGGCTGCTGCCTTAACGCCATTCACAAATAACTCTTCGTGACTGCCGCTGGCCAGCATATCAGACAAACCTGATCCGATGTCAGCGATTTCAGCAGCCGTTTTCACGGCGCCTGTCGTTTTTCCACCCGATATGATAGTAAGGCCGGTCTTGGCAAGCAGGTCAATGGTGGAAGCAACAAGATCATCCCGTGCCTTTTCGAACTCACTTGATCCGGCTATCTTTTGTAACTCCTTAGTAGTGATTACAAGGTTTTCAGTTGCTGCCTGTCTCTGCTTCTCAAGCCTTGCAATTGTCTCATCATCACAGTTGACAACCTCAACATCAACAGTCGGCCCGGTGGTGTTGCCACAGTTTGTGGTTGCCTTAAGGGTTGTTTTTCCTTCCTTTGAGCCAGTCAACTCAACTGTTCCGGGCAGTCCAACGGCCGTGAGAACGGATTTATCAGCAGGCACGAAATCGACCAGTTCTTCAATGTTTGAAGGCTGGGCTGAAACCGGGACTTTAAGTACACCTGAAAGTTTCTTTCCATCAACATCGAAAAGTGCAATCTGCGGTATTGCCTGCCCGCCGTTGTAATTTTCGATCTTCACGCAGGAAGCTTGCTGTGATGCTATATTCGTTTTTCCTTCAATAGTGGTGTATTCGACATACAGCGTGCCCTTCCCGGGAGTTGATCCTTTTATAATTGCTGAAGACTCACCGTCGGACTCAACTGTTAGCAGATTGCCGGGTTCCACCCAGAACCGGAACTTTCCGCCTTCAGGCTTCCCTGATGCCATAACTTCGCCTTGTTCCTCCATACTTAGTTCCGAACAACCATATAGATTTACTTCAGGCTTGTCAGGTTCCTTGTATGGCGTTATTGTCAGACTAAGGGTACTTTCGGTGGTGATGAATTCAGTACCGCCACCAGTATGTATCTGCCTGCTTTCACTGAGCTTCCAGGTTGCCTGGAAACCAGTAGGTGTTTTAGTGATTTTACAATTCCTGTCGTCTGATACGCCGCAGCCGGCTGAGCATGAAAGATAATAGTCATCGAGATCACCCCCATAATCTTTCCATTCGTCGAAAAACAATCTACCCTTATCGGACCCTTTGCCCTTGATACCGATACTGGCGGAGGCATCTTTACTGTCAGGAGAGTAATAAAACATAAGAGATGCTTCAGGCAAAGCAGACCCTGAAACATTGATATCCCTGTAATCAGCATTAATCATCGTGCCATTAATAGATTCTACGAATTTTGAAGATTCTGAGTGTGATCCTTCACCTGAAACGGTTAGGCTGATTGGTTCGCCGACATCTGAATGAAACATGAATTCATTGGTGGGATCTTCTGCCTGATTTTCAATAACAGCCCTTATCTCACCACGCGTCATGGTTCTTACTGCGACATGTCTTTCTTTTTCCCATATATGATTTCCTGCCTCAAAGCTGATAAGTGTATCTTTGTTCATGGTCCGGCTTTCAGTAATCCTGGCTGTTAGCAGCCATAAGCCCGCATCCTGTGCGAAAGCAGAAAGGCTCAGAATCAGCAAAGTGAAAAGAACCGCAGACTTTTTCATATTTAAGGTGTTGTCTTATTTCAATTGCGCACAAGACTGAAATCAATGGTTACAGTTGTTTTATCCTTCTCCCCTGATACATCCTTCGTCTCATTCTGGCTTAGAACCTTATCTTCTGGTGTTCCCTGGTAAGGTCCGAATACTGCAGTAAACGGTACGTCTATGCTTTTGGTTTTGGTATCCGGTGGTTCGTTCTCATTATTACCCATGCACGGTCCGTCAACTTTTTTTTCAGTAGTAATCTTCATCGGGCCCTTTTCAGACGTGGCTTTAACGGTCAGGAGGTAAGTGCCGTTATCAAGAAAAGTAATCCTGATCCTGGCATCAGATACCTGTGCCCCGTCAGAGACGCTCTCTCTTGAAAGGCCCTCTACCTTTGCCTCTGTTTCGGATGTATCAGTGATCTTCGCAAAGCCCTTCGTACCATCCTTGCAGACATAGCAGGAGTGGCTGATGACAGTCTTGTACTTCTCCTTGAGGTCATATGTGACAGTGCCGGAAGCTCCGGCCAGGGATTCCTTTACCAGCTCCCATCTGAGAGTAGAATTGCTCTTTATCTCCACATCAGTGACAATTAACCCTGCATCACACGGTGTCGAGGTGGATGACGATTCATCCTTATCGCTCTTAACTTCTATGTTTACGGTCCCTATATAGGGGCAGATCTCGTGTTTCTTCAGCTCGTCCATTAACTTTATTACTGGCGTTATGGTCGATTCCCCTGCTACTTCAATCGGCGCGAACGGCTCAGTGAAATCAGCGAGTATCTCTCCCTCACTGTTTGCACATACTACAATTGCCTGTGCCAGGTCCTCGGAATTGACAAACATGGTGAACTTTACTGCGAAGTCTGGATTGGTCAGAGACCGGGCGATCTTGCTGACAACAGGTTTTATATCACGACCCCCGAACTCAGGGGTTGACTGCAAACGTAATTCAGCCAGGCAATACGATATTGATTTCGGATCGGTTATGCCCACACAAGGATAGTTCTTTTCCATCTCAATTGCCACGGCGGATATAAATGTGGCATTAAGACCTCTTGACAGGTAGAGAAGATTACTGTCGGCTGATCCCTCTTTTGGAAGCATCAGCATTCTCAGATCCTGGGAGAAAACCTGCTGAACAGGTATCATCATCACTACGAAAAGGAAAATCCGGGCTGAACGTTTCATCTGGGATTTACTTTACAGGCAGGGTACATGTTCTCAATCATTGTAATTTCAGAATCCGGCACTTCGGTATTTAATAAGCCCAGCTCAATAAGATTGCTGAGGGTATTTATCACCGGAAAGATTGTCTTAAGAGGATTATTGTCGGCATACAGTTTTTCAAGTCCGGGCAGGTATTCAATAATCTCAGGCAATGAAGTCAGACTATTATTAAAGATGCCGAGTGTCTTGAGGTTTTTGAACTGTGATACTTCCTGCGGGAGCTTAGTCACATAGATTCCCAGGTTAACGATATATAATTCATCAAGGGGATATTCAGCAGCGTTTTTAAGTATTTCCGGAAGGTCAACAGGCACCGGGCTCTGACTGTTTGTTACAACCAGGGTCCTTATCGATTTGTACAGAGGCATGATATCGATGATTGCCTGGATTCCCTTCATTGAGACATCGATCACCAGAACCTTCATCTCCTCGGCGACCCATGGAATCGGCTCTTTTGCGTCATCCTTTCTGTATTCCTCAACGATTTCCTCACGTAAAGGTTCGGCCAGCAGTATGTCGGCACCCTCACCGCCTGCCGCTGCCTTCCATATCTGGCTGAAGATGTTGATCTTCTGCTGTGCCATAGCCTGGCTGATCTCCGCCATGTCCTCAGCGTCATCGGAGGACTCCTGCCCCGGTTGATTGCCCGTTCCGGAGCCTGACCCGGCTCCTGACCCGGCAGGCGCACCGGGTCCTCCCTGCATATTTACGCCGGCCATCAGCTGTTTTGCCAGATCGCGGATCTGCTCATTAGCTTTTTTAGCGGCAGCGGGATCATCCCAGTTGGTTGTCCGCCTGATCTCTGCCATCCGCTGCCTGATCTGATCGGGCGACTGTGTGTTTTGTGCAGCGGCTAGTGCCGACAGGCATAACATCAGCACCATCAGCAAATGCCTCATTTGACAAGGGTTTGCCAGCATGTTCAATGTCCGCTTCCCCACCGGGGGAGAGTCGCTATTCATCCTCAGGGAAGTAGAGCTTATACAGATAGGCCTTCTTCATTTTTCCAAGGTAATCATTAATGGCTGTCAGGGCCGGAATCTCTCTCCCTTCAGCCGGCATCTCAATGGCTGACTGTGCCTTGATTGCTTCAGCCGATATATTGCCCAGATTATGATAGTCTGGCATCGAAGCCTTCATGATTTCCAGGTGTTTGCGGAGCGCTGCCCGGTACCTGGTAGTGTATTTGCTGCAATAGGCTATCTTTTCGTTCCTGATCCTAAGACCCAGTGAGTCCATTATTTTTGCTTCACCGTCAGAAACAATACCCATCATCGAAGTGAGCGTACTGTTCCAGTCATCAATTCTTTCCAGCATCGCCTCCCGGTCAGGGTCAGTTTCGATTGGTGCGTAAAGCGCCGCAATCTTGTTGTTTATTTCCGAAACTTTACTGTTGGCTGCCTGTTGTGATACTGCAGACTGGTACATGGACTGTGCGGTCTCATTCCTTGTTTTCTGGTTCGGGTCGGTCTGATTGGTGGCCATAGCTTCCATGGCATAGGCTTCTGCATATGCTTTTTTCCCTGCGTCACTCATTTCCCCCAGGCTTTTGGCATCATCCATCGTCATGTTGGTCTGCTGTGACATCATCTTGTTCGCCAAAGCCTGCTTTTCGGCAGCAGTCATGTTTTTGGAGTTCTTCATCTTATCGAGGTCTGCCTGGGAGATGCCGTACATCTGCGACATCTGGTTTACGGCATTGTCACGTGCATTCTCTTCATTGGCTTCCATGTGAGAGTCAACCTTGTCATTGATCGCATCGATCTCCTCCTGTAGCTGTTGGCCGAGTTCGGTTACAGCTGTCACAAAAGCCTCCGCCGCCGCTTTAGTTACGTTACATGAATCCTTCGGCAGCGCGGGGAGTTTCTTCAGGTAGTCTGTCGTCCTGGTCTGGGCTGTGGTGGTTGCCACCAAAACCAGAGCAGTGATTATGAGAAATAATTGCCTCATGGTTCAGAGTTTTATGAATTCAACCCTGCGGTTCAGGGCCTTGTTGGCAGGTGTGTCATTTGGTGCCACCGGCTGGCCTTCACCCAAACCATCTGTTTCGAGGCGGTCTCCTTTGACACCGAACGATTTCACCAGTTCGTTCTTCACTGAAGCGGCGCGGCGTTTTGAGAGATCGAGGTTGGCAGCATCAGCGCCGTCGGCATCGGTATGGCCCACTATTTTGACCTTGACATCAGGGACTTCATTGAGTATTGCTGCAATTTCCTTGAGTGTTCCGTATGATTCGGGCTTAACAACATCTTTATTTACATCGAAATAGATTCCATAGGTGATCAGCTTGCCTTCGGTCATGAGCTTGTTGCGCATATCCGGGGCACCCACAGCAATGCGAACATTACTGATCATGGCGGCACCATATTCGAACCTGAGCCTGTCAGGTTTTACGCAACCTGTCGGGAATGCCCTTGGCAGATCAATGATCTTGTTTTGATCCTGGTAAAGGCGTACCCTGGTTTTCTGAACCCAGATGGCTATATGGTATTTCTGGTTCATCTGCTGCTTCTTGTCCTCTCCTTCGACAAATCCGCTCAGTTTGGCAGCAGCACATGCATCACCGTATAGCCAGGTACTGTAACCGGGCCTGCCGAAATATTCAACCTGGAACTGGAATCCACCCTGTCCGGGTGCCGAGCCGTGGTCCCATGCATTTACGTTTTTTGCCTGCATTAGCCTCATGTGCCATCCTGACATCCTTTCGCCTTCCAGCCCGCCAATTGGTATCACATCAAATTCAATCGTATAATTTTCAGGTAGCTTAAGCAGCCCGTCAGTCCAGACACATTCATCCATCACAAATTTCATCCAGTTACCGGGATAGAGATTGGTCGTTACAACTTCCGCCGATCCGTTGGTGTTCCACAGTGCCGGGAAGTCGCCCACGGCATCCTGGCTGAAGTCATCGTAGAAGATTACCTTCTCGCCGGGAATGAAGTCATATTTGGAATAACTCTGCAGGGAGGTCTGTGCCTGCGTCCCGGCCTTCGGGTCGCTCTGACCCTGGGCCTGCCCATCGGTGTTTTCCTGGTTGCCGGTTGCCTGTCCTGAAC
>JBFYPM010000094.1:0-7184 GCA_041303295.1 Bacteroidales bacterium
CAACCAGTAGTATCTCCCTGACCATGAATGGCATAAGGTCATGAAAGACATCTCTCTCAGCATTATGCCGGTCAAGAAACTTCTGAAGCAGCTTTCGGCTTGAGAGGCCTTTTATATCCTCCAGATCGTCTGAGCCGTCATCAGGTCTGAGCTTGGATTCAGATGCCACCAGGCTGTTAATATACCCAGTCACCAGTCCTGCGAAATTCTTTATCAGATCACGCTCCTCCTTCATGAAGGGGCCCTCATAATCACTGAGGAACTCGCGGGTGTAGTATATCTCAACAGTGCCTTTACCCTCGATTGTAGTAAATTCCTGGATCAGTTTCCAGTTTGTCTCAATGAATCCCGGCGACTCAAATGACCTGTCGCGGTACCTTATGCGTGCCGTTGCATAATCAGGGTACTGCCATGCTCCGGGGAGCGTCAGCACGAGGTGCATGAGGGTCTCCTCAAGGGGTTTTCTCTCCTTGAGTATCTGTGTGGTCCGGTTGATACAAGCCAGTTCCTTCAGGCGTTCTTCCTGGTCATGTATATCACGTACAAAACCGCTCCCGGTATCAGGGTGTTCAGTCATTCAGGCATCACATAATTACTGGTGCCAAAATTAGCAAAATAGATTAAGATAGTAAGCCCTGCCGGGGCAATGCTCCGTTTACTTTACCTTCCAGGTTGATCCGCTCATCAGCAGGTCGTCAACAGACTTGATTTTTGATGCTGCCTGCACCCTCTCATGCTGTTCAAGCATGGCACCGTCATAGGTCTGGGCGTTGATAGCACGTATTACACCAAGGGCCACCGGATATTCCGGATAGGTCATGCCGGCAAGCCTGTAGTGGATTCCGGGATTTGGTTCGTGGGCATCATGAACGAGAAGGTCCTTCTCCGTAATGCCTCCTTCACCCAGTCTGACCACCTTCAGTTTGAGGTTCACCAGGATGATGCCCTTGTCGCGGTTTTTGCCGAAGATCATCGGCTGGCCGTGATGCAGTACAATTGTATTGTCATCCCTTGTCTCCTTGTTGGTGATGGCATCATGGGCTCCGTCATTGAAGATGACGCAGTTCTGGATGACCTCCACCACAGCGGTGCCGTGGAAAGCTGCAGCCTCTTTGTATACCTCGTTTGAGAGCTGGAGGTTATAATCAACAGTGCGGGCAAAGAAGCGTCCGTTGGCACCGATTGTCAGTTCGCCTATCTTGAAAGCTTCCTCAATGGTACCGTAGGGCGAGGTCTTGGTCACCAGTCCCTTCTTTGACGTAGGAGAATACTGGCCTTTGGTGAGTCCGTAGATCTCGTTGTTGAAGAGAATGATCTTGATGTCAATATTACGTCTTATGGCATGGATGTAGTGGTTACCACCGATAGCCAGTGCGTCGCCGTCACCGGTCATCTCCCAGACCATGAGGTCAGGATTGGCTATCTTTATACCCGTAGCTATGGCAGCAGCCCTTCCGTGAATGCCGTGGAAGCCATAGGTATTCATATAATATGGCAGGCGTGATGAACATCCTATTCCGGAGACGAAGACATATTTTTCCTTGGGAATATCCAGTTCGGCGAGTGTCTTCTGCAGTGAGGAGAGTATCCCGTGATCACCGCAGCCCGGGCACCATCTTACTTCCTGGTCGCTCTTGAAATCCTTCGCAACGTAGTGGTTGATATTTGTATCAGTCATGTTATTTACCTCCCAGCAATTTTTTACAATAATCCTTAATCTCTCCAATGGTGAATGGAAGTCCCTGTATCTTGTTATACTGATGATAGTCGAACTTCTGATGCTTCATCCGCAGGTAGTTGGCGAACTGTCCGGTATTCAGTTCGCATACAACCAGTTTCTTATAAGCCTTGAACACCTTTGCGGTGTTTTTGGGCAGGGGTCGGATATAGTTGAAGTGTGCTGCGGATATTTTATATCCCTCATCCTGCAGTTCGCTTACTGCGGTATATATTTGTCCGTATGTGCTGCCCCAGCCGATGACGAGGAGATCTCCGCTTTTCCTGCCATGCACCTGAAGGTCAGGCACATCTGCAACGACACGTTCAATCTTTTCATCGCGCATTTTTACCATGTATTCATGGTTCTCGGGTGTATAGGAGACGCTACCCTTGATTGTCTTCTCGAGTCCGCCGATGCGATGTTCGAGTCCCGGTGTTCCGGGTACGGCCCATTTGCGGGCGAGGTTTTTCGGATCTCTTTCGTAAGGCAGGTATTCCTTGTCAGTTTTGACTGCCCATGGAACTGTAATTGAAGGCATATCCTTCATTGAGGGAATCTTCCACGGCTCGGAGCCGTTAGCCAGGTAACTGTCAGTAAGAAGTATCACCGGTGTCATATATTCAACGGCTATCTTCGCTGCCTGGAATGCAAAAGTGAAGCAGTCACGGGGTGTCCCTGCGGCGATTACCGGCAAGGGGCTCTCCCCGTTACGTCCATAGAGGGCCTGCCAGAGGTCAGACTGCTCAGTTTTTGTGGGGAGTCCTGTTGAGGGGCCTCCTCTCTGTACGTCAATCACCACCAGCGGCAGTTCGGTCATCACGGCCAGGTTCAGGGCCTCTGACTTGAGTGCGAGACCCGGTCCGGAGGTTGATGTCACGGCAAGGCGGCCGGTGAAGCTGGCACCAATAGCCGTGCAGATGCCGGCAATCTCGTCCTCTGCCTGGAGACTCTTGACACCCAGATCCTTCCTCAGAGCCAGCTCCTCAAGGATGCCGGTGGCGGGGGTAATGGGGTATGAGCCTATGAAGAGCTTGAGATCAGCCTTCTCGGCGGCGGCGAGCAGACCCCATGCGGTAGCCTGGTTGCCGTTGATGTTGCGGTAGATGCCTTTGGCTATTGGAGCCGGACTGACATGATATGATGGAGTGAGCGCCTCAATTGTCTCAGCATAGTAGTAGCCGGCCCTCAGTACCTTGCTGTTGGCTTCAGCCACGAGAGGCTTCTTGCCGAACTTGTCCTCTATAAAGTCTTCAGTGTATTTGAGTTTGCTGTCGAAGAGCCAGTAGACTATGCCGAGGGCAAACATATTCTTGGTCCTGAGAACTGACTTGGGATCAATATCCATTCCCTTGAGCGCCTCCTTCACGAGTGAGGTGATGGGGGCACCGATGAGATTCATGGCATCAAGCTTGTCTTCCGTGAAGGGGTCTTCCTTGTAGCCTGCACGCTGTATCTGTTTTTCCGTGAAATTATCGGAGTCATATATAATTGTTGAGCCCTTCTTGAGCCAGCGTGCATTGGCACGTATGGCAGCCGGGTTCATCGCCACGAGGATGTCGGCAAAGTCGCCGGGAGTGTTGATGAGTTTATGACCAATGTGTACCTGGAAGCCGGAGACACCGCCCACGGTACCCTGCGGAGCCCTTATCTCTGCCGGGTAATCGGGGAAGGTGGAAATGTCATGTCCGAACAGGGCCGACGTATTGGAGAAGAGGGTGCCGGTAAGCTGCATCCCGTCGCCGGAGTCGCCTGAGAACTTGATCACCACCGCATCTCTCTCAATGACCTTTGATCTTTTTCCCATGATTTTAGTCACGTATTTGTTTTGATTAGTACTATGAAATAATAACCGGTTTGATGAAGCTAAGTTCAGTAATACACTGATATAACTGTATGATTTTGGTCATGTTTGTCACCTCCGGTTAAATGATTTATCAGCAGGCAGATAACCGGGCACCGGAGAGTGGCATTGCATGGTTGCCGGAGCATTATCATTACGCTTGGTTGCCGGCAGGGTATCACGACCAGATGTCTGCCTTCTGAAGGTTGATTGTGCTCTCGAAGAACATCCTTGCTATCTTCTCGAAATATTCGGTGTAGTCAGAGACGAAAAAGAGATCCTCGCCGGTGCCACCGCTGTTGACCAGGTCATGCTTGCTGAGTGTCTCCTTCAGCCTGGCTGCCACTATGCGTGCAGAGTCAACCACTTCAACGTCAAAGTTGAAGAACTTGCTGATCTGGTTGCGGATGATGGGGTAATGGGTGCAGCCCAGTATCAGTGCATTTATCTCCTGCAACCTACTGTCTGAAAGATAGGTACGTATAATAGCGTTGCTGATGTCATCAAAGATGAATCCCTCCTCAATCATTGGAACAAGCAGTGGTGTGGCCAGTGACACCACGGCAGTTGAGGGGGCGGCCTCGTGGATCTTCTTCTCATAGGTGCCTGAGCTGATTGTCCGTTTGGTCCCAATCACACCGAGCTTCCCGTAACTACGGGCGGAGACATATTCAACCACCGGGTTGATCACATCGAGGATGAGTATCCTGTCTCCAAACTCCTCAAGCAGGCTCTCATAGGCCGAAGCTGAGGCTGAGTTACAGGCGATGAGAACCAGCTTGGCGTCATACCCGATAAGGAATTCCGTGATACGCCTTGAATAACTTCTGATGGCCTCCTCCGACTTATCGCCGTATGGCAGGTGGGCTGTATCTCCAAAGTAGATGATGCGTTCACCTGGCAGGGTCTGCCTGATGGCATGCGCCACCGTGAGGCCTCCCACACCTGAGTCAAATACGCCGATTGGGCGGTTCCTGGCTTCCATAATGATCTAAAATAAAGGCTGCCCGTCAGATGAGCAGCCATATTATTACTGTTCAGTCTGAGTTACTTGATCCCCAGCTTCGCTTTTACCAGCGGGCTGATGTCAGTACTCTTCACAGTATCAACATAAACCAGGGTACGGACATCATATATATATATGAACCCACCCTCCTTGGAAACGGCGTTGATAGCCTGTGTAGCCTTCTCAATGATAGGATTAAGAAGCTCAGCCTGCTTGTCCTGAAGCTGTGTCTGGGCCTGCTGCTGGAAGTTGTTGATGCGGTTCTGCATGTCAGCGAGCTCCTGCTCCTTGTTGGCTTTCACCAGGTCGGTCAGATTCTTGCTCTCCTTGACGTACTGGTCAAGCTTATTGTTGTACTCAACCTGCATCAGCTCCAAAGCATTTGTCAGCTCCTGTCCGTATGCATTATACTGTTTCATAGCTGTGTCATACTCAGGCATTGTCATGATGATGTCATCCCTGTTGATGTGGCCTGTCTTGAATGACTGTGCAAATCCCTCCTGAGCTGTAAACAACAGTGCAGCAAACAGGAGTATACCAAATACTTTCTTCATTGTCTTGTTTTTCAATTTAATCGTGCAAATGTAATTATTTAATTCTTATAACCTAACTTCTGTAATACCTGGTCGGAGAGGTCATACCTGGGGTTGGCGAACAGTATGTTTGACCCTGCTGAGGTATCAAAGATGACTGCGTAGCTGCCCTCGACGGAAATCTCCTTGATGGCCTTCAGAATCTCGTCCTGGATTGGCTTGACGAGCTCCTCGCGTTTCTTGTAGAGTTCGCCCTCCATGCCGAAATAGGTATTCTGGAGGTCCTTCACCTCTTTCTCCCTGGTGATGATGGCCTCTTCCCTCTTCTTCTTCTGGTCCTGTGACAGAAGCACCACCTCTGCCTGGTAATCCTTGTACATCTGCTCAACGGCTGCATAGCCGTCAGCCACCTCTTTTTCCCATCCTTCAGAGAGCTTGTCAAGCTGCTGCTGTGCTGCTGTAAAGGCGGGTATGTTGTTCCTTATATATTCGCTATCGACGAAAGCGAACTTCTGTGCCATCCCGCTGAATGATGCGGTTAACACAAGCACTGTCATGATTATGATCTTCTTCATAGCCTCTTTGTTTATTGTTATCTTTTCATCAATAAAATCTTGATCTTAATTGTATGATGGAACCGTACATGATTGTAAATTATATTTATTCGTGTTTGTGATCATGATCAATCATGTTGGTTTCAGAATTGCTGACCTATAACGAAGTGGAACTGGCTGCCCGAATCATCGGCCCTTCCTGATACGGCGGGGTCAAACCCGTAGCCCCAGTCTATTCCAAGGAGCCCGAACATCGGGAGATTGGCTCTCAGGCCAATCCCAGCTGAGCGGTTCATCTTAAAAGGATTGTAGTCTTTGATGTCGTACCATGCTTTCCCGGCTTCAAGGAAGGCGAGTCCGTAGATTGTTGCCTGCGGGTTGAGGGATATCGGGTAACGTAGCTCGAGCGTCAGTTTTGAATATACGTTACCTGCTTCAACCACCCTGCCTTCCTTAAGCACCGTAGGAGTGAGCGAGCCGTTTGTATATCCGCGCAGTGCGATGACCTCGCGGCCATAGAAGCTGTAACCGGTCATGCCGTCACCACCCACGTAGAAGTTCTCAAACGGGGAGGGGCCGATGTCCTTATTGTAGAAGCCGAGATACCCGAATGCGGCCTTGGCATTAAGGATAAGCTTGTCATTGCCTGAAAGCGGGAAATAATAGTCGGCCTTGAATACAACCTTATAAAACTCAATCCACTTGTATTTTTCTTCATCAGAGACGCCTGACATATCCTTGCCGCTGATTGATGAGTACGGGGGTGTTGCCTGAAGTGAGAGTGAGAATGTTGAGCCGCTGCGCGGGAATATTGTGTTTGGTCCGGCCGAGAAGCGGGTCAGCCTGGCGGTTAGTGATGCCAGGTTTGAGGTTCCGTTGTCAAAGAGGAACTGGTAGTAGGTATAGTTATACATACTGTACCTCTGGTAGCTGGCCTCATAAAAGACAGAGAAATAATCATCAGGCCACTCCAGTCTCTTGCCGAATCCCACGGAGCCGCCGTCGATTATCATGTGCTGCCTGTCATCCTCGCCTTTCTTTGAGCCGTTGGTCATGAGTGATCGGAAGGCTGACAGCGAGAGGGTGTTTGGTTTCTTGCCTCCGAGCCACGGTTCAATGAATGAGACGTTATACGACTGGTAGACGCGTCCGTTTGACTGGGCTCTTATCTGCAGCGACTGGCCGTCGCCGGAGGGGTATGGTCTCCACTCCTTCCATTTGAAGAAGTTTCGCATTGCGAAGTTATTGAACCTCACCCCGACCGTTCCAACAAGCATTCCTGCTCCCCAGCCGCCCGAAATCTCGAACTGGTCATTGGCTTTCTCCTCGAGGGCATAAAGGAGGTCAACGGTGCCGTTCACCTGGTCAGGGATAGGCTGCGGGTTGATCTTCTCAGGGTCAAAGTGACCCAGCACGGCCACCTGTCTTACCGAACGGATGATGTTCTCCTTGCTGAAGAGGTCGCCGGGATTGGTGTAGAGTTCGCGCCGCGCAACATGCTCGTTGGTACGGGTGTTGCCCGAGATGATGA
>JBFYPM010000095.1:0-2667 GCA_041303295.1 Bacteroidales bacterium
TCTCAATAAAGAGAGGATCGCGGTCGGTGGTCGAGTCGCTTCAGTACGCATCGGCTCTGCTTCATGATGATGAGAATATGGTTGCTGTCTATCCCCAGGGAACCATTACATCAATACACCGGAGGCCGGTAAGATTTGAAAAAGGGGTCGAGCGGATAATCGCCGGGGCACCGGATAAGCTGATGATCCTGTTTTATGTGGCGCTGCCCGACTGGTTTTCCGAAAAGAAGCCGGGACTGACGGTAAGGGTAATTGAATATGGTGTCAGGGAGTGGTCTGCTACAGACCTTGAGGAGTCCTACAACATGTTCCTTGACGAGTGTATCACCAGGCAGATACCTTCATGATACTGACGATAATCGGGCTCCTCATCCTCTACCTCACTTTACTCCGCTTTCTGGTGGCGATGGTAAATATGCTGTCACGTCCGTATCTGCCATCACCTCCCGGGGAATACGGACAACTGCCATCCCTTTCGGTGCTCATCCCGGTCAGAAACGAAGAAAAAAATATAGGCACCCTGCTTGGCACACTAACCGCGCTTCAATATGATGACACTGAGATCCTTGTCTATGATGACGGATCAACCGACGGATCTGCCGTGGTTATTGACGGCTATATGCGCCTGGACAACAGGGTGAGATATCTGCGGGGCTCTGATTTGCCTGAAGGCTGGACAGGCAAGAACCGGGCATGCCATAACCTTGCAGCAGAGGCAAGGGGAGAATACCTTCTCTTTCTTGACGCCGATGTACTGGTGGGGAATGATCTTCTCCGGAATGCGGTCTCTTATGCATTGAAACATAAACTGACCCTCCTTTCAATATTTCCCGGACAGGTGATGAAAACGACCGGAGAGAAGATAGTTGTGCCTTTCATGTTCCGGATTCTTCTCTCGCTGCTCCCACTTTTTCTTATACGCCGCTGTTCATGGACCTCTTTATCTGCCGCCAACGGACAGATGATGCTCTTCAGTGGCAAAGCCTACAGGGAGCACCGGTTTCACGAGAGGGTAAGGGACCGGCTGGCAGAGGATATTGAAATAATGAGGGTAATAAAGAGGCTGCGGCTTAAGGGAGAAACGCTGGTTGGCCGTAAGGAGATCAGGTGCCGTATGTACCGTGGATATTTGGAAGGAGTAAACGGTTTCTCCAGAAATATCTTTTCAATGTTCGGCAACAGTGTAATGTTCTTTCTTCTGTTCTCTCTTACCGGACTGGCAGGCTGGGTTGTATTACTCTTCCTGCCCTGGTATTTTTTGGTTTCATATCTTTTTATGGTTGTATCTTTGAACACGATGATAGCAATAACCAGCGGACAAAGGGTTACAGAGAGCCTGCGGTGGCTGCTGCCAGGCATCGGAACGTTTTATCATATTGCTGTTATGGCAGTGACAAGGACAATGGCAAAAAGCTATGTATGGAAAGGAAGAAGAGTGAAATGAACAGGATAATCATATTTCTGTTGATGTGCACTCCCGTCTTGCTGTCAGGATCAGCTTTGCCGGAAGCAGACTGCAGCAGCTGCACCATCTACAAGGGTTACATAAGTGGCGATATGCAGTTGTGGAAGAGGGGCATGGACGCATTGCAGGCAGAGTACCTCCGTGACCCGGCATCATGTACCCTCTATACTCTGGCCGAGGCCAGGTACGGCTATATCGGATTCCTCCTTGGTACTGGGGACAAAGCAGGAGCCAGACCTCTTATTGATGAATTTGAGAGAGATATTGAGCAGTTATCATCTTACCCTGAATACAGGGCTGAGACTGAAGCATTCAAAATATCGTTGCTTGGCTTCCGGATGGGACTGAACCCGGCCAGGGCTGTTACTCTTGGTCCAAAAGCACTGAAGCAGCTGCAGGCAGCCATGGAGGCAGGCAAGAATAACCCTGCCGTGTGGATTGAAAAGGCAAACTCCGAGGCTCACATGCCTGCCTTCTCCGGTGGATCAAAGGTGAAAGCTGCTGCCTCTTTCAGGGAGGCCCTGCGGCTGTATGAAACTGACAAAGGACTCTCTGACTGCCACTGGAGATACCTGAACACCATGGTCCTGCTCGGACAGCTGCTTGAGAAGATGGAAGATTATAAAGGCGCCCGTGAGGCATACCTGCGAGCCCTGAAAAGAGAACCCGGTTTCCAGTGGGTGAGAGACGAATTGCTGCCTGGGGTTGAAAAGAAGTTAAAGGGATAGGAAAACCTGTATGACTAAGAGAAAAGCACTAATTGTCGGGACCGGACTGGGAGGATTGGCGACGGCACTTCGCCTGAGCCGCAGAGGTTATGATGTGGAGATGGTCGAGATGTACAAACAGGCAGGAGGGAGGCTAAATCAGCTCACCTCTGCCGGTTTTACATTCGATATGGCACCCACCTTCTTCAGTATGAGCTATCACTTCAATGAGTTTGTAAAGGATGCCGGAATAGAGATGCCCTTCAGGTTTGTGCAGATTGACCCGCTTTACCATGTCAGTTTCAGGGGTAGCGACAGGAAGTACATCATCTACCGTGATCTCGACCGGCTGACAGAACAGTTTGAATCAACCGAACCGGGTTTCCGTGATCGTATGGAGAGGTTTCTTGCTTCCTCAGGCCGATTGTTCAATGATATAGAAAAGGGGGTATTGTCAAAGAACTTTACCTCATTGGCTGATTTTATCTTCCAGAT
>JBFYPM010000096.1:0-8985 GCA_041303295.1 Bacteroidales bacterium
GAGTATGCAGCCGGGCCGTATGTTGACCTTCTCACAGAAGCTGATTTCACATTGTCACACATAATGATGCAGAAATGGGTCGCCCTCTATCCATGGGGAGCAACTGAAGCATGGGTCGATATGAGGAAATACCATTATGATATCGATTATACAGGCGACTATCCTACAACCGGTAACGGATGGGATCTCTCCACTGTTACAATGAAGTGGGATTCAGATCCTGACAAGGTTTACAAAGGCCTCTACCTGGCACCAGCGCAGGTCCAGAGCCGGAAAACCGCTTATAATACCTTCAACGAAGGGTCACCCTGCTACAGGATACGCCCCCGCTACAACTCGGAGTACATGTGGAACAAGCCCTCACTCGAGTCTCTGAAGCCGATTTCCGGAATGGCCCCCAACTACCAGTGCTCAATACCCTGGTTTGCCTATCCGGGTGATATGCCAACCAAGTAATTGACAAATTAAAAATCAACAATTATGAAAATCATAAAATACTTAAGTCTGATACTGGCAGTGACCCTGATGGTTTCATGCGAAAAGCATGAGATTACATATGACGCCACAACCATAGGGGAAGTGGCCGAGGTCCAGCTGCATTACATTGTGCCGGTTACTGCAGTGGCTGCCAATAATATAACCAAGGTTGAGATAAACAACCAGTTATATGCAAACAACAAGGCGCCTCTGAATACTTACAATTCAATACCGAGTGGTGCTGTAGGAAGATTCTATACCGTGAATCCGGGCAACGTCAATATAAAGATGTACCAGGGGACGGCAATGGATGTGCTTGTCTATGACCAGAATGTTACACTTGCTGCCGGAAAGCAGAATTTGTTCATTCACGATTTCAACCTGCCTCCCGTTGTCATTGACAATGAGTATCCATATATCCGCAGGGAGGTTGTGGAAACTGATACTACTACATGGGTGAAGTTCTACAACTTCCTCTATGAGACTGCCGGTGTTCCCACCACTCTCAAACTTCAGTACCAGTACATAAGCCATCGCACCAATCAACTTGTGAACATTGGTGAACCAGTCTCATTTGGTGAGACGACAGGGTGGCAGCAGGTGCTTCTTCTGAAGTTACCCAATGAAATTGTGACTGCAGGGTCGCGTCGTATTGACTATCGTATTAAAGTCATCGATGATGACGGCAATATTGTCGGTGATCTTTCAATCCGTAACTCCAGCGGCGTATATGTAAACTACTCCGACTTCTGGACAGGAACAATCGGAAGAAGGGTGCACCATATCTTCTGCGGTATGAGGGCTGCTGCCCCGGCAAGCGCCGTAAGGGTCTTTACAGCTCTGTAATTTTTTGTACAGTTTTAAGGTTTTGCCCCCATGGGGTAGAATCAGGGTTGGTTACTGCAGGGACGCTATATTCAGCGTCCCTGCTTTTTTTCAATGGTACAAAACCCAATTTTGTCAGCCAGGGCACCAGGTAGCGGCCATTTTCTTTAAATGGAGCGCGCATAACAGCTGAAAGAGAGGATTATTAAAGTATTAAACAGCCCGGTAAATGCAAGAAAAAAATTCGTACCTTGAAGTTTGAAATCAAATGCTGTTATTTGATAGAGAATTTATGTTAATATTTTAAACTAACCCTAAAACCAATCGAATGAAAACTAGGCTTTTATTGTTGGTTTCGCACAAACTGACCGAAATACAGAAGCGAATTTTGCTTTCGGTATTTGCCATGGTTCTTATCTCCGGAACCCTGGTTGCACAGAACATAAGAGTTACAGGCAGGGTGGTTGACGATTCCGGTCTTCCCGCTGTAGGTGTAACGGTAATTATCGAGGGTACCACAACTGGAGTGGCAACACAAAATGACGGTACTTTTTCAATTGAGGCCCCGGCCAATGCAGTTCTTCTCTTTTCTGCCATTGGTATGGAAGGCCAGAGGATACCAATTAACAACAGGACAGTCATCAATGTCACTATGAATGAGTCATCCGTGATTGTTGAAGAAGTTGTGGTTACAGCGCTGGGTATAGAGAAGGAGAAAAAGGCCCTCGGATATGCTGTTCAGGATCTGAAGAGTGATGAGATCATGAGAAATAAGCAGACAAACATCATCAACTCCCTGGCGGGCAAGGTCGCAGGCGTCAATGTAACCCAGTCGAGCGGTTCAGCCGGTTCCGGTTCAACCATCATTATTCGAGGCGGTAACTCTGCAAGTGAATCACGTGACAACCAGCCGTTGTTTGTAGTTGACGGTATTATTTACGACAACTCCACCGTGAACAGCGGCAACTCGGGAACCGACGGTGTTACAAAGAACGCAACATCATTCGGTAACCGTGTCATGGACATCAACCCTGATGATATTGAAAGCATGTCTATCCTTAAAGGCGCCGCTGCCTCAGCTCTTTATGGTTCACGTGCTGCAGACGGTGTTGTCATCATTACAACGAAAAGAGGCAGTGAAGGTCCGGTCAAAATTGATTTCAATTCCAAATATTCATATTCCTGGACTGGCATACTGCCTGAGTTGCAGGGTGTTTACGGAAGAGGGTTCTATAACCAGACCGGCGTTTTCAGTGACTACACAACTCAATCGTGGGGCAATCCGATTACAGGAACCGTTTATGACAACGTTGGAGGTTTCTTCCAGGGAGGGAATGTGTTCGACAATAGCCTGAGCATCTCAGGAGGGAGTTCGAACAACAGCTTCTACCTGTCAATCTCCAACTTTGAACAGACCGGAGTTGTTCCTCTGACCGGGTATGATAAAACTACATTCCGTTTCAACGGCGAACAAAAATATGGGAAGCTGACTGTTGGCGCAAATGCTGCCTATTCAATCTCAAATACTGAAAAGACACTTACATCTGCCGGCTTGTATAATGGCGGAGGTAACGGGACCATGACTGCATTGTACGGGTGGTCAAGAAGTGATGATATTACCAGGTACCTGAATGAGGACGGAACGAAATACAGGATGTTCGAAGGTCTGCAGGAGCTCGCAAGTGACGTCGAAAATCCTTATTGGATTATAAATAAAAACGAATTAACTGACAAAGTGAATCGTTTTACAGGAGGTATCAATGCCACCCTGGATCTGACCGACTGGTTTAACATTATCTACCGTGTAGGGTTTGATACTTATAACAGTGGCGCATATACCTATATAGCTCCCGGAGGAGCTGTCCTTGAGCAGTATCAGGAAGGCAGGCTAAGTAAGAGCAGTTCAGATTATGAGTTTCTTACCTCAAACCTTATGCTGAACTTTGAACAGAGCCTGGGCGATTTTAATTTCAACCTTTTACTTGGACAAACGGCAGAAAATACAAACAGGGTTCTCCGGACAAACTGGGGATACGGCTTCTCCACTGCTGGTACAATCAGCTTTAACAACATTGTTAATGACCAGAAGTTTTTCACGGAGAGAAATGTTACTAAGCGTCTTTTAGGTGTGTTTGGCGAGTTCCGCGCCTCATATAAAAGCATAGCATACCTGACAGTAACAGGACGAAACGATTGGTCGTCAACGCTTCCGATTGAGAACAGATCTTATTTCTATCCGTCAGTCTCAGGAAGCCTTGTATTCACTGAGCTCCTGCCAAAGAATGACATTCTTTCGTTCGGGAAGCTTCGTGCATCATGGGCGCAGGTAGGGAAGGACACAGATGCCTATTCTACCAATACTTATCTCTGGGCCCCACAGGTGGTAAGCGGCCAGTTTGTTGGTACCGGAAACAGCTGGACGGGAGGCAGCCCGGACCTTGTGCCTGAGATTCAGACATCCACTGAGTTTGGTACAGAACTGCAATTTCTTAAAGGAAGAATCGGCTTGGATTTCACATACTATAACAGTGTAACCAAAAACCAGCTGGCCAGTCCCCGACTGGCACAGTCAACGGGCTATATCTTCCTGACTCTTAACAGTGGCTCGGTACACAATAAGGGTATGGAACTGTCAATAAATGCAACCCCGGTCAGTAACCCGGACTTCACATGGGATTTGTCATTGAACCTATCCGGGAACCGCGGCACCCTGGGTGATTTTCTTCCGGGTGTCGGATTGTTTTATGTTACCGACGTTCAGATCGGTGGGGTGAAGGCAGCTTCCATTCCTAACGGCGGATACTTCCTCGGCCTGACCGGTGATTACTGGATAAGAGTAAAGGATGAGGAAGGCGTTGAAATACCGGACGGAAGGTATGTGGTGGATGAAGCCACAGGCTTGTATGCAACCACCAAAGTCCAGACCAACGTGATCGGGAATCGTGAACCTGATTTCCTCGGAGGTCTGAGTAACAATTTCCGTTATAAGAATCTTGATTTCTCTGTCCTATTTGACATCAGAAAAGGCGGTGATATCTACAACGGCACAGAGTATTATCTGACTGTGAATGGATTGAGCACCCGTACCCTCGACCGTGAATCGGTTACCGTTTCAGGTGTTTCAAAAGCAACCGGAGAGCCTCTTTCATATACTTACAATGCGGGAGAAACCTATACTGTTAACGGTGCGTCCCGCTCAGGCGAATATATGATACAACAATATTGGGCTAATTACTCAGAAAATGCATATAACTTTATGACCAGTACCAACTGGCTGAGACTCCGCTCAATGGCGCTGTCATATGACTTCACAGAGCTGCTTGGAAACAGGAGTTTCATCAAAGGTCTCTCTGCTTCCGTTGCCGGGTATAACTTATGGTTATGGACCAATTATAAGGGAATGGATCCTGAGGTCAGTGTATCTGGTTCAGGGACAGGAGGTTCCGGTTCAATGGGTATCGACTATTGCGGTGTGCCTGCAACACGGAATATAACCTTTGGCCTCAATGCAACATTTTAATAACGGATTTTAAAAGATATGACTATGAAAAAGATATTAACTATCATAATTGCTCTGGCCTTTCTTTTGGGTTCGTCCTCTTGTGAGAAATGGCTGGATATAAATGTTGACCCGGACAATCCAAATGACCTGAGTGCAACACCCGAAATCAGACTTCCGTGGATACAACATTACTATATGTATGCGTGGGGTACAGCAAATATGCGTACCAGTACAATTGCAGGTATACTGACCCAGAGTTCAGCAACTGTGGCCAATGGCAGACTGGCCGCATGGAATCCGCTGCAGAGCAGCTGTACAACAGTCTATCAGAACTGGTTCCTTGGTGCCGCTGTTAACCTGAATCCCCTGATTGCCAGGGCTGAAGAGTCGGGGGCATATCACTATATGGGGGCTGCCCATTGCATAAAGGCCATGGGTTTTATGATAATGCTTGATATTCATGGAGAGATGCCTTATACTGAAGCCCTGACAGGGAAGTATAATCCTGCTTATGACCAGGGGGAGGTAATATACAACGGATGCCTGGCAGACCTTGACAAAGCCATTGAGTACTTCGGTATGGCTCAGGAAGCAGGTGCTCCGGCCCTTGCAGAAGGAGATACCTGGAATGGCGGTGATGTTGATAAATGGATCAAACTGTGCTATGGCCTCAAAGCACGTTACCTGCTGCAGGTTTCAAAGAAATCCTCATACGACCCGACTGCTGTTCTGGCTGCACTGCAGAATGCACCTCAGTCTAATGAAGATAATACTGTAATGAAGCATTACAATGTTGAAGGTGACGCCACAAACTTTACAGTCGGTGACCCTTATCAAACAAACTCTACGTGGAATTCGGCCGGATATGGAACAGGCCAGCGTGCCACCAGGTGGTATGCCAACCTTCTTACAAACAGCTTTACAGGAGGTTCAGGTGTATTAGACCCGCGGATGCCCAAGCTTCTGCCTGCGATGATGAAGAACACTGTTCTGAACGCATCCGGCGATATAGTAAGCTATGAGTGGGCAAGGGATATCGGTGTCGATATGTTAAATTCTGATATCCGTCTTAACGGTGGACCACTGCTGTCGTCATACACTACAACTGACAGGGTTATCACATATTCAATTGCTGATAATACTGAGAGAACAAATTTCATTGCATCCATTCCTCATTCCTATACTGTGAATGGCAACAGTGTTGCAGTGACTTATCCGAGGGGCTCTTTCTATATTAACAGCACAAACTACAAAAGAGCCGGCGATACAGTCTACGTTAATATGAGGGCTAACAGCATGTCTACCAGTGGTGTTTCTGTAACGGATATGTATTACTATCCAACAACAGGACAGCCTGCAGTAGCTGGCACCGGAACCTTCTACGCAAGGCCTGACTCTGATTCCGATATCCTTACTTATGCTGAGATGTGCTTTATCAAGGCTGAGGTCTACCTCAGGCAGGGCAATGAGCCGGAGGCATTGAACGCATACAAGGCAGGTATCCAGGCTAATTTCGACCGGATGCAGATCAAACTTAACGAATGGAAGTCACAGGGCACAATCAATCCTGATCAGATGCCGATGGACCAGGCAGATATTACAGCTTATATGGCCAGCGCTGCCGTTGTTCAGACTGCCTCAGCCCTCACAATGGCTGACATAATGCAACAGAAGATTATAGCCATGGGCCTCAATCTGCAGAACTGGAATGATATGCGTCGTTTCAACTACAGCGCCGGAAACATTGCCGACTTTGGGGTAGTGTACAGGGACTATAAGAGACCTTATGAATTTACTGCAACCAATATCATGACTGGTTCCAGTCCTTCTGATCCTACATACTGGTTCCGCCGTTTCAGCCAGAGCACCCACGAGAGCAACTATAACAATGCTCAGCTGTTGCTGTCCAACCCGCTGGCTTTGCAGGACGGCATCTGGAGTGATCCCGTATGGTGGGATGAAGAATAATCAGGTGAATACTTGAGTAATCGATGAGAGGGGTGTCGCTTTAGCAGCGCACCCCTCTTTTATTTCATAGCTTTGTGAATCCGCTTCGCTCGATTAGCGGCTCGATGGAAGGCTCACGGCCCCGGAAGGCCCTGAAGAGCTCGTCAGGTTCCCGGCTACCGCCTCTCTCCAGGATATTGTAGCGGAATGAGGCTGCTGTCTCCCGGTTAAAAATACCCCTCTCCCTGAAAAGGCTGAAGGCATCTGCATCAAGCACCTCAGCCCATTTGTATCCGTAATAACCTGCCGCATAACCCCCGGAGAAAAGATGTGCGAATGAGACACTCATGCAGGCGCCATCAGCGGGCGGAAGTAATTCAGCCTGGGCCATTGCAGCCCGTTCAAATGTCATAATATCACCGGTAAAAGGTTCCGTCAGTGTATGCCACGCCATGTCAAGGAGTCCGAAGCTGAGCTGCCTCATGGAGGCATATCCCTCATTATAGGTTAGCGACTCCTTTAGTTTAATGAGGATGTCGTCAGGGATCTTTTCCCCGGTCAGGTAGTGTGTTGCCCATGTGTCGAGCCATTCCTTCTCCCATGCCCAGTTCTCCATTATCTGCGATGGTAATTCAACGAAATCGCGCCTCACATTTGTGCCTGACAGGCTTTCGTAAGTGCAGTCTGAAAGCATGCCGTGCAGCGCATGTCCGAATTCGTGCAGGAATGTATTCATCTCACTGTGTGACAACAGCGAGGGTCTTGCCGGTGTAGACCGGGTGAAGTTCATCACCAGGGAGACAACCGGGATTATCCTTTGACCCTTTTCCCTGCTTTGCTCCCGGAAACCTGTCATCCATGCGCCGCCTCCCTTGCCTTTCCGTGGATGAAAGTCAAGCATAAGGATGGCAATCACGCCCTTGTTTGTGTCGTGTACTTCGTAAGATGTTACCTCCTGATTATAGACAGGTATCTCACTATTTTCAGTGAATGTCAGCCCGTAGAGCCGTGTAGCCAAACCCAGCACTGCCTCTTTTACTTTTTCAAGTGGCATAAAGGGCCGAAGCGCCTCATCGTCAATATTAAACCGCTCGAGCCTGAGCTTCTCAGACCAGTATGCCCAGTCCCAGCGCTCAACTCTGCCCGGGTGACCGTGGCTGCAGGCATACTGCTCAATATCGTCATGGTCACGCCTGCCAGCCGGCAGTGATGCCGCCAGGAGCTTTTCAAGAAAGCTGTGCACCTCAGTGGGGGTTGATGCCATGCGCTCTTCAAGGGCGTATGATGCATAGTTTTTGAACCCTAAAAGGTTGGCCAGCTGAAGTCGCAGGTCGGCAATTCGGATCACAAGTTCCCGGTTATCGTGCTTATTACCGCGGAACGCTCGGACTGTGTAAGCCCTGAAGATCTTTTCACGGAGGTCACGTCTGTCGGAATACTGAATGAAGGGCACATAGCTGGGTGCGTGGAGAGTAAATAGCCACCCATCCATTGCCTTCTCCTGTGCAAGTGATGATGCTGCCTCCCGCACTCCGTCGGGGAGGCCTGACAGCTCTTCCTCAGTCGTCAGGTGCAGCGTAAAATCGTTGGTCTCTGCCAGCACATTCTCTTCAAACTGCAGGGAGAGAGTCGACAGCTCCAGGGTGACAGCCCTGAACTTTTCTTTGTCCTCGTCGGAGAGAGCCGCGCCCCCGCGGAGAAAACCTTTGTATTTACGGTCAAGGAGTATCTGTTGCTCGGGGTCGAGGTTGATGGTGTTTCGAACATCATACACGGCCCTGACCTTTCTGAAAAGTACGGGGTCGAGGCTGATGTCATTGGCGAAGCCTGTGAGCAGGGGAGAGACCTCCCTCGCGGCAGCCTGAAGCCCGGGTGTGGTGTCTGAGCTGTTGAGATTGAATAGGATGGGAGTGATGCGGTTCAGCACTTCTCCGGCACGCTCGAGTGCTTCAATGGTGTTTTCGAAGTTTGGCTCCGCGGGGCTGGTAACTATCTCATTTATCTCTTCACGGGCCATCTCAATTGCCTGTTCAACAGCCGGTTTGAAGTGTTCAGGCCTGATAAGGTCAAAGGGTGAGATGTTGAATGGGGTCTTCCACTCCTGCAGGAGCGGGTTGGGTGGAGGGGTGGTCGTGGCCATGGTTATGGATTGTGGTATGGCAAATATAGTCCTATTTGTGATTAGCATTCAAAATTAAAAGGTCTTGCGGTCTGTCGCTGCGCTCCGTCTGAAG
>JBFYPM010000097.1:0-4618 GCA_041303295.1 Bacteroidales bacterium
TTTCAGAAGGTAGAATTCAGGTTAATTCTAGGGTAATATTTGGTTTGAGGGTAATCGTTTGATTTCAATTATAAGATGGAAACCGGCTGCGATAGGTTGCGTCAGCCTGAAAAATATTTCCAATGCACTGTTTATCATGTTTATAAAAATCAGGGCATGTTAATAATTGATTTTCAATTCACGTACATCCTATCGATTATGTGTTACATTTGCAGAATATTTTTTGGGGAGAATGGAAGAAGAGAAATACGGTTTTGTGCATGACAGCGAGGTGGAAGAGGTTATTCTCCGGTTTGAAAGAATGCGGAAGAATAAGGAGACCTGTTATTTTGATGTGATTGAGTTTGAGGCGATAATCGATTATTACCTTGAAGGGAACAATCCTTCACATGCCTTTGAGGCGACGTCGCTTGCATGTGAACTACATCCAAACTCGGTGCCTATACTTATCCGGAAAGCACGTGTCATGCTCGAAAAGGGCAGAGCCACGGAGGCGCTGGCTATAACCAAACGGCTTGAGAATATTGAGCCGGGTAACTATGACATTTACCTGTGCAAGGGCACTGCCCTTGCAATGCTGGGCGATATCACCGGAGCACGCCGCGTTTTCGACCTGGCACTGCTGTCCGACTCAGAAGAGCAGGAGACAATTCTATACAGCATCACATCGGTACTTCAGAACCTCAACTTCCATGAAGAGATGATACCGTACCTGCTCAGGCTCGCTGATCTGGAACCTGATTTCCCGGCACATATCTATGACCTTGCCTATGCTTATGACAAGAAGGGCGACCACAGAACAAGCGTGAAATTTTATACCCGCTATCTTGACGAGGAACCGTTCTCCGACAGCGCCTGGTATAACCTTGGTATAATTTACAACAAAACAGGCGATTATGGCAAATCGATAGAGGCCTATGACTACGCTCTGGCAATCAACCCGGAAAATACCTTCGCTCTCTTTAATAAAGCCAATATACTTAGCAATCTCGAGAAATACAGCGAGGCAATGGATGTCTACCGCGAATTTGTCGAGGAAGAGCCAGACAGTCTTGAGGGACTGACATACCTCGCCGAGTGTTATGACAAGACCGGTGATGAGGTTATGGCGCGCAAGTATTATACTGAGGCAATAGATATTACGCCCGATTTCCCTGATCCCTGGTACGGCCTCGGCCTGCTCGCGCTCACAAGGAACAGGGCGGCTGAAAGCATCGCTCCTCTAAAGAAGGCAATAGAGATTGATGCACAGAACCCTGATTACTGGTTCTCCCTCGGCAAGGCATATATCATGACAGGAAATATCAAGGAGGCCCTCAGGTGCTTCAGGGAGACCCTGCAGCTCGACGGATATTATGATGAGGCATGGATTGAGATAGGCATTGTGATCATGATGACCGGATCGTACAGGGGAGCAATCCGCATCCTTAAGAAAGTCAGACGCATCAGCGGCGATCTTCCCGGTGTTTACTTCCTTCTCGCATCGGCATTCCTGCACACAGGGAACCTTACTGATGCCGCAAGGGCACTTATTAAGGCATCACGACTCGACAATGAACTGCTTGAGGAATATGCAGTGCTACTGCCGGAAGATAAGCTTACCAATGCAATGAAACGGCTGTTCAGAAAAACAAACTGATCATGAAAAGAGCTGCACAGATACTGACACACATCCCTGAGAGACCCACAAAACCGAGGATTGACGGACTTACAATGGTGATGGATAAGGGCCTGAGCCTTAGGGAGGCCGAGGACTTGGCAGCTGTAGGGAGCGAGTATGTCGACTTTGTCAAGCTCGGCTTCGGTACATCAGTCATTACTCCGGATGTCGACAGGAAGATCAAAACCTACCACGAGGCCGGCATGACCGTCTATTTTGGAGGGACACTCTTCGAAGCATTCATCATAAGGGGCCTCTACAAGGATTACGTGGAGCTCCTCAGGGAAACCGGAATAAAAATGGTCGAAGTCTCTGACGGGTCATACGAGTTTGACCATTCTGAAAAGCTTGATTATATCAGAAGGCTCTCGAAAGAGTTTACAGTCATCTCAGAAGTGGGCTCGAAGAAAAAGAATATTGTCTTTACGCCCGCCCAATGGGTGGAGATGATGAAGGCAGAACTGGAAGCCGGATCAGTGAAGGTCATTGCAGAAGCACGCGAATCAGGTACAATTGGTATTTACAACGACGACGGCTCTGTGAACCTGGACCTGATAAATGCCATATCTCGGGAGATCGGATTCAGTAACGTACTATGGGAGGCTCCGCTGAAGCAGCAGCAGGCATGGTTCATCGTCAATTTTGGCGCCAACGTGAACCTTGGAAATATTGCCCCGAATGAGATCATTGCACTTGAATCACTGAGGCTTGGCCTGAGAAGCGATACCTTCTTCAGCTTCCTCCCCGAAAACCTGAAATGAGACTGTTCGGAATCATAGGATATCCACTCGGTCATTCATTCTCCCAAAAACACTTTACCGAAAAATTTGAAAGGGAATCAATCCCTGGTCATGCATACCGCAGGTTTGAGCTTACAGATATATCTCAGCTGACCGGTCTGCTTGATAGTGAACCGGATCTGTGCGGGTTCAATGTTACCATTCCCTACAAGGTGAAGGTGATTGAATACCTTGATGAGATTGACCCGGCAGCCTCGGAGATAGGAGCCGTCAATACAGTCAGGGTCACCCGCCGCAGCGGCATGCCGTATCTTGAGGGCTTCAATACCGACGCTCCCGCTTTCAGGGAATCGCTGTTAAAAAATCTTATCACTCTTCCTGAAACAGCCCTGGTACTCGGTACCGGCGGGGCTGCTAAAAGCGTGACAAACACTCTCATCGACCTGAATATCATCCCTATATTGGTCTCAAGATATCCCCTGAGAGGAGGTTATTTGTATGACGAGCTCCCGGGCGAGGTAATCAGCGAAGCCGGACTTATTGTTAATACAACACCTCTCGGGATGGCCCCGGATACCGGTTCTATGCCTCCCATTGACTATAGCAACCTGAGGGAGGGACAGCTTCTGTTCGACCTGATTTACAATCCTCCGGTGACTGCATTCCTTAAAATGGGAGAGGAGTATGGTTGCCATACAGCCAACGGTGAGGAGATGTTCCTAATACAGGCGGAACTCGCCTGGAACATCTGGAACGAAGCTGTCAGATAAATAAATCTTCCGGGTATTCAATCGCTGTGAGAGCCAGTCCGTGCGCCGGGGCTGACTGTCCTGCCAGTCCGCGGTTCTTGCCGTTGAGTATAGATTCAAAATCAGCCATTGAAAGTTTACCTCTGCCAGCAGGGATGAGTGTGCCTACTATAGCCCTGACCATGTTTCTCAGAAACCGGTCGGCTGTGATGGTGAATACAAGCCTGTACGGCGTCTCATCCCAGTGTGCAAGACTGACTTTGCAGATATTGGTCTTGTTCCCGCCATGAAGCCTGCTGAAGCTGGTAAAGTCGCTGTGTCTCAGAAGTATGCCTGACGCCTCATTCAGCTTAGGAAGGTCCAGCTGCCAGTAAAGAAGCCAGGCAGTATCAGCTGCGAAAGGATCCTTCTCCCTGGTGATAGTGTACTGGTAGGTGCGCGAGAGGGCATCAAACCGTGCGTTGGCATCAGGCCTGACCCTGGCAATCTTTTTGATTGCAATATCGTCCGGCAGCAGACTGTTCAGGTTGTAAAGCAACTGACTGTCTGTGTTAAGGTCGTCACGACCCGCATCAAAATGTGCACAGAAGAACGAGGCATGCACCCCGGTGTCGGTCCGGCCTGCACCGGTAACAGTTGTAGGTGTTGCAAGGACGGTGCTCAGCGCCTTTGCCAGCACACCCTGCACGGTATGCTTGCCCGGTTGCAGCTGCCAGCCGTTGTATGCAGTGCCCCTGAATGACAGGAACATAAAATATCTTGTCATGACAATCTCAAAGCGTAAAGATAACCAAAGAACCTTGCTCCGGTAGCAGCTTTTAGCTAAATTGCACGGCAAAAATAAATGAACCAATGAATGAGCCTGCACTGAAACGCGGTTTCGCAAGCGACAATAATTCCGGAGTACACCCTGCTGTCATGGAAGAGATAATGAAAGTCAACCGGGGACATGTGGTGGGCTATGGAGACGATCCGTTTACAGAAAGGGCGGTGGAGCTGATCAGAACCGAGCTCGGAGAAGAGGCAGAGGTCTATTTTGTCTTCACCGGTACCGGTGCAAATGTGCTAGGACTGGCCGGGGTGACACACTCCTGGAACTCTGTCATAACCGCCCATACAGCGCATATTGAAACCGATGAATGCGGAGCGCCTGAGAAGTTCACCGGATGCAAGGTCCTGCCAGTAGATACTCCTGACGGTAAGCTCAGGCCGGAGATGCTTGCAAGGCACATGCACGGGTTCGACTTTGAACATCACAGCCAGCCGGCAGTGGTGTCAATCTCGCAGGTCACAGAAATGGGGACGGTCTATACTGCCGGGGAAGTTAAGGCACTGGCAGACTATGTACACGGATATGGCCTGCTGCTGCACATGGACGGCGCCAGGATTGCCAATGCAGCCGTGACACTGGGCATGTCATTCAGGACTTTCACCACTGATGCCGGGGTCGATATTCTCTCATTCGGCGG
>JBFYPM010000098.1:0-3551 GCA_041303295.1 Bacteroidales bacterium
GGCTATCAGCGGCGAGATTACCACCGCGGTGCCCTCCATCATCACCGCCGGGAGCTGGTAACAGAGCGACTTCCCTCCGCCGGTGGGCATCAGCACGAATGTGTCATTGCCGTCAAGCACACTCCTGATGATGCCCTCCTGGGTGCCCTTGAAAGTGTCAAAACCAAAGTAACGCTTCAGATAATCATGTATGGAAGCATCAGTATATTTTGAATTACCCCTCATCCCCCTTTAATTAAACTAACCAAATAGATATAACAAGTTACGAAATGTGTTTATAATCGTAATCCCCTTATCTCAAATTTAACTCAAATTAAATTATCAATCAAATCTTTTTATTATTAATGAGATATATCTCTTTATGTCTCCGCGGTTTCCGGGGTATTGTTTTGAACCGTAAGATTTAGCATCTTTACACGCTTTAAATATGGCGCCACGCATGGCCCGCAGCCGCAATCAAAATAAGAGTACAGAAGGTGAGATGACCTTTCTCCAGCACCTTGAGGAGCTGAGATGGCACATCATCAGGGCACTCATAGCCGTTGTAGTGGGGGCCATACTCGCTTTCCTTTTCAAAAACATTATTTTTGACGAGATCATCCTCGCTCCCAATAATCCTGACTTCATTACAAACAGGCTTCTCTGCCGCCTGGCCGAGGCGGTCAATGCCCCGGCGCTATGCATCAACCAGGATCCTATTGAGCTCATCAGCATCAAGATGTCAGGCCAGTTCACAACACATATAAATATCTCGCTTGTAGCCGGACTGATCATGGCGTTTCCCTATGTCTTCTGGGAGTTCTGGTCATTTTTCCGTCCTGCTCTCTATGAAAAGGAGCGGAAATATGCCCGTGGAGCAGTCTTCATGGCTTCACTCCTGTTCATGACAGGGATCCTCTTCGGTTACTTCATCATTACACCGCTTTCGATCAATTTCCTTGGGACCTACCGCGTCAGTGACATCGTTGCCAACCAGATAAATATCACCTCCTATATCAGTTCCATCACCTCTGTGGCACTGTCTGCCGGTATTACCTTCGAGCTGCCCATCGTGGTCTTTTTCCTTGCGCGCATAGGGGTTGTAACCCCCGAGTTCATGCGCAAGTACCGGCGGCATGCAATTGTGCTGGTTCTCGTCGTGGCCGCGGTGATCACTCCGCCTGATGTTTTCAGCCTCATCCTTGTATCGATACCGTTGGTCCTGTTGTATGAAGTGAGTATCTTTATTGCCGCAAGGGTCGTCAGGAAGCGTGCTGAAGTTGATGCGGCAGCTGATGCTGCCGCCGCAGGAGCCAATGGCTGACACTGAGAAGATGAAACAACCTGTCTACAGAAAACAAAGACAAACAGGCAACCGGAACAAAGAGAAGGGTGTTATCCCGCTTTACCGGACAAGCTATCATGCCTTATTAATCAATTTATAAAGTAATGAAACTCCACACCACAAACCTGGTAAAGCGCTATAAGACCCGCACTGTCGTCAACGAGGTCTCTGTTGAGGTGGAGGAGGGTGAGATTGTCGGACTGCTGGGCCCCAACGGAGCCGGCAAAACAACCACGTTCTACATGATGGTTGGTCTGATAAGACCCAATGGAGGCCAGATATGGCTCGATAATACCGAGATAACCAGCTTTCCCATGTATCGCCGCTCAAGGCTGGGTATAGGTTATCTGGCACAGGAAGCCTCTGTCTTTCGCAAACTGAGCGTGGAAGATAACCTGATGGCTGTCATGGAACTCTCTGACATGAAGAAAGAGGAGCGGAAAGAACGCCAGGAGTCTCTCCTGGAAGAGTTCGGCCTCACACGGATACGCAAGAGCCTTGGTACACAGCTGTCCGGCGGCGAGCGACGCCGTACGGAGATAGCCCGTGCCCTGGCCCTGAAGCCCAGGTTTATTCTCCTTGACGAACCATTCGCAGGAGTCGACCCTATAGCCGTGGAAGATATCCAGATGATCGTCTCCCACCTGAAAGACAAAAATATAGGCATCCTCATCACTGACCATAACGTCCACGAGACACTGTCCATCACTGACCGTGCCTACCTCCTCTTCGAGGGTAAGATCCTTAAACAGGGCACAGCCTCACAGCTTGCTGATGATGAGCAGGTAAGAAAAGTCTACCTGGGTAAGAACTTCGAACTCAGGAGGTAATTTAAGCTCCCGGCTTTTGTAACTTCGTAATATTTACTAATTTTGCGCCACATTTTGCGGATGTGTCGTAATTGGTAGCCGAGCAAGACTTAGGATCTTGTGCCTCAGGGCGTGGGGGTTCGAGTCCCTTCATCCGCACTAAACATCAGAACCGCTCTGACAGCCTGCCGGTTTCGCCTTTCCCGCAACACTTCGGGTCATGCGAAACAAGGCGGGCAGAGGTTAAGGCGGTTTTTTAAATCGATAGTAAATTTTTGCATGATGAATGTCACCAGAGAGAACATTGACGCACTGAACGCAACAGTCAGGATAAATATCGTCAAGACAGATTACGAAGAAAAAGTTGACAAAAAGCTCAGGGAATATAAAAGGACAGCCTCGATAAAGGGGTTCCGCCCCGGACACGTTCCGTTCACAATGATCAGGAAGATGTACGGCACCGGCGTCCTTGTCGATGAGATCAATAACCTTGTCTCAGAGAGCCTCTCTGAATATATTAGAAACGAGAAGCTTGACATCCTCGGCGACCCTATCCCGAAACATGAAGACCATTCATTCGACCCCGAGAAATCTGAAGAGTTCAGCTTCACTTTCGAACTGGGACTGGCACCGGAGTTCGAAGTCAGCCTGTCCAAAAAGCAGAAACTTACCCGGTACCTCATTGAGCCCGATGCCAAAATGATTGCAGACTATGTAGACAACTATGCACGCAGGAACGGCGAATTCATAAGAATGGAAAAGTCGGAGGAGAAGGATATGCTCAAGGGCTCAGTAGCCTCGGCTGACGGCAGCATCACCAATGACGATGCCACTCTCTCAGTTGACCTGGTGAAAGACGAAACACTTAAAAAAGAGTTTATTGGTAAAGGTGAAGGCGACACCATAACCTTTGACATCCGTACGGCATTCCCCAACGATTATGAAATAGCCGGAATCCTAAGGAAGCAGAAGGATGAGGTGAAGGATCTCAACGGGCTCTTTACCATCACGGTCAGGGAGGTATCGCGTTTCATGCCTGCAGAAAATGACCAGACACTGTGGGACAAGGTGTACGGCGAAGGAACCGTTAACTCAGTGGAAGAGTTTGAAGCCAGGGTGACCGAAGAAATCAGGGAATATTTCAGCCGCGAGACTGAATTCAAGCTGCGGACCGACACCCGTGACATGCTTCTGCAGAAGATACCTTTCGATCTGCCGGAAGAGTTTCTGAAGAAATGGCTGGTCAGGGTGAATGACAAAACGACCCCTGAAGAAATAGAGAAAGACTGGGACCATTTCCGTGACGACCTGCGCTGGCAGCTTATCAAGAACAGGGTAGCAAAGGACAATGAGATTAAGATCAATGATGAGGAGATACTAACCGAGGCAAAGGAATTTACCCGGGCACAGTTCTCACA
>JBFYPM010000099.1:0-8159 GCA_041303295.1 Bacteroidales bacterium
CTTCACTCCCATCAATCATTTCCAGCAGTCTGACAGTATGTGAGCTGATGGAAACCATTTCCGGTGTCACCACTGTATCTGGAATGTTTTCCATAAATGACCTGTTGGTGACCGACTGGTAATCGATCAGCGCCTGCTGCTGACCTCTGATCATAAAATAACCACCCTCATAATTTCTCTCTAAATTAAGGCTTACAAGGAGTGAGGGCACCATGATTGAGAACGCACCTATAACCATGTATATGAATTTGGAGCTCACATTGGCGTCATCCTTCCATGTGATCCGCGTGTACCAGGGGAAGGCCACAAAGAATAAAAGAGCAAGTCCGGCCGTCAGAAGAACAGAGGCCATTGGCCAGTGCTGTATCTTGAACAGAAGCCCGGCAGCATAGCCTAATATTCCCACTGCTCCTGTAATATAGGCTCCTCTTTTTGCTTTGTTTTCGTGGTCACATAATTTAGCATAGAGGAGTGCAGGAAGGAACATAAGAGTACCGGTTAGTACGGCGACAGTCAGTATGATGCCTGCAAAAGACCAGTGGTTTATTTTGAAGACGACGCCTGTAATGAATAATGTCGCGGCCATGAATGCCGAAACATAGAGGAACAGCCTCCTCGTGCTGTGCGTCTCCTTCCAGAGCACGGTAAGTGCCGAGGGCATAAAGACAAAGGACATGATGAGTGCGCCGAGGGTCAGAATCATACCTGCAAAGGGCCAGTGCATGATCTTGAAAAGCGCCGCAAAGCCAAGTAGTACTGTACCGGCGATGCCTGAAATTTTCATAGTGTTTTTCATTTGTCTGTATTTGGTGTCAACTGCATATAATGTCTCTTCCTGTATCTCACGAAGCCTGCGTGAGCCCATCTTTTTCCTGACGGCGGAGTATGCTTCAGCGAAGCTCACGCCACTCCTCATCTCATCCTCGACGTCGCAGCATATGTGATCCGTCAGCTCATCACGGAGATGGGCGAAGGTGATCTCCTGCCGGCCGACATCGCGACAGATCTCTTCGATATTCAGAAGAGTAAGTTCAGGCATGGCTGAGGCCGGGCTGGGTATTGACAATGTTCTGAAGCGAATCAATGAACTCCTTCATCTCCCTGATCTTTTCCGCTACAACAGACTGACCTTTTTCGGTGAGACTGTAATAAATCCGGATGCGGTTATTGAAGTTTTCAGATTCCGTGACAAGCACACCTTCGTTCTCAAGTTTGTGAAGTACGGGGTAGAGGGCACCGTAGGTCAGTTTTATCTCTCCTCCGGTGAGCTCTTCAACTTTGCGGGTTATCTCATAGCCGTACATTCGGCCGTTCTCCTTCAGCAGCTTCAGTACTATTGTCTTCAGCGAACCCTTGATAAGATCTGTAGATATCATTCTTGTATATATAAGTAAATTATATAATACAAATATAAAATATTAATTTTTACAAACACAAGTGTTTCAGTAATTTTTTTTCTCAGGTGCCTTGCTGCGGGTTAAATGTACCAGGAGATAACAGCTGTCGCAAAACGAAAAAAAGAAAAGCGCAGGGAATTTCTTCTCTGCGCCTTTGGGGATTATAATTGTGCTCTTTTCTTTCCTCCTTTGCCGCTATCCCGCGACGGGTGAGGATGCTCCGAGCTTCTTGCAGTTACCTGCGTGACGAGCGGCCTTCTTTGGATTCTTTCGAGCTGCTGTTTTTGCTCTGTGAAGGAGTGCTGCTGCTGCGGCCCTGGCTGCTGTTGCTTCTGCTCTGTGACCTGGCAGCAGGAGCTGATGATCTCTGAGAGGAAGAAGGAGATGACTTCTGTGCGGTAGTTTGCCTTGAGGGCTGCGACCGCTGGACAGTTGACTGCGATCTCTGTGGTGCAGGCTGCGACTTCTGTACAGTTGACTGCGATCTCTGAGCTGAGGATTGTGACCTCTGTACAGTTGACTGCGATCTCTGTGGTGCAGGCTGCGACTTCTGTACAGTTGACTGCGATCTCTGAGCTGCAGGCCGTGACCTCTGTGTCGTTGTTTGCCTTGCAGTGCCGGTTGAGGAGGAGCTCCTGGTTGTTTCAGCCGGGTTGCTCTTTACTGTTACCGAGGTCGACCTGCGTGCTGCATCCCCGCTCTGACCCGTGGAGGTCCTGGTAGTGCTGCGGTTTTCAGTAGCAGCGGGCCTGGCTTCACTCCTGTTCTGCACATTTGTTGAAGTCCTGCGTGTTTCGCTGGCCTGACCTGAAGACTGGCTGCCTGCTGACCTGCTTCCTGTGGCTGCCGTACTCCTTCTGTCGGTGCCGGAGGTTGCTGCCTGACGGTCCGTGCTGCTGCGTGTGCCCCGGGTGCTGGAGTAGTATGCTTCACCGTCTCGCCTGGTCTCAGGACGCGAGTAGGTCTGCTTATATTGCCCTTCAGTGATGCGGTGTGACACCCTGGGGGAATAAGCCCTTACACTCTTATAATAGAAGTCGTTGTATCGATGGTATCTCGGATAGTCCCAGTGGCGGTAATGTGAGTAGTAGTGAGAGTGCCAGTGTGAGTGATATCCGTAGTAGTAGTGCCAGTAGAAGGGTCTCCAGGGATTCCAGTAGACCGGGTAGTAACCCCAGTACCATGATGAGCGCCAGCTGACATAGTAGGGATTGTAGATGAACCTGATCACCGGCCAGGCAGCGACTTCATAATATGTGGTAGTTACCACGGTCACGTTTTCTCTGGAAACTGTCCTGCCTTTGTACCCTGGATTGGGTGTCTCAGCATATATAGGTTCCACTATATAATTTCTTCCGTACAGTGCTTCGTCACCGATGAGCTGTATCTGCACCGATCCGTTACTGAGCTTCTCCACGGTGAAAACGGCCACATCCTGGTACTCGTTGCGGTCGAGAACCGAACGCAGTACTATTGTGTGAACATTTCCGTCTACGAAGTCAGAAACGGTTATGTAATCAACCATGTTGTCACCGTTGAGGTCGAGGTTGTTGATCCGGGAACCCTCCTCGTTGAGGCTTTTCTCAAAAGCTTCAAGGGTCTCAGACTCCTGGAAGATATTCATAACTGCGTACAGGTTCAGATTATCACCCGGGAGGCCCAGGTATTCCTGCGGGTTGTCCTGAGCCCTGACTGTTGTCATTGAGGCTACCAGGATTGCAAGGATCGATGTGCAAAAAAACTTTTTCATCTCTTTAAGTTTTAGAAGAACTGTCTCTTCAGAATAAAGAAATTCAAAAGTTGTGCCAAAGATTCTCAGAAATGTTATATAGCTGGTATTCAGGTATAAGGCAGTAGAGGGGCAGACCTTCAGACCTTCAGTTCTCAGTCCTCGGTCCTCAGTCCTCAGTCGGCAGTCAAAATGACCGCAGGACCCTTGGACCTTCAGACATTAGACCTTCAGACCTTCAGACTATACAGACTTTCGACTTTCTAGAATATCTTGAAAATTGCCGAAAGCATGAAGACGAATCCCTTCGGTGCCGGGTAGTCAGGATCGGAGTAGGCAGGGATAATATAGCTTAAGTCTGCCTCGACCGACATGAAATCAAGATTAAGAGCGATGGGCAGCCCGATTTCTATCTCAACGAGGTCGAATAGCTCAGTATAGACCGTGTTTGTTGTCGGGACCTCTGTGGTGGTAGTTGTCGTTGTAGTAGTAGTCCCGGTTCCGGGACCCTGGCCAGATCCGGCGCCGGATCCCTGTCCATATCCAGATCCCTGGGTTCCTGTCTGTGAAACAGGAGTGACGAGGGTTTGTGTGGTAGTGATGATCTCGGTCCCATTCCACGTCTCAGCGACTGTCAGGTTCCCGAAAAGCAGGTTAACATAAGGGTAGAAGGATATATTTGCTTTGCCTTTGGAAAACGACGGGGTTTCAAAATACCTTGAGTTCTTAATCTGAAGGTATGAAGGGGGATCTTTTACCAGGAATCCACCATAGGAGACCTCTGTGTAAAGTATCTTCCAGTCGAGGCCCAGGGTCAGATCTGCGTAGTTAAAGCTGCCGAAGAGGGTGTCAGTAAGGGATGGTTTGACAATGTACCTGTACAGACCTGCAGCTACATCGAGCCATTTGGTGAAGTCGTGGTTATAGTATAATGATATGCTGCTGAAAGCCGGTGAGGATGGTTCGAGTGCCGGCAGGTAAAATGTTGATCCGGTAAGGCTCAGATCACCGCCGAGGGTATATGACAGGGCGCCGTAGCCAAAAGGCAGGTCCTGCGAGATTGTTGATCCGAGGTATATCATATTGTTGCCGTAGCCTGCTCCCATGTAGAAGGCATGACGGTCGGTATAATTTGATGATGAGGTGCTGTCAGCCTGTGACAACATGTTCAGCGGCAGGATCAGAAGCAATAACCCGGATAGTATCAGGCGCATATCTTACATCTAAATAATATATTACAAAGGAAAAAACGAAAGATGAACGAATCATGAAGAAAAGTAAAGAATCAGTAAATAAACAGGTGTTACAGCATACCTTTGCAATAAAATTAACCTGGATGAAAACGATAGCAATAATATCATCGAGTGTCAGGCGAGACAGGAACAGTAACAGGGTGGCGTTATATTTCAGGAACTATCTTGAGAAAAACGATCTTGCAAAATCTGAGATTGTTGATCTTGAGGAATATAATTTCCCGCTCTTTGATGAGCGGCTGCGCCTCCAGAAAATCCCTTCACCTGGTGCCACTTCTTTTGCAGCAACTATCCGTGACGCAGACGGTGTAATAATTGTCACACCCGAGTACAATGGTGGCTATCCTGCCAGTCTGAAGAATGTTATTGATCTGTTGTATGATGAATGGAAAAGGAAACCTGTCGCCATCTCCACTGTCTCCGATGGGCCCTTCGGAGGTACCCAGGTAATCACATCGATACAGTTTTCACTGTGGAAGATTGGAGCCTGGACTGTCCCGGCAATGTTCCCGGTTCCAAGAGTGACCGATTCTTTTGATAAGACCGGGGTTCCTGCAGACAAGGCTGCTACGGATAAACGCGCCGCGAAGTTCATCAGTGAGCTGATGTGGTGCATTGATGCCAGGAGCCTCATGGCTCTCTGAGACCGCCTGTTCAGTCGTTCTTGCGCTCTACAGGCTCCTCCACCGGCGGTTCGGTTGTGATGTTCCCGAACTTGTCGACGTATGCGATCATGTTCTCGAGCCCGCCACCCGCTGAGTTCTCTTTGCGGTACTGCTTCTTCTGCTCTTTCTCTTTTCTCTTCTTAAGACGCTTCTCGGTCTTCTGCTTCTTGATGTAACTGTTGTTCGGTCCTGCCATGTTCTTTCTGTGTTAATTTACGAAAGTCAGCGCCTTGCCGCTGGCACCTGCCCTGCCTGTACGGCCGATTCGGTGAATATAACTCTCCATATCTTTCGGTGCCTGGAAGTTGATCACATGAGAGACATCAGCTATGTCGAGTCCGCGTGCTGCCACGTCTGTTGCAACAAGCACCTTTATCTTACGGTTCCGGAATGATTCCAGTGCCTTGATACGGTAGTTCTGCGACTTGTCTCCGTGGATCTCGTCTGCGGTGATGCCTCCCTTGCGCAGGTCCCTGCAGATGCGGCTGACACCTCTTTTGGTGTCGGCAAATACAAGCACCTTCTCAAATGACTGGTCCTTCACCATGTTCAGGAGGATGTCAATTTTCTTTTCGCCGTCTCTGACTGTAATGATGTCCTGTTCGATATTATCAGCAGCTATGTTTTCATTCCTCACCCTGACCTCAAACGGATCAGTCATGAGATTGCTTATCAGCTTCTTCTGGCTTTTGTCCTCTGTGGCTGAAAAGAGTATGGTCTGGCTGCGGTTGTACATACTATCTACAAGTCTCTGGATTTCTGCAGCGAAGCCCATGTCAAGAAGCCTGTCAAACTCATCGAGTACAAGTATGCTGTACCTGTTAAGGTTAAGGGCATTCTGACGCACCATATCGGCAATCCTTCCCGGCGTACCGATGACAATCTGTCCCGGGCGGCGCAGCTTGTCGATATCCATCCTGACGCTAGTGCCACCAATAAGGCATGTGCTGAAAAGTTTAAGTCCGAAGGCTATGCTCCTGAACTCTTTGTCTATCTGAAGTGCCAGCTCACGGGTGGGGGATACTACGAGCACATTGCTCCTTGAATCCTTGCGAAGGAAATTGTGTATCAGAGGGATGAGATAGGCACCTGTCTTGCCTGTGCCGGTCTGAGCCAGACCCATCAGATTGCGTCCGTTGAGGATTGCCTCAATGGTCCGGTCCTGTATTTCTGTGGGTTTCTCGTATCCCTTTTTCTGAAGATTGCGGATTATGGCATCATCAACGGGCAAATCTGCTATCAGCCTGTCGGGCACGTATGCCACCACTGCAACTGCAGACGCCTTCTTTATGAACTTGTCGGTATTTACCGTGCCGTTGTTAATCTTCTTTTTGTTGTGTGTTCTTTTAATAGTGTCGTTATGACTCTGGTTCTGTTTGCCCCTCCATCGGGGTTCTCTGTGATATCCCATTAAATATTTAAATTGGTTAATGCCGCTGAAAAATCATTGACCAATTATCTGTTCAAAATGGTAATGTTCTCCTGACGAAATGTTATTCAGCGTAAACTAGTGATTGTAGAAAGAACCCCTTTCAGTCTGATCTTAAAGGAGATATGCTGACTATACAGATCTAACTTATGCTTAAATCGGTGCAAAGGTACTCAAAATTATACTTACATACAAATAATGGGGAGATCAGGTATTGATTGTAAGAAACAGATGCTGGCTTATGGCAATGTCTTTGTTTAAAGTTTTTTCAGAACTTTAAAATATTATTTACCGTGATTCGTCTATGGCAGTAGAATGAGTGATCAATGAGCCCGCAAGATTCAGATAGGATCAGTACTGCATATATGAGTGAGAAGAAAAAGCTTCTCGGCTATATCAGGAAAAGGGTACCCGCAAGCGAAGAGCCCGAGGATATTCTGCAGGATGTCTTCTACCAGCTCACTGTGGGCTTCAGAGATCTCGACAGGATCCGAAATATCACAGCATGGCTTTACAAGGTGACGGATAACCGCATTACCGATCTCTTTCGCAGGAAGAAGCCGGTAAACATTTCCCTGACCTATCATGCCGGCAGTGATGATGAAGAGCCATTGACCCTCGAGGAGATCCTTCCGGCACTGGGAACTGCGCCAGAGGACGAGGAGATAAGAGAGATGATATGGGATATGATAGAGGAAACTCTTGATGAGCTGCCTGAAGAACAGCGCTATGCCTTTATAGCAAATGAGTTTGAGGATATGAGCTTCAATGAGATGTCGCGAATAACCGGCATCGCAGTTAATACCCTCATCTCAAGAAAAAGGTATGCGGTGCTGGCGCTAAGGGAGAAGCTGGGCGAATTGTATAAACTAATAACTAACGAATAAAATGAAAACGCTGACAGTCTTTAAGTACATTGGTTTCGGAATGCTCGGAGCCGGATTCCTATTCCTGGTAATATGGGGTGTAATGGCTCTCTGGAACTGCCTGATACCGGATGTTTTCAACGGACCGGTACTGAGCTACTGGCAGACTTTTGGTCTCTTTTTCCTTTCGAAGATACTGTTAACAGGTATTGCTCCGCATGCGAGACAAGACAAGAGATCTAAGAAGGAGTGGCGCAGCAAATTCAGGGATAAGTTCGCCCCGCATGCTGAAGAGGCCCCGGAGGTTTGACAGCGAAGGAATCCGGCTTGTCAGCTCCACTTGTACCGGCTTGCCGGGAGAGGAGCCCGATGAAAACTGAGAGGGCACTGTCCGGGAAGAACAGATGCCCTCTGTGGTTATTAAAAGGTAGTGCGAAACCTAAAGGTTATACTATCCTTTTTTCCATTTGATTGAGCAACCGATAGCCCTGGTTCCTGCCACGGCAACGCTTTCGCCCTTAAGGAGACTGTTGAGGGCTTCCTCGGCATATTTCTTGTCTGCTGCAGATGAATCATCTGCGTTGTTGTCAATGGCGCCGACATACTCCACAACCAGTTTCCCTTCCTTCTTTGAGAGGATATAGACATGGGGCGTATTGGTTGCACCGTACCTGCGCGCCACCTCCTGTGTTTCGTCAAACAGGTATTCAAAACTGTAACCGAGTTTTTTAGCCGTCTCCTTCATCTTCTCATATGAGTCGCCGGGGGAGACGTTCGGATCATTGGAGTTAATTGCTATGACCGGAAAACCCTTCGACGC
>JBFYPM010000100.1:0-4860 GCA_041303295.1 Bacteroidales bacterium
CATTATTCTTGCCAAGCTGATTAATTTTATTCCAGAAGCAGGCATATGGTTGAATACTCAAAGACCGGAATGGAATGATGCAAATAATGCCCTTGTCGGCAATGGAGCATCAATGGTAACCTTGTATTACCTGAGAAGATTCCTGAGTTTCTGGCACAGGGTTTTTGGCCGGTCCGGCTTCACTTCTGCAGATGTTTCAGAGGAAGTAAAAGTGCTTTTCGATAATATCTTCAGTCTCTTAACTGTTAAGGCACATCAGCTGAAAACAGGATTTTCCAATCGGGAACGCAGGAGTTTCACCGATGCACTGGGTGAAGCTGGCACGATTTATCGTCAATCAATATACAGTTTCTCCTTCTCAGGTGTAAAAGCTCAGATAGGAATGGACCAGCTGGTTCAATTCCTGGCGCTTTCACTCGAATATATCGATCACTCGATAAGTAAGAATAAGCGCGATGACGGATTGTACCATTCATACAACCTGGTTTCATTTGACAGTGACACAATTACCATTCGCCACTTATATGAGATGCTTGAAGGACAGGTAGCAGTCCTTAGTTCCGGTTATCTTACGTCTGCCGAGTCTCTTGAAGTGCTCATCGCACTTAAACAATCTGACCTTTTCAGGGCCGACCAATACAGCTATATGTTATACCCGGACAGGCGATTGCCGGCGTTTACGGAAAAGAACAATATCCCTGCAGGCAGAGTCAATGGATCAGAGCTCCTTACCAGGTTATTGGCTGACAAGGAGACTTCGATAGTAGGCATCGACCAAACAGGAGTTCTTCATTTCCATGGAAGTTTCAGGAATGCCGGGGTGCTGGAATCAGCCCTGGAATCACTCGATCATCATAAGTACGGGCAACTGGTAAAAAAGGAGAAATCATTGATTCTGAATATTTATGAAGAAATATTCGATCATCAGTCATTTACCGGAAGATCCGGAACATTCTATGCCTACGAAGGTTTGGGCAGTATTTACTGGCATATGGTATCCAAACTTCTTCTTGCAGCCCAGGAGTGTTTTTTCAAGGCCCCTGAAGAAGATGCAATAAGAGGACTTTCTGCTCAGTTGAAAGAACACTACTACGACATCAAAGCAGGTATAGGAATGTATAAGTCTCCTGGATTATACGGAGCATTTCCCACAGATGCCTATTCTCATACCCCTGGAAATTCAGGAGCTAAACAACCGGGGATGACCGGACAGGTTAAAGAAGATGTTCTTTCCAGGATGAGGGAGCTTGGTGTAACGATAAAAGCAGGAAAGGTCCAGTTTGATACTTCACTACTTAATCATGCCGAATTTTCAGATCAGGATGGACAATTCACCTACCTGGCCATTGATGGCAAAATCGGACATATTCACCTGTCTGCCAACCAGCTTGCCTTTACTCTTTGCCAGGTGCCTGTAATCTATTCAGTTTCTGACCGGAAAGAAATCGAAGTTATATTTAACGGAGATGAAGTTTTAAGAATTAAGGGCGATTCGCTTGACCTTAAATCCAGTAACATGATTTTCAACCGCAGCGGAGAAATATACCAACTTAGAGTCTCAGTTAAACTGCACTCCTGAAATCCTATATGTTGCATCCCAACTATTACCATTAGCAGCGCTGGCAATATTTACAACGGTACTATGACGGTCTTTGGCCGCCGGATGCGGAGTCTATGGCAAAATAATTAAATTTGCCGGATCGTTTATTCCATGCCGTGGGTAGACATTGAAACTAATATTGTCAAATCCAATAACACTAACAGGTAATTAAATGAATCCGGTAAAACATTCGCTTGCAGCAATATGTCTGCTCCTCTCCTTAATTATTAGTTCCTGCACCACAGGTGACTCTGTCAGTAAGGAGGCCGATGTTAGAGCAGCGAATATGCTCGCCCGTATGACTCTTGATGAAAAGATTGGCCAGATGTCACAGCTCGACATTGGTTTCTTCAGGGACACTGAACAGTTAAGGCAGGCCATCCGTGACGGCAGGTGCGGATCACTCCTCAATTATCTTGGGGCAGAACAGGTGAATGAGGCTCAGCACATAGCCATTGAAGAAAGCAGGCTTGGAATACCGCTCTTGATTGGCAGGGATGTCATCCATGGATTTCGCACGGTTTTCCCGATACCTCTGGGTATGGCTGCTTCATGGAATCCTGAAATAGTGAAGGAGGCTTTCCGCATTTCAGCCGTTGAAGCCTCATCGCAAGGAATCAGATGGACGTTTGCACCAATGATTGATATTACATGGGATCCCAGGTGGGGAAGAATAGCCGAAGGATGCGGTGAGGATCCATTTCTGGCGTCGACGCTGGCACGGGCAATGGTCGAAGGTGCTCAGGGGGACAGCCTCACTGATCCTACCTCCATAGCTGCTTGTGCAAAACACTATGTGGGCTACGGCTTCGCGGACGCCGGCCGCGATTACAATACAACCTATCTCTCGGAACCAGTGTTGCGTAATGTTGTGCTGAAGCCTTTCAGGGCAGCAAAGGAAGCAGGTGCCCTGACATTCATGTCGGCATTCAATGATCTGAATGGTGTTCCAACATCGGCCAATGAGTTTACCTTAAAGCAGATACTTCGTGAGGAGTGGGGTTTCGACGGGTTTGTGGTCAGCGACTGGGGTTCAGTCTCGGAGCTTGTTAATCACGGCTATGCCTTTGACAAAAAGGACGCTGCTGCGAAAGGTATAACAGCAGGAGTTGATATGGAGATGGCTACGACTACTTATTATGACAATATTAAGACTTTGCTCGATGAAAAGACGATTACCATGGAGCAGATTGACAATGCCGTAAGGAATATACTGGTGGTCAAATACAAACTGGGATTATTCGAAAATCCATATGTTGATCCGGAGGCAGAGAAAAAGATCCTTGATCCCTCATTCCTCGAGCATGCCCGTACGGTGGCAAGGCAGAGCACTGTGATGCTAAGGAACGAAAACGGCACTCTTCCTCTTGCAGCGCACAAAATCAACTCAGTAGCGGTTATTGGCCCACTTGCAGATGCTCCCAGGGACCAGCTTGGAACGTGGAGCATCGACGGAAGAGCTGAGAACTCGGTCACACCGCTGAAAGCCATCAGGGATTTAATTGGTGACAAAAAGGTCAATTATGCACCCGGACTAAACTATAGTCGTGACAAAAACAAAGTTCAGTTCACTGCTGCAGTTTCAGCCGCCAGGAGATCCGATGCCATTTTATTATTTATCGGTGAGGAGTGGATACTAACGGGCGAGGGTCAGTCAAGGGGCAATATTGACCTGCCGGGTGCTCAGAGCGAGCTGATCTCAGTACTGGCAGAGACAGGCAAGCCCCTTGTGGTTATTGTTATGGCAGGCCGGCCTCTTGCAATAGAAGATGAGCTGAGCGCGTCTGATGCCCTTCTCTATGCATGGCACGGAGGAACAATGGCGGGCCCGGCGCTGACGGACCTTATCTTCGGAAAGGAATCACCCTCAGGTAAGCTCCCGGTGACCTTTGTCAAGGGAGAGGGCCAGATCCCGTTCTACTATTACAGGAAAAACACCGGGAGGCCGGCGACACCGCAGTCATGGACTCCCATCGACAGCATTTCTGTCGGGAACCCGCAGAGCTCATTAGGCTACAGGTCTTTTCATCTCGACTACGGCTATACTCCTCTGCTGCCTTTCGGCTACGGACTCAGCTATACTACTTTCAACTACAGCGATCTCAGCCTCTCTGATGATGCAATGAGCACAACAGGATCAATAACGGTTAAGGCCAGGGTGACCAATAGCGGTGAGTGGGATGCTGATGAGATTGTTCAGTTGTATATACGTGACAGGGTCGGCAGCATAACACGTCCGATAAAGGAACTTAAGGGTTACAAGCGGCTTAATATCAAAAAGGGGGAGACAGCAGATGTAGAGTTCATTCTCACGGCATCTGACCTCGCTTTCTTCAACGGCAGGGAGACGCTTACCGAACCTGGCAGGTTTGATTTATGGATTGGTCCTAATTCTGACGAGGGGCTCCATACCGAATTTATTGTTGAGTAGAAATAACCTAAGAATATTTAAAATGGTAACAGTAGGATGGATTTTCCTGGCAATTTCGCTCCTGGCGCCGGGTTGCGATGAGGCAGAGAACCCGGTCATGAAATTAAAAAAGCCAGCGCCGGTTGAAAAAGTCCTGGTATGGAGTGATGAATTCAGCTATACAGGGCTGCCTGATGCTACAAAGTGGGGCTTTGACACAGAAGGAAATGCATGGAAATGGGGCAACAATGAAGCGCAATACTATACCTCGGACAGGCAGAAGAATGCAGAGGTAAGGGATGGGTTTCTCTTTATCACAGCCCACAAGGAGGACTACGAAGGATCGGGTTATACCTCGGCAAGGTTAAGGTCAAAAGGCAAAGGCGACTGGCTCTATGGCAGGATTGAGGTGAAGGCAAAAATTCCTGATGGCCGGGGTATGTGGCCTGCGATATGGATGCTTCCAACTGACCGGGAGTACGGAAACTGGCCAAAAAGCGGTGAGATCGACATAATGGAAAACGTGGGGTATGACCCAAACATCATCGTGGCTTCTGTCCACACCGAGTCTTACAACCATATCCTCGGTACCCACAAGACCGGAAAGGCGAGGGTTCAGACATGCTACTCAGACTTCCATGTTTATGCATTGGAGTGGATGGGTAATGAGTTTAAGGTATATGTAGATGACTTGCTGATATTTACATTCAGGAATGAAGGTACGGGATACAAGGTCTGGCCTTTCGACAAGCGGTTTCATCTGCTGCTTAATGTGGCTGTTGGAGGCAACTGGGGAGGTGACATGGGTATAGATGATACAATATTCCCCCGTACGATGGTGGTAGATTAT
>JBFYPM010000101.1:0-18391 GCA_041303295.1 Bacteroidales bacterium
ATAATCGTATCTTTTAACTTCAATAATACTAATTTTGTCGAAAATCTTTCGGATGTTATTCTATCTAATACTGCTGCTGTTTGACCTGTGGCTATGGTATGCCCTCATCACTGACCTGAAGGAGAGGAACAGGATTATCAGGACTGTTGTCATTGCGGTCAAGGCATCAATAAGTTTGGTTCTGCTCTTCCTCTTAGTGTGGGTAGTGGCCTACCGGGGTGAGTTTGCCAGCCCCGCCAATGCCTTCATCAGGATTATACTGGGGGCGCTAGCTGCAATGCTTATCACTGCCGGCTCCGCCTATGTGGTCATGTCGCTTGTGACATGGCTTCCGGCACGCCTCTTGCACCGGAGGATGAGGGCGGCCGGACTGATCAACATAACTATTTTCACGCTGATTGTACTCCTCTTTGCCGATGGCAGTTTCCGGCAGAGGTTTGATGTAAAGATCGTCAGGGAAGAAGTGGTGGTACCGCAACTTGACCCTGCCCTGAGCGGTATGAAAATCGTGCTGGTGTCAGATATGCATCTTTCGTCATGGTACGGGCACTATGACAGGCTTGACAAAGTCATGACAACAATAAACAGTGAGAAGCCGGACCTGCTTGTGAACACGGGAGATTTCGTCACATACGGGTGGCAGGAGTACGGGGAGTGTGACACAATACTTCGTAAAGCATTTGCAAAGAGCGGTGCTTTTGCGGTAGTCGGCAACCATGACGACGGAACCTATCACCCTGATTATGATGAGAGTTACGGAGAAGAGTGCAGGACAATGCTTCGGAATAAGATAAGGGCATCAGGATATCAACTGCTCTCTGACACGGCAGTGATCACAAGTTGCAATGGAGCGGAGATCGCTGTGGCAGGTGTTGTTACTCATGGCCACCGTCTGGATATGAGGTACGGTGACTTTGAAAAGGTCCTCGGGCAAATCCCTGACAGCCTGCTTACCGTCATGCTGCTGCATGATCCGGCCGGATGGCTTCTGACTGCAGTAAACGGAAGAATGCCGCACCTAACACTTTCAGGCCACACTCACGGCATGCAGGCGGGTACTCCCGGAGGACGCCGCTCACCGGCAGAACGATTTCATGAAAGGTGGAGGGGTACGTATAAGCTCAACGGAAGTCAACTGTTTGTTACTACCGGGCTCGGCACCATGGGTATGGCAGTAAGGCTATTCATGCCACCCGAAATTGTGGTCCTTACGGTAATACCCGAATAAACTATTTTATACCTTTGCTTTTTCCTTTACCTGATTAAAAGAATGGAATTTAAACATGTAATTGTAGCAGCCGCGCTGATGGCGGTTATCCCGTCATATTCCCAGGAGAAAGCCCTCAGGGTAATCACAATGGAGACCTCCGGGGAATATATGAAATACCTCTCTTCCGACAATTTGGAAGGTAGAAGGACTGGCAGTGATGGTAATCAGGCAGCGGCAGAATATATCAGCGCCGAGGCACTGAAGATAGGCGTCAAGCCCCTTCCGGGTCAGGCTGATCTTTTCCAGCCGCTGGAGTACCTCAGGGTCACCCCAGTTGAGGGCGAGTCACTGTTAACAATGCAGGATTCCATGGGCAACATACTGGGAAGAGCTGAGGTGATGCCCCTGATGCCCCCGGTAGACTCTGTTACCTTCACCGGCGAGATAGTCTTCGGAGGTTACGGTTATATGAACAGCGAAGACAAATACAACGACTTTGCCGGTATCACCGTAAACGACAGAATTGTGATCATCATGACGAGGAGTCCTGATCTCCGCGGAACGGGATTACCGGCTTCCACGACGGGAGTCAGCGAGATGATTGAAGCACGGAAGCTGCCAATGATCTTGCTTCAGAAGGCAAAGGCTGTCTTTTTTGTTGCTGACCCGGCACTGGGCACAGACATCTCATCAGACCTCCTGTCGATGGGATCATCTTATCACCTTGTCCCGCTTTTTAAGACACAGCTCTTCAGCTTCAACCTGAACGCCTATTCCATATCAATGAAGACTGCTGACATGATTCTGAAAGGGTCCGGATTTACGTTGAAACAGTTACAGGACAGCATTGCAATGTCGAGGAAACCGGCATCCTTCACAATCCCCGGAATGAGAGCCGAAGTGAGGATTAACGTAGCAAAAGATACAGTAACAAGTTCAAATATAATAGGTTATATTGAAGGGTCAGATCCCCTGCTCAAGGGTGAGGCCGTAATGTTTACTGCCCATTATGACCACGTAGGGAAAGACCCTGCCGGCAACATTTACAATGGTGCCAATGATAACGCCTCCGGAAGTGTGGGACTGCTCAATATTGCTTCAGCCTTTGCGGCCCTTCAGAAAAAGCCTGCACGAAGCACAATCTTCCTCTGGACTACCGGAGAGGAAGAGGGGCTTCATGGCTCTTCCTATTATACAGAGCATCCCCTGTTTCCTCTCGACAAGACTGTTGCCTCCATCAACTTTGACATGATAGGCAGGTCTCGTCGTGACACTGATACAGGGGCCTCAATGAACGGTCAGTATGATATTACCGGTCCTGACACCATTAAGGTTATCTCGGGCGCCGACTGCAACCAACTGGAGTCGCTGGCAGCGGAGGCATGCAGGGAGTCCGGCGTCCATATGATTGACGAGGGAAAGGGGACACATTTTTCCGGATCAGATCACTACCCGTTTTACCGCAAAGGCATACCTGTGATCTTCTTCTTCACCGGGCTGCACCGTGATTACCACAAACCTTCGGATGACTTTGAATTCATTGATTTTGAAAAGCTGATGAAAGTATCTCAGGCAGGATTCCTTACCGGCTATGATGTAGCCAATAATCCTGTCAGGCTGGAGAAGGACAAAAAGCAGCAGCAGTAGCAGTATCCTTTTTACGATGAAGAAGAAAACCGTCACCCTTGAATCCGGGGAGGTGGAGCTTGACATTGTCAGGTCATCGAGGCGGACAGTAGCGCTGTATGTCAAGCCCGGTGGCACCCTGCTCGTCAGGGCTCCGTGGTACGTGCCGGCCTATGTCCTGATGCAGTTCGTGCGGCAGAAGACGGCATGGATTGAAAAGCAGAGGAAAAGGCTGAAGGATGTAAAACCTGTAGGTGAACAGAGCCTCATTGATGAAGGCAGCATGATCCCGTTCCTGGGAAGGCAGCTGACCGTGAAGGTCTCTGACGGATCCAGAAATACTGTAAGGCTCATAGACAATGTGCTCCTAATAACTGTACCAGGCGACAGGTCACCGTTGAGGATTACTCCTCTTATTGAGAGGTGGTATCAGAACCAGGCTAAAGCCCTGTTCATAACGCGTGCCTCCGAGCTGGCAGCACTTCATGCAGAGCTGCTTCCGGCACCGGGAACGGTCAGCGTTCGCCGGATGAAGCGCCGGTGGGGCACCTGTCACTCCAGCGGAGCCATCTGGCTTAACAGTGAGCTGGTAAAAAAGGAACCGGAATTGATAGATTATGTCATCATCCATGAACTCTGCCACCTGGTGCATCACAATCACAGTAAGGAGTATTATGCCCTGCTTGGCAGCATAATCCCGGATTTCAGGGAGCACAGGAAGAGACTGCAGAATTAAAGTTGGTAGTTGGCAGGCAGCAGGCAATAGAGGGCCGAGCGTTAATAAATTGCCCGGTGGGCAATTTTAGCGAAGGTGCCTGCTTGCAGGGAAGGCAGTAGTGGAGTCTTCAGTCTACAGTCACCAGTCAGGGACCGCAAGACCGCAAGACCTTTTTTACTTCAGACCTTCGACTCTATGCAATATTGGTAAAGACCGCCTGTATATCATCATCATCCTCAAGGCGGTCAATTATTTTCTCGACATCGGCCATCTGCTCCTCAGTTAAGGTGACCGGATTGAGTGCGATACGCTCGAGTGAGCCTTTCTTTATTTCTATATCCTTTTCTTCCAGCGCCTTGGATAATGACCCGAAATTTGTATAGTCACCATAGACATACCAGGTATCCTCAAACACTTCAATAGACTCCAGTCCGGCTTCGATCAGCTCCAGCTCCAGGTCATCGCGCGAGATGCTCTCCGGGGCATCAAGCTCAAAGACAGCCTTGCGGGAGAACATGAACTCGAGTGAGCCGGTAGGCACCAGGGTGCCCCCGTTTTTGCTTAGAATCACCTTTACATTGGCAACTGTACGGGTGTTATTGTCCGTGGCAGCCTCTGCCATAATAAGCACACCGTGTGGAGCTTTGCCCTCGTATATCACCTCGGTATAATTCGCAGTATCCTTTCCTGATGCACGTTCAATGGCAGCCTTGATGTTATCCTTGGGCATGTTTTGAACCTTGGCATTCATAATGGCAGTACGCAGGCGGGCGTTCATCTCAGGGTCTGTACCACCCTCTTTTGCGGCCATCGTTATGGCTTTTGCGAGCTTGGGAAAAAGCTTTGACATCTTGTCCCATCTTGCCTCCTTGGAGGCCCTGCGATATTCAAATGCGCGTCCCATAATGGAAAGGTTAAAGGTTAAAGTGGTTTAGTCTTCAAATTAAGTGCGGCAAAAATACAATCTGAAAGGGAAACTTGGACAGAGACCCTGAAAAAATTTGTTAAGGTCATGCGAAGAAGAGGTATGCGACGAAGATAGCTGCAATGGTCCCTACAATATCGGCTGTCAGTCCGCATATGACCGCATACCTCGAGTTTTTGATACCCACCGATCCGAAGTAGACAGCAAGCACATAGAAGGTGGTATCAGTTGAGCCCTGCAGGCAGCAGGCGAGACGGCCCACGAACGAATCAGCCCCGTGAATGGTCATTGCATCGATCATCATTCCCCGTGAGCCGCTGCCGCTGAGGGGTTTCATCAGTGCCGTGGGGAGTGCCTCCGTGAATGAGGTGTCAATGCCCATCCATGCAACCACAGCCGTTATGCCGTCAACCAGAAGGTCCATTGCTCCTGATGCCCTGAAGATACCGATAGCAACCAGGATGGCCACCAGGTACGGAATAATGGTTATTGCGGTCTTGAAGCCATCCTTTGCACCCTCAATGAATGTCTCGTACACATTGACCTTTTTAACCATGGCCATCACAATGAACGAGATGATGATCGAAAAGAGTATAAAGTTTGCTGCAAAGGTTGACACTGTATTGATAGTCTCCTGAGGCAGGGTACTGAAGTACCACACTATGCCGGCAATAATTGCCGTGAGTCCGCCAAGGTAGGCAAGCACCACCCTGTTAAGGAGGTTAATTTTCTGGGCAACGGCAACGCTTATGAGACCTGCCAGGGTAGCCACATACGTTGAAATAAGTATCGGTATAAAGACGTCAGCCGGGTTGGCGGCACCGAGCTGGGCCCGGTAAACCATTATCGTCACGGGAATGAGACAGAGTCCGGATGCATTAAGCACCAGGAACATGATCATTGGGTCCGATGCCACCTCCTTGTCTGGATTGTGTTCCTGCATCTCCTTCATGGCCTTGAGTCCCATAGGAGTGGCAGCATTGTCAAGCCCCAGCATGTTGGCAGCAACGTTAAGCATCATGGAGCCGTTGGCCGGACTCTCCGATGGCAGTTTGGGAAAGAGTTTCCTGAAGAGGGGACCGATGGCTCTTGAGAGCAGAGTTACGGCGCCGCCTTTCTCCCCTACCCGCATCAGGCCCATCCACAGGGTGAGCACACCGGTAAGTCCGAGAGAGATCTCAAAGCCGGTTTTAGCACTCGAGAAAGTTGATTCAACCATCCTGTTGAATATCTCGGTGTCACCGTTGAAAATAAGCTGTGCAAGGGCAAAAACAAACCCTATCAGAAAAAAAGCGATCCAGATATAATTCAGAGCCATCCAGGAAAATTTCTCAGAATCTAAAAATAGGGAAAATTTCGTATCGAGGTGCCACAGGGCTAAAATCAGAGCTCCTCCACCTCAATTATTTCAAAAGGGACCTGCAAGATGGCCTTGAAATCTTTGCCGGCATCACGCATATTCTCATCACCGTTCTCACAGTACCAGCGGATGAGTACATCACTGTTGCGCAGATAGATCCTCTCAAACCGCTTAAAAAGGGAGTGTATCCTGTTGGAGGAGCTGGTGTTGAAAAACTCGAACTTAACATTCAGCACAGTGCGCTCTGCCGGACGCGAACTATAGCCTTCGATATACTCGAACAGGGGGCCGTAAAACCCTGTCGAGTTTTCCGGGATCGACTTGCCCTTCAGCTCAAAGAGACCCTGCTCCGGATCAAAATATACCGAAGGCGTTTTCGAAGTCTCTTTGATAACGAATTTTTCCATAAACCAGAATTGGCAGCAGAGTATAAATGTAGATTATTCCGGTCAAAAAGACAAATGAAACAGGTTTGTGGAAAAAGAATTAATCAATTAAATAAGGTTTTTGTTACATTTGAGCATAAACAGGCAAAACAGAACAAAAGTCTTTAACGGAATGCTCAGGAGGAACAGGATTTTCAGCCGGCTTATAACATTCATTTTCTGCGTTGTAGCTATTTCTCATGCAACCTCGGCAAAGGATATAACAGTCACCGGTACTGTCTCTGATGAGGATGGAGTCCTGGTCATGAATGCAAGTGTCTCATTTTTTCTTAACACAACTGAATATAAGGTTCTGACCGGAACTGATGGACGTTATTCTGTGAAGGTTACCGGGTTGTACAGTGATGTTGAAGGAGAGTTCCGGACCGGCACCCCCTACCCCAACCCATTCAACAACAGCGTCAACATTCCATTTATTATACACACCCCGGGAGACGTGATGATGAATATCTACAACCTTGCGGGAGAAAAGGCAAGGGTCATGGTCTTTCAGGATGTTTCTGCCGGAAGCTACAATATTGTGTGGGACGGCTGCGGGCAGGACAATGCGCCCATGAGTTCAGGACTGTATATCTATGCCCTGACCTTTAAAGGAAGGACATACAGCGGGAGGCTGGTGAAGACCTCAGGTGGGTCGTCACTGTCGGCCGGAAGCGGCCTTGAGCCTGTGATGATGCCACCGGTGACAACGCTCCCGGAGCCGTCATACCGCTTCCCGGTTGTCTCAGAGGTTACTGCAACAGATTATTATCCCGTCAGGCTGACTGATATTGTTCTTGTCAGCGATACCGTTATGGATTTTGTACTCACACCCAGGCAGGCAATGCCTTTCATGGTGTCAGGGGATCATATTGCCCGTTATGTCAGTGGAGATTATAAACCGATGTTCCTTAAAGGGATCAATCTCGGCTCATCACCTCCCGGCTACTTTCCAGGTGAGATAGCCTATGCAATCAGTCCTGAGATGTATGAGAAGTGGATCAACCGGATGGGTGAAGCAGGATTTAACTCTCTCAGGGTCTATACACTTCATCCGCCTGTATTCTATGAGAAGCTGGCGGAGTACAACCAGAGGCACCCTGACAAGCCTGTATTGCTCTTCCAGGGCATATGGCTTGAGGAGATTGAAGACGGTTCTGACCCGGCAGCCTATGATCTCATCAACCGGCGCTCTGCCTTCAGCGCAGAGATAGCAGAGGTGATCGACTGCATCAACGGCAACGGTGATATAGCCTTCAGATACGGCAAGTCGTACGGCATCTACAAGACTGACGTCTCTCGCTGGACGGCCGGGTACATAATAGGCCGGGAGGTAGCACCGCAGGAGGTTGACACGACGAACAAGTTCCATCCGGGTGTCAGCACATATAACGGTACCCATTTCAGCCTTGCAGGTGGCAGTGCCTCGGAGGCCTTTGTGGCAGAGATGCTTGACAGGGTTATAGTCTTTGAAGAGTCAGAATACAATGTCAGCAGGCCGGTCAGTTTCTCAAGCTGGCCCACTCTTGACCCTCTGGATCATCCGACAGAGATCCACACCGATGAGGATGTGGCCTCATTCGACATAACGAAGATCAGCGGTGCAGGCACCCCACCCGGGATGTTCGCCAGCTATCACGCCTATCCTTACTATCCTAACTTCATCAGCCAGCAACCTTCTTACCAGAGCTACAGCGACAGTGAAGGGCCAAACAGCTACCTGGGTTACCTTCATGCCATGAAGGATCACTACGGCAGCATGCCTCTGATTATTGCAGAGTATGGCGTACCGTCAAGCTGGGGCAGCGCCCACCAGTCGTACAGCGAGATGCACCACGGAGGTTACTCCGAAACTCAGCAGGGCGAAAAGAATATGCGAATGATGAATAATATGCTCGACGCCGGTTGTGCCGGTGGGTTCATGTTCGCATGGATGGATGAGTGGTTCAAGCGCACATGGATAGTGCTCTATCTTGAGGCCTACGGACTTGATGAGGGTGCTGAGGCTATTCCTACCAGGCAGCTATGGCACAACGAGACCTCTCCCGAACAGTGCTTCGGCCTGCTGGCCTTTGACCAGAAAAATATTCCTGAGCTTGTAGCCTTCAACACCGACTCACCCTCGGGGCCCGTCAGTTCAGTCAGGGCAACACATGATGATGGATTTCTCTATCTTGAGATTAACACAGCCGCAGACCTCACTCCTGCCGATGAGTTTATGGTGGCATTCGATACCTACCTGGGCAACACCGGCGAATCGACTCTCCCCGGAGGTGTAACAATTGCCAACAGGGCGGAATTCCTGCTTACCTTCGGCCTTGATGATGATACGGCCCTGCATCATGTGACACAGGCATATGATATGAATGGGCTGACAGTGCGTTTCAATCTTACCGACCCCGCTCTGCAGAAGTACCGGAGCACCACCACTGACGGCGCGCCGTGGAACGTGATGAGGTGGATCAATGATGGCTTTGAGCTGACCTACCAGGATTTAGGCAGGGTACCACTTGAACATGCCGCCACCTTCACCGAAGGGCACAGGGCAGCCGTGGCCTGGAACGGAAAGAAGATCAGCATCAGGCTGCCATGGACAATGCTGCACTTCTTTGACCCCACACAGATGAAGGTCAATGACGGAGCTGTATCATATGACGGTGGTTACAACTTTGAGATCCTGACATCCACCTCTGACGGGATAGCTGTCTCAGTTTACCACAACGGCACTGTCACCAACACCACCAACAGGTACAGCTGGACGAAGTGGCTCATCGTTCCGCCAACAGTGGAAAGAGAAAAAGCCTCGCTTCATGTGATTGAAGAAGGTCTCAGTTTAATTCCGGATTTTGTGGATTGATGTCTCAGGGTCTCATTTCTGAAGGTCTTATGTCTTTTGACCTTTTGACTTCAGACCTTTTGACTTTTTGACGTTTTTTTACCCTGGAATCCGCTTCTCTCCGCCTTGCCCCATCCCTTCTTTCCGCGCAAGGCCTCAAGGTTGCCCCTTACGGCAAAATAGGTATGGACCGGGTAGAAGAAAGGCTCGAGCATGGCCGTCCAAATCAGTCGCAGTACATCTCGTTTCCTCCGGTACTTGTGGAATGTTATCTCCTCGAAGAGGACAGCCCAGGTAGTAAGGCTGACAGCAAAGCTATAGACGAATAGGAAGAGCAGCAGGAAGAAAGGCAGGTTCAGTGAACCTGTGATTGTGAGGTAAACGGTATAAATCATACCAAGAAAGGCTATCAGCGGCGCGGCCCACTCAAACAGGAGCCAGTACGGGTAACCCAGGAGGCCGAGACGGCCATAATGGCTGTTGAGCATCATCTTGCGGTGTGACCAGAGTGACTCTATAAGGCCCCTTGTCCATCTTGTTCTTTGCTTGCGCATCGACTTGAGGTCCGAGGGCACCTCCGTCCAGCAGAGCGGGTCAGGGATGTATGTAACCTCATAGTTCTCCTTGTGTTCTGCCATGTAGCGTCTCATCCTCAGAACCAGCTCCATATCTTCTCCCACTGTCTTAACGTTGTAGCCCCCGGCCTTGATGACAGTCTCACGATCAAACATCCCCATAGCCCCAGAGATGAGCATCAGTCCGTCGAGGTGGCTCCATGCCATGCGGCCGAGGAGGAATGCGCGTGTATAATCCAGAACCTGTAGCCGTGGCAGGAATTTCCTGGGAAGGTTGATCTGCTGGATATGTCCGCGTTCTATATCACATGAGTTGACAATACGGATAACACCACCTGTACCGATGACCTTCTTGTCTTTCTCCTCAAGGAAAGGCTTGACGAGCTTAAGGATGGAGTCGGCTTCAATAATTGAGTCTGCATCAATTGTCACGATGAGATTACTGCGGCTGATATTGATGCCCGCATTAAGCGAATCAGCCTTGCCTCCGTTGTTCTTGTCTATGACGGTAAGGCGGTTGTAGGCAGGGTCTTTCGACTTGTAAACGCCCCTGATTCTTTCACACGGGATCCGGTAATCAAAGTAATAGTTGACCCTCACCAGTTCATATGATTCCCTGATCTTTTCGAAGGTATTGTCCGTAGATCCGTCATTGACGATGATCACCTCAAAGTTGTTGTAATAGAGTGACAGCAGGGTCCGGATATTATCTATTATGGTCTTGCTCTCATTGAAGGCTGGTGCAATGATTGTAATACGCGGACTGAGGGGGGAGAGTACCAGCGAGTTGTAGTTGACATAACTGTTCTTGCGCAGGTATTTCCTGAGTGCCAGTGCCGAGTGAATGCCAAGCATCAGGTATGACCCGAAGAGTACAAGGGTCAGGTAGAATATCAGATGTGCAAAGATAAATCCCATTATAATCAGTATATCCTGCGGTCAAGCACGTGCCTGACTATGATGTTATAGTTCTTATACTCCGACTTCATTACCTTGACAAGAGCCTGCACCCCTACCTCTCCCATGTTCTCAATTGCCTTGACGGCTTCTATCTGCAGCTGCACGTCGTCTTCCTTGTCAAGCACCAGCTTCAGGAATCCCAGCATAGACTGCTCCGGCATCTTCCCCATTGATTTTACTATCTCAAGACAATTATTGTATTCCTGGAACTTGTACATGCGCTTCATAGTCTCAAGTGTACTCCTCAGATCGAGGTCACCGGCTACCTCCACCGCCAGCTGACTCACCCTTTGGTCACGGTGCAGAAGTACCTTCCTTATCTCCGGTTCTGCCTCTGTCTGTTTGAATTCCCTGATCATCCTTAGGGCGAACATTACCACCGTCGGGTTCGACGAGCTAAGCCATTTCTGGAAATCGGGAACAGGTATCTCATGCTGTATTATAAGGTCATGAAGGGTAATCTGTTCCCACAATGAGAAGGGCCTTTTCATCTGTGAAAGAAAATCGAAGTGATTCTCATCGCTCAGCCTGACCAGGGCTATCTGTGCCTCCATCCTGAGGATTTCATTCCTGGAGTTGAGGACAGCGTACATCTCATCGTTACCCTCCCTGATACCCATGAAGGCCAGTTCCCTGAAGCCCTTTATCTTCTTGTGCCACTTACTGCTCCGGGCCCTGGCCAGGGAGTCCACATCGAGATCGAGCTCTCTGTACAGCTTCATCAGCTTCGCCTCTGATTCTCCCTTAAGGTTGACGCTGACGTCAATCATCTGGTCAATCAGCACCTGTCTGCGGTAATCATCTGAGGCTATCTTCCGGAAAGCGTCCGATCCAGTATTTCCAAAGAGATAATCGATTATAAGCGACTGGTATTGTTCGAGAAGATACTGCCTCAGCCTGGCCTCCTTCTCCATCCTGTTCCTGTTGAGGAGGATGACAACCAGGAGTATTATCATTGTAATAAATGATCCGATAATGGTAAATATCAGGGCATTAACCAGTGCTACTGATTTGCCGAAATAGTTATAGCGGGCAAGCCATGGGCTGTCTCCCCTGAGGAAGAATAGATTGCTGAAATTACGCCTTACAGCCTTATCTTCAGCCGTTAATGCTGTTGTATCAGGTACTGCGGCTGCAGTTGTTTCAGGAGTGCCAGCAGCGGATTGTCCTGTCGTGATTGAATCAGTCACCGGGACTGATGGCGGGGTCTCAAGGGAGGTTACCGCCGGCCCTGACGAAACAGGTGTTTCCTGCATAACCACAGCTACAGGCGGCTCTGTTCTGACCCTTTCAGCTTCGGGGAATGATACAGGTATATACAGACAGGGGGCGCTCCCTCTCAGAGAGCTGTTAATAAAAACCTTGAACATTTTTCCCTCCTCAACCACGTCCACTGGCAAACCAAGCATAATCTCGAGCTTTTTCTTCAGAGATTCCGCATTGGCAAGGCGATTAAACGCACCCATTTGAATTGCAAAATTCCCGCGTGAGAGTGATACCAGTCCGTCAACCGTCAGTTCAGACGGGAATGAAGAGAGTACCATCACTGAAGCTTCAGGAATGACGGCATGAATTGGATCTGACTCCCTGGTAATTGTCAGGTCAGTAGCCTGCATTGGTGCACTGTTGAAGGCAAGAACCAGCAATATGGCAATTAAAATCCTCATCTTACCTTCCCTATTCCTCTTATAATAGAGACGTTGCCCTCAAACCTGCTGCGATAATCCGAGGCAGCATAATTCTCGTATGAAAATCCGGCACCCACCCTGACTGACCAGAAGGAGTTGATCTGGTTAAAGTATGTCAGCCTGATACTTGCTGCCTTCTGTCTTTCGAGGTCAGTGATAATGTCATAAGGTTCATCGGGAGCAGTGCCGGCTCCGAGAGTAAGTTGCAGATAATCGGTTGTACCGAAGTATCTTCTTGCGTTCACAAAGAAGGAGGTGGTTACACCAATATCCTTGAAATAGAAATAGCTCCTGGCTGAAAACCACCAGTTATTCAGGTACTTTTCGGCCGATATGGTACCGATCCAGATGTTGTTGTCAAAATAATAATAGTTAGCTCCGGCTGAGACGGCCCATCCTTTAGGGAGTGTCTGCCAAAGTTCCAGTGCGGCCCTGTGGCGTGGGAACCATCTCCCGGGGCTGTAGGCATATGCCACATATGCGTAATTTGTTTTTGTCAGTTCAGGCCAGGCCTCGGCCGCAAACTGAAAATCATTTCCGGTCAGATTTGAAGGAGCTCCCAGGGTGATGTGTCCGAGGTTTACGGATGCCACGGCCTGGCCCCATGAAAAGCGATGTCCGGCCCCCAGTGTAAATACCTGCCACAGTCTGTCATAGGGCTCTGAATAGGCATCAAACATATAACCTGCCCTGATATCTGTTGGGGGAGTGATTTGCTGGGACCGGTCACGTGACCAGCGTCTTATGTCTCTCAGGGCTTCAAGTGCATCGCTGTTGTCAGGGTCTGTAATGAGGAGAGTGTCAATAACGGCGGCGCCCTCGTCATAATGACCCTGCCATGCAAGTATCCTGCCCAGTAGCACCCTTGCATCACCGTAACCGGGGAACTGCCTGACGAGGCCGCGGGCAGCAGGTTCAGCACCGGCATAGTCTCCGGAAAGCGCCAATGACCTTATCCGTGAGTACTCCTCCTCAGGGTTGGTGATTGTCTGAGAACAGAGGGCACCCACGGTCAGAACCGCAATTACAATTGAAATCAGCAATGATCTTAGACTCCTGTGATGCATACCTTATATAAGAGTTACCGAAGCCCTGATCTTGCTGATCAGATCTTCCGGGTCAAATGGCTTGGTTATATAACCGCTTACCTTCATCTCTCCTGCCTGACGTTGTACCTGGGGATCACTGAAGGCTGATACGATAAGAACAGGTGTCTGTTTCTTCAGGTCAGTGCGGAGAAACCGTATAACTTCGAGACCACTGTGGTATGGAAGGTGAATATCAACAATCACAACATCGAAATCGGTCTTCCGGAGCATCTCTATAGCCTTGTGTCCGTCGCTTACGGTTACGGGATCAAACCCCTCTCTTTCAAGCACTACAGACATGGCTTTCAGCGCCAATTGATTATCCTCACAGATAAGTATCCTCATTATTGTTATTGTTCTGACCTCCCGGTTATATTAGTAATGAGGCTGATATACAACCTCAGTTAAATGACTGCCAAAATTGGCTCTTTTTATGCTTCCTACAAAGAAAAGGCACCCTCAATTTGACCTGTGTTGATAAATCGGTGATAACCTGCCTTTGCAGTACGACTAAAAAAAAACTAAAGTTCCTTAATCCTCAGGTTCCGGAACCTGACCACAGATCCATGTCCCAGAAAACCTATGTGTCCCTTGCTATTCTTCAGTCCGGGGTGATCCTTGCCGTCGATTGTTCCCTTTTCAATTGCTTCGGCAATGTCACCATCAACAATAGTGGCACCGTTCAGCACCACCTTTATCCTTGTCCCCCTGACGGTCACCTCCTCATAGTTCCATTCACCAACAGGCCTGAGGAATCCTCTTCTTGCAGGTATGACCCCATAGACCGAACCGTGGTACTGGTATGGCTCCAGATCTGAGAAAATTGCTGCGGTGTTGTCAAGGATCTGCAGTTCCATGCCCACATAGGCGGCATCGCCATCCATCGGGGTCCGGATTCCGAGTCCGTTGTTGGCCCCCGGTGTGAGTTGAAACTCGAATCGGAAGATAAAATCGGAATACTCCTTCATGGTGTAAAGGTTTCCGCCGCTGTCATCTCCCGGTTTGATCACTATCATGCCATCCTCAACCGTATAAGAGACTTTGTTGCCCTGCCAACCGTTGAGATCACGCCCGTTGAAGAGGGAAACGAATCCTGCCTCCTTCTCCTTAGGTGTGAGGATATATTCGGCAGACTTTATCTCACGTATGTATATATCTCTGAAATTCAAGTCGGTACCATGAGCCTGAAGCTCCACTGCCCCCTTTTCGAATATAGGGATGCTTCTGTCCCAATAGTTCTCCATGATCACATTGTCTGTCACCAGCTCGCCATTAAGCCATACGGATACCCACTCTCCTCTCATCATTATCCGGAAGGTATTCCATTCTCCGACCTGATTATCAGCCACAGTAAGGGGTGCTGAAGGATTTTTCTGGTTGTTATAGAGTCCCCCTGATCCCACCTGTGCACCTGCGTCTGTGCGCGATGTATCCCATATCTGAACCTGTGGGGAGCCGCGCAGGTAGATACCACTGTCGCCATCCCTTGTTATGCGCCAGTCGACATACATCTCGAAATCGCCGTAATCTTTCACACTGCACAGGTTATCACCTGACCCGGTGAACCATATCATGCCGTCCCTGACGCTCCAGTTATTTATCATCCTGAGATCAGCTTCCTTCTGCCTGGCGGCCAGGTCTCCGGGTTTCATTGCTGCCCTTGTCAGAGGGTTACCGACAAGGCCTTTCCATCCGCTGAGGTCACGTCCGTTGAAGATCGATTCAAACTCTTCTTCATCAGGTAGTTTCATTGATGCTACGGCCTCTTCAGCAGCTCTCATGACCTCCTCTGCAGGATCTGAGAGGTACTGTAAGATGAAGAAACCAGCCTGGCGCATACCGAGGGCAGCGGCTGTTGCAATCATCTCCGTCTTCGCGTCGGGAGCCATGGCATATGGAGCTATATCTTTAAGCAGCAGCAGCTTGCGTTCAGGGGTGACGGGAGCCAGGGAGACCATTCTCAGATAGGCGTCAAAGGCCGGTCTTCCGAAGGTCTTGTTTCCTGACACGCAGATATCATAGAGGGCTGACACGGCTGAATGGTCTGACCAATGTGACAGCGCATCAAAGCAGGCATCGCGTGTCTCAGCATCACCGTTTTCAAACTCATATGCTACCTGTTTCAGGGCATCCTCTCCTCCGGTAGTAGCCAGCAGTGGTATAAGCCTCAGTTTGTCTCTGCTTTTTCCAAGGGCATAAAGTATCAATTCAGACCTTTTTAACGGATCGTCACCACGCATTGCGGCGGTAAGCAGGGCACGCTGGAGCACGGCAATCTCGCCCCTTTCAGATGTCTGTTCAAGCAGCTGGATTATCTGCGGCTGATCATTCCATGAGGCCACAGAAGCCAGTGATGTCAGCGCTGCTGCTCTCACAGCCATGTCCTTCGCTGCGGTATAGGAGTAAACCGTCGTAAAATAATCGGTGTTGCCTGACCATGAAAGAAGCCACAGCAGGGTTACGGTAGCGTGACCCTTTGAGGCTGGCAGGTTATCCGCCACCCTGGCCAGACTGGTGCTGTCGAGTATTGTTGTGAGGGCGTTGGCCGCGGCACGGTGCCCCTCTTCATTTTCATACTTCAGTATCCAGGAGAGGAGCGGATCCACTGCCTTTTCTCCCTGCAGTTTGGCCAGGGCGGTGACAGCCTCTCCGGCCAGGGCCTGGTCCGGATCATTCAGGACCTTCATCATTAGGGGAACGGCAAGTTCATCTCCCCTTTCGCCCAGCATGAAGAGGATCCCTGGTCTGGCAGCACTACTGACCTTCGCATACCTGTTAATCCACTTTTTTGTCACCTCACTGCCCGGCATAGCAGCTGCCAACCGGAGTGCTCCTCCGCGCACAGCCATATCAGGATCATCGGCAGCCTCGAGGAGCATGTTAAGGGCCCCATTGCCCTTCACTTCGGTTATGACGCTCATTGCGGCCACACGCTGACCTGCCGTCTGAGGAGTGTTACTTCTGGAAATAACCAGGTCTGTAATCTTTTCCATCTCCCTAATATTACCGGCAAGGCCCGTATTTCCGGCATATAGCAGTAAAGACTGTACAGCACCTGTGGGATCCCACTTGTAAGAGGCCATTTCAGCGGATTGCAACAGTATCGGACCCGCTTTCGGATCGCCTGTTGATGCCATGGCAAAGAGTGCTGCCGTCCGCTCTGCACTGGTCCCGATTTCATTCCATGCAATATAGCTGTCAAGAGCTCCGGGATAACTGTTTTCTGCAAGGGCAACCATTATCTGGGCGGCACAGGGCGACGATCCGGCTCTCAGCACCGATGCCAGCAGATCAAGAGCGGCACTGCTGCCTATCGACTGGAGGGTTATGACAGCATCATCACAGTTCTCATTACTCCCTGCAAAACCGCTGAGCGCCTTTACGGAAGCATCAGAGCCTATCAGGTTAAGTTGTCTCATAAAGAAGACCCTCACCTCCCTGTCTGTGGCAGCATTCATATAGTAGATGCACTGCTTCTCCCATTCTCTCTTGCGGGTGTCATCCTTATCAGCCGAGAGATGAGCCGTGAGTGATGAGACGGCATATCGTGCCCGGATATCGTCACCAGTACCTGAAGGCAACACCTGTCTGCATATTAATCCTGTTCCTTCCTCTCCCAGCGAGTACATCTCTTCCATGAGACGTACGGTAAGCTCCCTGCTCTCTGATGGCAGCCTGGCCAGCAGATCGGCCACGCGTGTCTCAAGTGTTCTGACATCCTGGGCATTGAGAGCTGCATTGAGAAGCAGCACAGCCGAGACAGTCAATAGTGTTCTGAGTCTGTTCATGATTATCTATTTTTTATTTTTTTACATATGCCATTCGCCTCTCATTGGCTGGTCGATCAAGGCGTTTGCCGCATCATCACCGATAAATAGCTGGTTCACCGGATCAAACCTGAGGTTTCTGCCCAGGCGCAGTGCAACGACACCCATGTTAACGATAGTGCATGACCTGTGTCCGTTCTCCTCGTTGAGGGCAAAGGGTTTTCTTGTTCTGACCGACTCTGAGAACCGGGTTACCTGGGGTGCGGGGTCAGGCAGATCGTTGACCAGGTCAGCCAGGTTGGGTATATCGGAGACAAAGCCCTTGAATATTTTGCCTGACGGCCCTTCAATGTATGCAGCTTCCTTATCTCGGTTTTCGCCATCGAGTATTATGCTGCAGCCGTCATCATAGGTATAGGTTATCCGTCTCCATGACCCAACAGCGTCATAATGTTGCTGAGGTGCATCGATTTCCACTGACACTGGGCTGGTATTATCCTTGCCCAGCAGGTATTGTACCGGGTCAATGTAATGCTGCCCCATATCACCAAGGCCACCACCGTCATAATCCCAGTATCCCCTGAAATTCTCATGGACCCTCATCTTGTTATATGGCTTGAAGGGAGCAGGCCCGAGCCACATGTCATAATCAAGGTCCGAGGGAACCGGCTGTGGTTCCAGGTCAGTCAGCCCGCTCCAGTAAAACTTCCAGTCGTAACCTGTGATACCGCTGATGGTCACCTTCAGTGGCCAGCCCAGCACTCCGCTGTCTATAATCTTTTTAAGCGGCAGGACGGTTGTGCCGAGGCCATAGAACTGGCCGCTGAACCTGAACCAGGTGTTGAGCCTGAACATCCTTCCGTTAGCCTTCACGGCTTCTGCAAGCTTCTTCCCCTCGCCAATAGTCCGTGTCATGGGCTTCTCACACCATATATCCTTTCCAGCTTCTGCGGCCATCCTGGCAATTATACCGTGCCAGTGAGGGGGAGTGGCAATGTGTACAATATCGATATCAGGCCTGGCAATCAGCTCCCGGAAGTCATGATACCCTGTCACTCCCTTACCGGCCTTGTCAAGCGCCCTCCTGAGATGAGATGAATCCACATCACATACTGCGAGGAGACGGGTGCTTTCATACCCGAAATGGCCGAGGCCCATCCCTCCGACACCTATTATCCCCTTGGTAAGCTGATCGCTGGGTGGAATATAACCA
>JBFYPM010000102.1:0-10292 GCA_041303295.1 Bacteroidales bacterium
TTAATCAAATTCCTTTTCACTTCATGTCATATATCGTGCAGGCCTCTATTCGGGTCTGCGTGGAAGGATGATCTTGAAGGTTGTGCCTGTCGGGCCTTTTGACGGGTCATTGTTTGTCTCCACGGTGATCTGCCCCTTATGCATCTTGACGATGCCATAGGTGGTCGCCAGCCCCAGACCTGTTCCCTTGCCCAGTCCCTTTGTTGTAAAGAAGGGTTCAAAGATCTTCGGTTTATCTTCGTCCTTTATGCCTGTACCCGTGTCTGATACAATAAAGATGACGTCGCTGACAGTGTCTTCAAGACAGATGTTCAGCATGCCTCCGTCAGGCATAGCATCTATTGCGTTCTTAAAGAGGTTGGTAAGCACCTGGGTCATCTGTTCGGAGTCTATTGAGGCGTCTGGACTGGTAGTACGGTCGTCAACCACAGTCCTGATATTTTCAGGAAACACTACTCCGGCAATGCTGTTCTCCGTCAGCTTTCTTATGTCTATGAACTGGTGGTTCACCTGGTTTTTGCGGGCGAAGTTAAGAAGACCTCCAACTATTTTCTTACAACGTGCTGCCTGTTCAACGATGAGATTCAGGTCTTCACGCACCGGATCCCCGGGTTTGCATTCGTCAAGGAGGATATTACTATACATTATCACGACGCCGAGCGGGTTATTGAGCTCGTGGGCTATGCCTGCCGAGAGCTGGCCCATATGAGCAAGTTTTTCTGATTGCTTGAGGGCGTTCTGCATCGTTGTCAGCTTGGCGTTGGAGAGAGCCAGATCCTGTACTGACCTGTGAAGCTTTTCAATTGTATACGGGAGGCACATCTCCTCTTCTGCCAGGCCCTTTACAATAGCCACAGCATGGTCTACACATGTTTCATATCCGCAGGCTCCGCAGTCGAGATGATCCTTGGCAGTCAGTTTGCCCATGGATGCAAGAACCCTTTTCACCTCTTCATCTTCAGGCACGTCGCGCCTCATATCCTCGGGACGGAAGCGGGCGGAGAGATCTAGTTTGTCAAAGAGATCTACGTTATTCCGCCAGTCATCCATGTCGAGGCTGTTCATCTTCTCCTGTGCATAGGTGCTCACCAGGGCTCTCCTGTTATACTGTTTTCCACCCTTACTCATCCCGGGGCCCATGATGCAACCCTCGCAACAGAGCAGTTCGAGGTGCTGGCCGCCAATCATCCCCTCCTCAAACTCCTTAATAGCCTCCTGAAAGTCTATCCTTCCCTCGGCTGCTATTATGTTTCCGGTGATGGCATCGTCATTCACTCCTGCCGTCTGAAGAAGGCCTCGTGTCACCGGGAAGATGGCGCCACGGCCTCCCAGTGGCGGATCGAACTCCGAAGCAACAGCTGCGGCGGGAGTGATGCCGGCAGTCTCGAACATCTCCCTAAGCTCAAGGAAAGTAATTGCAACGTCAACCTCGGCATTTTCTGATTTTTTTGCCACACAGGGTCCGATGAAGACCACAGAAAGGTCGTCACCATATTTGTTTCTCATCACCCTTGTCATTGCCACCATGGGTGATACAACCGGTATCAGGTTAGGTGTCAGGTCAGGATGGTAGAATCTGATGAAGGAGACAATTGCCGGGCAGTCTGAGGAGATATAATTCTCGGCACCGGCCTCGCTGATCAGGTTGCGGTAGCGGTGAGCCACCAGGTCTGCTCCGAAAGAGACCTCGGCGACATAATCAAACCCCAGCGCCCTGATCATTCCCACCACTTTGCGGTGGTCAGTCACATCATGGAACTCAGCAGGAAAGCTTGGTGCCACCAGGGCGGCTTTTCTCCCTGGTTTCTCCAGCACTTTCCGTACCATGTCAACGGTGTTCACAAACACCTTTGCACCCTGGCTGCATACCTTGGTGCAGTTGCCGCAGGCGACACACCTTTCTGTTATCACCTCGGCCTGTCCGCCGACGATGCGTATTGCACGTGCCGGGCACTCCCTGACACATGTGTAACAGGTCCGGCAAAGCTCTTTTATCGTGTATACCAACATTGTGCTATCCTTTAAAGCAAAACATCGCGCTTGCTGAAGTGTGTATGAAACAACTGCTTATCAGCGAGTTCGGAACACTGTTCAAATACCTTGCCATATAACGCTTCAACCGAGGCCGATTGTTCGGGGCCTCTCACAGCATCCTGGTCGTCAGTCTGCCAGATGAATTTTGATCTCTGGCGCACGGCCTCTTTTGAGCCGGCCGGCACCATGCCTCCGCCATTAACGCAACCACCAGGGCACGCCATCACCTCAACCAGGTCATATTCCACCCCTCCTTCAATCATCTTTTGAAGCTTCTCCAGTCCCTTAAGCCCGTCAACAACAGCCACAGAATAAGTCACTCCGGCTGCTGTTACAATGGTATCCCTGAAAGTGCCGGTATTTCGCAGTTTCTTAATGGCAGCCCTGTCAGCCTCCTTCTCTCCTGCCCTTACAGCTATCAAACGCATCACAGATTCAGTGATTCCTCCCGCTGCCTCAGCAAGAAGTGATGAGGAACTGCGGAGAGCCATGGGCTCGTCTGCAAGCTCCGGATCGATGTTGGATATATCAATTCCGTAAAGGACAATAAGTCTTGCCAGTTCCCTGACAGTAAGGACTGTGTCAATGTCACTGATGCCCTTTCTCGTCATGCTGTCACGGCGTGCCTCGAACTTCATGGCTGTGCATGGAGTAACAGAGACGGTATAGACGCGCGACTTGTCACGGGTTGCTGGGACAACTGATTTAATGATTGCTCCGGATATCTGCTGCGGGGTCTTGAGTGTTGATAGCATGGGCAATAATCCGGGGGTAAACTGTTCGCAGTATTTGACCCAGGCCGGGCAGGCAGAGACAATCAGGGGTTTTCTTCCGCTGTTTTCTTTTGAGGCCATCACGGCTTCAGCCAGCTCGGTTATGAGGATATCAGTCCCTGTACCTGACAGGAACACCCTGTCAAACCCTATCTTTCTTAGGGCAGCGTTCATCAGCCTGTCAAAGTCGCGGTGATATTTCACTCCCAGCTCCCCTGCCAGTGCGTATGGCACAAGTGGAGAATACTGTATAACCCTTGTCACCTCGCTTTTGCTGAGCTGTTCCTGTACTTCGGAGAGGTAGTGTTTCTCATGGAGGGCTCCCGTGGGGCAGACAAGCACACACTGGCCACAGTGTATGCAGCTCGAGAAGTTGAAGTCGCGGTCCATAGCCGGTCCCACGTGGGTGTAGCGCCCGCGGCCGATGAAGTCTATAGATGTGGCTGTTACAACCTCTTCGCAGACCCTGAGACAACGGCCGCAGAGGATGCATTTGGAGAGTTCACGCACTATGGCCGGGCTCGACTGGTCACGGCGGGGTTTGATCTTGCTTCCGCGTATACGTCTCTCCCTGACCTGCATCTCATCGGAAAGCCGCTGCAGCTCACAGTCGAGGTTGCGGTCACAGTAAAGACAGTCGTCAGGGTGGTTCGAGAGCAGAAGCTCCACAATTGTTTTTCTGGCCCTGATCACGCGGGGAGAGTGGGTCTGTATCTTCATCCACTCCTCCACCGGCGCCGAACAGGCGGTGACGAGCCTGTCGCGGCCCTCCACCTCCACTACGCACATCCGGCAGGCACCGGTAGGTGTAAACTCAGGCATCCTGCAGAGTGTCGGGATCTTGATGCCATTGCGGTTAAGTGCTGAGAGAATGGTCTCGCCCTTCTCCGCCTTAATGCTTTTATTATTTACCTCTATTGTGAACTGCATGGCTTATTTTACCGTTACGGCGCTGAACTTGCACACATCATAGCAAATGCCGCAGCCGATACATTTGTCGTCAACGATGAAGAATGGCTGGAGCCTTGTTCCGTAGATGGCGTTCACCGGACATTTGGCGGCGCACACGGTACAGCCGGTGCATTTATCGACATCGATGCTGAATGTTCGCAGACCGCGGCACACATTGGCACGGCAACGCCTGTCGAAGATATGCTCCTCGAACTCCTCGCGGTAGCTGGTCATGGCGCTCATGAACGGATTAGGGGCTGTCTGGCCCAGGCCGCAGAGCGATGTGTCTTTCATCACCGAAGCGATGGTCTCGAGCTGCATCACTCCCTTGAACCTCTCAAGGGTGGCGTTGGAGTCTTCCGTATTTGGTTTGCGGATTATATTCTCAAGTATTTCGAGCATTCGTCCTGTACCCTCACGGCACGGGATACACTTGCCGCAACTCTCCATGTGTATGAAGCCCATATAATATCTCACAAAGTCAACCATGCAGGTGGTCTCATCAATTATTATGAGTCCGCCGGAACCCATAGCAATTCCATTCTCCCTCAACACGTCAAAATCGACCGGAAGCGCCAGATTCTGTTCAGTGATGAATGTACCTGATGGTCCGCCTATCTGCAGGGCTTTGAATGCCTTACCCTCGCGTATACCGTCGGCGATGCCCTCTACAATTGTTCTGAATGGGGTACCCATCTCCACCTCTATCAAACCAGTATACCGTCCCCGGCCGCCAAGAGAGAACAGCTTTGTTCCCTTGCTTCCGGCAGTGCCCATGGCACGGAACCACTCCGGGCCGTGCGACATTATGAGTGGGACATTCATAAGAGTCTCGACGTTGTTTATCACAGTCGGTTTCCCGTACAGGCCGCTTGTGGTCGGGTAAGGTGGTTTCAGCTCCGGCATGCCGCGCTTGCCCTCCAGGCTGCCGATCAGCGCTGTCTCCTCACCGCAGACAAAGGCCCCGGCTTCCTCCCTGATGACAATATCCAGGTTGAACCCGCTGGAAAGTATATTATGTCCGATGATCCCGCAGCTGCGTGCAGCCTCGAGTGCTTTTCTGAGTCTGGCCATGGGATGGGGCGAGCCGGTCTTCAGGTATATAATGGCATTGGACGCACCGATGGCATATGAGGCTATGCATATACCCTCTATCAGCCTGTGCGGGTCTCCCTCTAAAACTGATCTGTCGGCATATGATCCCGGGTCACTCTCCTTGGCATTGCAGATTAGATACCTGTTGTCAGAGGCAGAGTTAAGGGCATATTTCCATTTCAGTCCGGTAATGAAGCCACCGCCGCTGCGACCTCTCAGTCCGCTGCGTTCAACGATATCACAAACCTCTTCATGTGTGTAATTGCGTATTGTCTTCAGGAAGGCCCTGTAGCCTCCCCGGGCAATATACTCTTCTATATTCTCGGGGTCATAGCAGCCGCAGTTGCCCAGTACCACACGCTTTTGCAATTTAAAGAAGGGTATCTCCTCCACGAAGGGTATGTCATGCCAGGCCTCAAAGCCGGTTGTGCCAGCCTGGGCAACAAGATCCTCCAGTGGCATGTCATTGTGAAAAACGCCATTTAAAAGAGGCTCTATCTTCTCTTCGGAAATATTCCTGAAGATAAGCTTGTTTTTCCCGGGCAGATGAACACATACCATCGGTTCAAAGACAGCAGGTCCGTGACAGCCGGTCATTATGACCATTCCGCGGATGCCCATCTCACTGAGGTAAAGCTCTGCGGCAGCGGCACTTTTCAGGCCTCCGGCTATGATGGCTGCCGAGCCAGAGGCTACGTAGATGACAGGCACAGAGGGCTTGTCACGGCGTATCTCAGCAAGCCGCTTTTCTGTGGCCGGCGGCAGCGTATCGGAACCGTGCATGAGCACCTCCCTGACCAGGAAATCCCTGGTTTCATTTTCTGTATGCTCCTTCATTTCAGGTCAGCCAGCGCTTTGAGTTTTGAAATCATCTCAGGAATATCCTCACCCCGGATATGGGTAAAATAGGTGTCACCGGTTGCTACTACGGGACCCTCGTTGCATCCTCCCATGCATGAAGTGAGCTCGTAACTAAACCGCCCGTCACGCGTTGTCTGACCCGGATCTATGCCAAGAGCCTCACGGACAGCGGACGCCACTGATGCAGAGCCATTGATGAAGCATGTGGTACCATTGCAGATCCTGAGGTGCACCTTCCCGCAGGGGAAAAACCGGAAGCGGTCATAGAAAGTCGCAAGACCAAAGATCTTTGTAGTTGACATGTGAAGGAAACTGCCAATCCTGACTATCGCATTCTCAGAGAGATACCCTTCAGCTTCCTGTATATCCTGGAGGATCGGAATGAGACTCTCATGACTTCCCTCCCTGTAATGACTCAGAATATCATCTATCTTACTCATTATTAAAATGATCTGACTTTTCAGATTCAGACAAAATTATAAATAATTATTGTTATTTCAAAAACATTGTTATTTTATTAACAAATAACGACTGAAATTGAATAGAGTATATCCCGGGCAAATGAAATTTGTTGTATTTTTGAGTGGATAAGAAATAAAAGGGGAGAGTTGGGACAATCGTACGAAATTGAGATATGCCTTGGAAGCTCCTGTTTCTCAAGAGGTAACAGAGAGGTTGTGCAAGTCCTGAGGGATTATCTGAGGAAGAATCACCTTGATGACAAGGTTGTACTCCGGGGAGCGCGATGTATGAACCGTTGCAGTGACGGCCCATTCATTATCATCAACGGAAAGATGTTTGCACAGATAGGTATGCAGGACATAGAAAAGATCCTCGAGAAGGAGCTGGTATAACCGGCCACCATAACTTAATGCATTGATTATGAAGATTCCAGATCAGGTAATTTACATAAATGAGGATAAGTGCCGCAACTCTTATTCCTGTGTGAGGGCATGCCCGGTGAATGCCATCGAGGTCAAGCCCGAGAGGCAGCACCCGGTGATAATTGCCGACAGGTGTATTGGTTGCGGGCTCTGTTTCCTGTCGTGCTCCCCGAAGGCGATTGAGTTCAGGGATGCGAGGAGGCAGGTAAGGGAACTGCTCGGATCGGGTCGTAAGACGGCGGCACTCATCGCTCCAAGTATCGCATCGGAGTTTGATGACATCACTGACTACCGCAAGTTTGTGGGCATGATCAGAAAGCTTGGCTTCACCTATGTTCATGAGGTCTCTTTCGGGGTCGACCTGGTTGCCTATGCTTATAAAAAACTCTTCGAAGAGTCAAGCGGAAAATATTACATCACTGCCAATTGTCCCGCCATAGTGGAGATGATTGAGAAGTACCATCCCAATCTTACGCCCAACCTGGCACCTCTGGTTTCACCCATGGTGGCCACGGCGATGGTCACGCGTGATCTCTACGGGGAGGAAGTCGCCAACGTCTTCATAGGGCCATGTATAGATATCAAGGCCGAGGCCGCGCTTTACAAGGAGAGGAATCTCGTTGAGGCAGTACTGACATTCATTGAGATCCGCCAGCTCTTCGATGAAGACGGGATCCAGGAAAAGACAGTGAAGATGGCTGAGTTCGATCCCCCCTTTGGCAACTGGGGAGCGCTATACCCCTACCCTGCAGGCATACTCCAGGCTGCCGGTATAAAGCGTGATCTGGTATCGAGCCAGGTCATCACTGCCTCCGGCGCCGAGGATGTAAAGGAGGCTATCAACGATTTCGATCATCATATAGACACAATAAAACATCACTTCAACCTCTTCTTCTGCCCGGGGTGCATGCTCGGCCCCGGTATGATCAGGCATGACGAGCGGTTCAGAAGACGTTCCCTTGTCAAGCAGTATGCCGAGAAGCGCGTGGAAGCTCTCGATAGTCCGCAGTGGCAGAAGGATCTTGAAAAGTGGTCAGCTCTTGACCTGACCCGTACCTTCAGAGCCAATGACCAGCGAATACCTGAGCCCACCGCAGAGGCAATCAATGAGGTCATGAAGATAATAGGCAAGGAGAGACGCTCAGAGGAGCTCAACTGCAATGCCTGCGGCTACGGATCATGCCGTGAATTTGCATCTACAGTGGCAAAGGGACTGGCAGTTCCGGAGATGTGCCACACATACAATCTCCGCAACAAGCAGGAATATATTGAGACACTGCGCCAGACCAACAAGAAGCTCTCCGAGACAAAGAAAGCCCTGAAGGAGTCGGAAGAACAGGCGATGAGGGAGAAGGACGCTGCACAGGATGCCTCAGATACAATGAACAGCATGCTTAACAAGCTTCCGAACGGCGTGGTGATTGTTGACAACGAGCTGAAGATACTTCAGTCTAACGAACAGTTCCTAGAGATCATCGGCGAAGATGCCAAGGCAATAGCTGAGATCATTCCCGGACTGCGGGGTGCTGACCTGAAGACACTCCTGCCCTTCAACGTGTACAACATATTCTCATTCGTTCTTCGCGAGAACGAGTCGGTCATCAGTCGCGACGTACAGGTCGAGGACCGTATGTTCAATGTCTCCATCTTCCCCATAAGGCAGAACAGGATTGCAGGTGCCGTTATCCGCGATCTCTTCTCGCCCGAGGTGCAGCGTGAGGAGGTGATCACCCGGGTCTCCGATGTAATCGACAAGAACCTGGAGATGGTGCAGAAGATAGGATTTCTCCTCGGTGAGGGAGCATCTGACACGGAGAAGATGCTTAACTCAATTGTTGAATCGTTCCGCCAGAAAAAGAATGAGCCCGGAAAATAGTCAGGCGGCAGTGATGGAGAGGGAGTTCTTCATCGAGGTCAACAGCCAGCAGCGAAACCATCACGGCGAGCGTATCTCCGGTGATGTCTTCCTCTCGGAGAACGTGCGTGAGGAGAACCGTATCATCACCGTTCTCTCTGACGGAATGGGACACGGTGTCAAGGCCAATATTCTGGCCACGCTCACCTCCACAATGGCGCTCAACTTCACGCGCGAGCACAAAGAGCCCGACCGTATTGCCGAGATAATCATGAACACTCTTCCAGTCTGCTCCGAGAGGAAGATCAGCTATGCCACCTTTTCGATCGTGGACATAGAGAGCGACGGCCGCGCCAACATACTTGAGTATGACAACCCCCGCTGCATCATCCTCAGGGGGAGCCAACCTTTCGAGCCGGAATGGAAGGATGTGATCCTTGACAAGGGACGCAACGCCGGCAAGCGGCTGCGCAAATGCACCTTCTATCCCTCCAAGGAAGATCGTATCATCCTGCTCTCCGACGGTGTGGCCCAGAGCGGTATGGGAAGCAATGCATGGCCTCTCGGCTGGGAGCGCGACAATGTTCAGCAATACATCGTCTCCCTTGTGACCAGTGACCCATCAATCTCAGCTTCTGTCCTTGCCGGCAAGGTGGTGACAATGGCTTATAAGTATGACAATTACGAGGCCAGGGATGATATATCATGCGCCATACTCTACTTCAGGGAGCCAAGGAAGCTGCTGATCTGTTCCGGGCCGCCCTATGACGAGGAGAAGGATAAGCTGCTGGCAGCCAGGGTTAGCAGTTATAACGGGAAGGTTATCCTCTGCGGAGGCACAACGGCCGACATCGTTGCACGGGAACTCAACCGGAAGATAGTTGACGAACTGATATTCGAAGACCCTGACCTGCCCCCCGAGAGCTTCATGGAAGGTGTTGACCTGGTGACTGAGGGAATATTAACCCTCCAGAAGGTCAATGAGTTGGTCAAGGGCTACAAAAACAGCGTGAAGCTAGGCAAGGGGCCGGCAGACAAGATCGTTAAACTGATCATGGAAAGCGACGAGATCAACTTCATCGTCGGGACACGGATCAATGTGGCTCATCAGGACCCGACGCTCCCCGTTGACCTGGAGATAAGACGGACGGTGGTCAAGCGCATCGCCCGGATACTCGAGGACAAGTGGCTGAAGCTGGTCAGTATCGAATATATCTGAACAGTCCTCAGTCTGCAGTCGCCATTCACCAGTCAGGGACCGCAGACCTTCAGACGGAGCGCAGCGACAGGTTGACGATCCGCGAGCTGGCGGAGAGGAAATCCCGCATCTGCCGGCTGGCGGATCGGGGCCTTCAGACTTTTGTCTTTAGTCTTTAGTATTTCAGCCCCTATGTTGCTGTGCTGCCTTGAAGAGCGCTGTCATCACCTCGGGCAGAGACAGATCACCCGGCAGTCGCCTGAAAATCTTCACCCCCTCGATCTCAGCTGAATCGCTGATAGTCCCAAGCGTCTCAACCTCAGCATAGAACAGCCTGCCATACTGCTCCCCGTTGCCGGCGTCAACAGAGTAGTAAGTAACCGGTTCCATGACAAAATCTGTTGCTCCCGTCTCCTCAGTCAGCTCCCTCACTGCCGCATCAACGGTATCCTCTCCGGGGTCGGGATGTCCAGCGGGAAGCTCGTAACCTCCCCTCCGGCGGTGCCTGACAAAGAGCCATCCGCCATCATGCCTCGCTGCTATCACCACATATGAAACCATCAGAGGATCAACCCCTGCAATTACAAGCTCAACCTTCACCATAAGGTAAAATTAACTTAAAAAAAGATAATCGTATCTTT
>JBFYPM010000103.1:0-9080 GCA_041303295.1 Bacteroidales bacterium
CCAGTTCAGGGAGTCCCCTGGCCTTTTCTCCGCTGTAAAATCAAGCCGCGAGTCAACGGACACGAGTGACCAGTCCTCTTTCGCAGAAGAGAGGCAACGGTCTATTGCCGGCATCAGTGCGCTGGTGCCACCGATTACCACTGGAACGATATCCTCTTCCAACAGCTGGATGAGCACATCACGCAGCCCGGCAAGTGTATCTTCAAATGATGCTCCGGGTCTGAGGTTGCCAAGGTCAGTGATCTTCATCTTACCCTGAAGACGCGAGAAGGAGTAGAGGCTTTTGCGTATGGCGTCAGGGGCATGTGATGCTCCGGTGTTAGCCGATGAGCGGTCATCAGGCACGCCGATGAGGGCCACCGAGAACCTGCTGAGATCATCAATGGGCTCATTGCCGGTATTGACCGCCACGTTGTGTGAGAAGGCCGCTGATCCTTTCAGTGGCTCTGTCTCCGGCTTGTCAAGGCAGACAGGATCAAAATACTGGTTGAGGTCGATCATATTATATAAGGTCACTTCTTCTTTCCACCCCTGGGGCTTTTCGACTTACCGCCTTTTTCAATGATTGCCAGGCATTCTTCCCTGGTGAGCTTCTGCGGATCGGTACCTTTCGGGATGCGGTAGTTGTTCTTGTCATGTACTATATAGGGGCCGTATCGGCCGTTCAGCACCTTGATATCGCCGAACTCATTGATCATTTTCAGCTTGTCTCCCTCTCTCTTCTCCCTGATCAGCTCTGCGGCTCTCTCAGATGTGATTGTATAAGGGTCATCCTCACCCTTTTTCAGGGAGTAGAATTTGCCATTGTGTTTAACGTAAGGTCCGAACTTACCGAGTCCGACGGTCATCTCGCTATCCTCAAAGGTTCCGACGCTCCTTGGCAGGGCAAAGAGAGCCAGTGCCTCATCAATGGTGATTGTCTCAAGCAGCTGGTCGCGTCTGAGGTTGGCAAACCGGGGCTTGCTGTCCGGCGAGGCTTCACCCAGCTGTACCACTGGTCCGAACCTGCTCATACGTACCGAGACAGGCAGTCCGGTGGCCGGATCGGTACCCAGCTGACGGGAGCCGGTCATGCGCGCCCTGGTGGAGAGGGACTCATCAACGGTCTTATGGAAGGGCTTGTAAAAACCGGCAATCATGTTGTCCCATTCCATCTCACCTGCAGCTATCTCATCAAACTCCTTCTCAACGCCGGCTGTGAAGTTGTAGTCGAGTATATCAGGGAAATTTGCAATCAGGAAGTCAGTTACGATCATTCCAATGTCTTTTGGGAAGAGTTTCGACTTCTCCTTCCCTGCAATCTCTGTCTTTTCAGTTCTTGTTATCTTCCCTTTTAAGAGGGTAAGCTGTGCAAGGATCCGCTTTTCACCGGGTCTGTCTTCGCGGGCAACATAGCCCCGCGACTGTATTGTGGAAATGATGGGTGCATAGGTTGAGGGTCTGCCTATACCCAGTTCCTCGAGCTTTTTTACCAGGCTGGCCTCGGTATATCTCGGAGGGGGTGAGGTGAAGCGCTGCAGTGCGGTGATTGATCCCGGAGTGAGAGCCATCCCGTTGTCAACACGCGGGAGGATCGATTTTTCATCATCACCGGCGTTGCTGTCAGATGACTCGGTATAGACCTTCAGGAACCCGTCAAAGAGTATCACCTCACCGACAGCTGTAAAGTTATTTGGCGACGATGACATGCCGATTGTGATTGTGGTCTTCTCCATCCTGGCATCTGCCATTTGTGATGCAATCGCCCTGCGCCAGATAAGCTCATAGAGTTTTTTCTCGTTCATGCTTCCCGCGGCATCCTTGCGGTCGAAGTAGGTGGGCCTGATGGCCTCATGAGCCTCCTGCGCCCCCTTGGAATGGGTCTTGAACTGTCTCGTCTTCGAATACGGGGCTCCATATTCCGCGGTGATGACTTCACGGGCAGTGTTGAGTGCCAGTGATGAGAGGTTTGTGGAGTCAGTCCTCATATAGGTTATCTTACCGGCCTCATACAGCTTCTGTGCAACTGACATTGTCTGAGCAACCGAGAAGCCGAGCTTGCGGTAGGCTTCCTGCTGCAGGGTGGAGGTGGTAAAAGGAGGAGCGGGTGAGCGTGTACCCGGTTTGACGACTACATTCTCTACAGTGAAGGTTGCCCCGTCACACTTCTCCAGGAAATTTTTGGCTTCAGCTTCTGTACCGAATTTTTTTGGACACTCAGCCTTGAGAAGAACTTCTGAACCCTCACTGTTCTGTCCGCTGAATGAACCTGTCACCCTGAAAGCGGAGTCAGAGACAAAACTGATAATCTCCCGCTCACGGTCGACGAGCAGGCGCACTGCAACTGACTGAACCCTGCCTGCAGAGAGGGAGGGCTGCACCTTTTTCCAGAGGACGGGGGAGATCTCGAATCCCACCAGCCTGTCAAGGATCCTGCGTGCCTGCTGGGCATTGACAAGATTCATGTCTACCTGGCGGGGAGATTCCACAGCGCTGTTTATGGCATCCTTGGTTATCTCATGGAACACGATACGCTTTGTTGAAGAGGGGTCAAGCCCCAGGACCGATATCAGGTGCCATGCTATAGCCTCACCCTCGCGGTCCTCGTCGGAGGCTATCCATACTGTCTTTGCCTGCGAAGCCAGCTTGCGAAGCTCATTCACTACCTTCTTCTTGTCTTCGGGTACCTCGTAGACGGGGTTGAACCCTTTTTCAACTTCCACCCCGAGGTTGTTCTTTGCCAGGTCACGGATATGACCGAAGCTTGAGACTACGGTGAAGTCCTTCCCGAGGAATTTTTCTATCGTTTTTGCTTTTGCAGGTGATTCAACTATAACCAGATTTTCTGTCATCCGAGATTTTTTTAAAACAGGGCAAAGTAAGCGATTAACGGCACTAACTTCAAAATTATTGGATAAGATTCTGTATAAATCATTAAATTAGCGCCCATATTATGAGGGTATCATGAAGGATAAAAAGTTCCGGAAAAACCTGATATGGTTCTGGGTGATTATATCTTTGCCGGCGGTTCTTCTGCTGACACTGTTCATTCTGATATCAGCCAACAAGCTTGGTCCCGTTCCCTCCTTCGAGGAGGTTGAAAACCCTGCAAGCAACCTGGCGGCTGAGGTTTATTCGGAGGATAATGTCCTGCTGGGCAAATTCTACTTACAGAGCCAGAACCGAACATGGTCGGAATATGAGGATATTTCACCCTATGTTGTTGATGCGTTAATTGCTACGGAGGACATCCGGTTCTACAGGCACTCGGGAATAGATTTCAGGGGGTTGGCCAGGGTGCTGGTCAAGACGATCCTTTTAGGACAGGAGACTGGCGGCGGCAGTACAATCACGCAGCAGCTTGCAAAGAATCTTTTCCTCCCCAGGGATCTCTCCAATGACCCTGCCATCGTGCGTGCATCCAGGCTGACAATCACCAAGTTCAAGGAGTGGCAGACGGCAGTGAAGCTTGAGAAGAGCTACACGAAGGAAGAGATCATAACAATGTATCTTAATGTCTTCGACTTTATATACAATGCAGTTGGCATAAACTCGGCAGCCCGTATCTACTTCAACACTACGCCTGACTCATTGAACATAGAGCAGTCGGCCATGCTTGTAGGCATGCTCAAGAATTCCGTGGCGTACAATCCGCTTCGGAACGAGGAGGGCGCACTCAAAAGACGCAACGTTGTGATCTCACAGATGGAACGTTACGGGTATCTTTCACGCGAGGTGGCTGACTCGGTAAAGGCATTACCATTGGTGCTTGACCTGCGAGAGGACAGCCACAACACCGGGCTGGCGACCTATTTCAGGGAGTATATCCGGGCAACGATGAACAGCAAGGAGCCGGAGAGGAAAAACTTCTGGTCAGAGGATCAGTATATTGAGGCGCTCTGGCGCTGGCAGAATGACCCTCTCTACGGCTGGTGCTACAAGAACACCAAGCCTGACGGATCATACTATAACCTCTACCGTGATGGTCTGAGGATCTACACAACACTGAACTCAAAGATGCAGGGTTATGCCGAGGAGGCTCTTGTTGAGCATCTGACCATTAACCTGCAGCCTGTTTTCAACAAGAAGGCGAAGACATACAGGAACCCACCCTATTCCAATGACCTCAACTCTGACCAGATAAAGCAGATCATGGACAGATCGGTGAGGCAGAGTGACAGGTACCAGAGCATGAGGCGTGCGGGTGTGCCTGAGGATTCAATCACCCTGGCGTTCAATACTCCCATTCCGATGAAACTGTTTTCATGGGAAGGAGAGAGAGACACGCTTATGACACCGCTTGATTCAATAAGGTACTACAAGTTTTTTGTGAGGTCGTCATTCATGGCGATGGATCCGCATACCGGACATGTCAAAGCCTATGTGGGGGGTCCTGACTTCAGGTATTTCAAGTATGATGCCGTGACCCAGCAGAAGAAACAGGTAGGCTCCACCATCAAGCCGTTCCTGTACACCCTTGCGATGCAGGATGGCTATACCCCCTGCTTCGAGGTGGAGAATATACAACGATCGTTTGACCTCCCGGGTGACTCGGTACCATGGATACCCAGGAGCTCAGGGCCGGAAGAATTCCATGGCAGGATGGTTACTCTCAAGTGGGGTCTGGCGCAGTCAGAGAATTATATATCTGCCTGGCTGATGAAGCAGTTTTCACCGCAGGCGGTTGTTGACCTGATGCATCGTATGGGCATAAGGAGTTTCATAGACCCGGTATATTCAATCTTTCTGGGTACTTCAGACCTTTCTCTCGAGGAGATGGTAGGGGCTTATGGCACTTTTACAAACAAGGGGGTTTATACACGGCCGCTCTATGTTACACGTATCGAAGACCGCAACGGAAACGTCATCTCCACCTTTACCCCTTTCATAGACGAGGTAATAAGCGAGGATGATGCCTACCTGATGACATCTCTTCTTCAGGGTGTAGTAAACACAGGAACGGGTCTCAGGCTCAGGGGCACCTACAAGCTTACCAACGAGATGGGCGGTAAGACGGGTACAACACAGAATCACTCCAACGGATGGTATATAGGCGTCTTGCCTGATCTGGTTGCAGGTGTGTGGACCGGGTGGGAGGATCAGGCCATTCACTTTGAGGATCTCTCCCTGGGGCAGGGGTCAAACATGGCTTTGCCTGTATTCGGCATCTTCATGCAGAAGCTTCTTGCCGACAGTGTTTTTGTCCCACTGGGAGCGGCACAGTTCGAGGCCCCTGCCAACTTCAATGTTGAGCTCGACTGTGACAACATTAAGAAACACCAGCAGAACAGTCCCAACAGGCAGCGCGAGTACTAGAAAGGTCTGAAGGTCTCTTTTCAGTCTGCAATCGGCAGTCAGCAGTCCACCGTCAGGACTGAAGACTGAGGATTGAGGACTGTAGACTTCACTACTGCCTGAACAGACTGCCGACAGCTTTCTTACGAGAAGAGCAGCCTGATGAGCCCTTCAACCTTAAAAACCTTTGATATCTTTATGCCGGGCTGTTCCCTGACACTCCTGTGATATCCTGAGACCACGATCTGTTCGAAGCCCATTCTTGAGGCTTCCATAATACGTTGTTCCAGTCTTGCCACCGGCCGTATCTCCCCTGAAAGTCCTACTTCTCCGGCGAAGGTTGTATGCTGGTCTACGGGTGCATCCAGATTTGATGACATCACCGCACTCACCACGGCAAGGTCGATGGCCGGGTCACTTACTTTCAGTCCGCCGGCGATGTTGAGAAAGACATCCTTCACTCCCAGCCGGAAGCCGGCACGCTTTTCCAGCACTGCGAGCAGCATGTTCAGCCTGCGTGTGTCAAATCCGGTGGAGCTACGCTGCGGAGTGCCATAGACGGCGCTGCTCACCAGTGCCTGTGTCTCAATCATGAATGGTCTCAGGCCGTCCACAGTGGCTGCAATGGTTACTCCGCTTGCGGGGTCACGGTCTCGACGGATGAAGAGCTCTGACGGGTCTGTCACTTCACGAAGGCCATTGGAGGCCATCTCGAAGATGCCTATCTCAGCCGTTGACCCGAAGCGGTTCTTGACAGGGCGAAGAATACGGAATACATAGTTCCCGTCACCTTCGAACTGGAGGACAACGTCAACGATATGCTCAAGTACCTTGGGCCCGGCAAGTGTTCCGTCCTTGGTTATGTGTCCTATAAGTATCACAGGCACGCCGGACTCCTTGGCATAACGCAGCATCATTGCGGCACACTCCCTGACCTGCGACACTGACCCTGCAGAGGACTCCAGCACCGAGGAGCTGAGAGTCTGTATTGAATCTATTATGACGAGGCCCGGATTCATGGCTCCTGCCTGTGCTATGACATTCTCAAGCTCAGTCTCGTTGTATATGAAGCAGTTGTCATTGGTTCCCTCGAGACGTTTTGCTCTTAGCTTGACCTGGCCTTCGCTCTCTTCTCCTGATACATAGAGTACTTTTCTTCCTTCGCTGGCCAGTGCTATCTGGAGTGCGAGGGTAGACTTGCCTATGCCGGGCTCTCCGCCCATGAGTATCAGTGACCCCTTAACCATCCCTCCTCCCAGGATGCGGTCTGCCTCTCCTATCCCGGTAGAGATACGGTCATTCTCATTCACCTCTATCCCTGAGAGAAGCTCAGGTTTCCTTCGCGGGGCATCTTTAGCAATCCCCGGAGATGCCGAATGGGTGACAAGCTCCTCTCGATAGGTGTTCCACTCATTGCAAGCAGGACAATGGCCAATCCATTTGGGTGACTCGGCGCCGCAGTTCTGGCACACATAAACTGTCTTGTTCTTTGCCATGGGGAATAGGGTTAAGCAACAGGCAAATTTACCAAAAGAACTCTATCACGACTCTTTTTGAGCAACGGCAGAGGATAAAACCTTTCCTCCTTTTTTCCCGAACAGCGCATATAGCGAGATTGCGCCGGCGAGGGCTATGAGCAGGAACTGCGACTCATGTGAGAGGGTGGCATAGGCCAGCCCCTCCTCGAGGGGTATGGTGTAGGCTACCAGCAGGCCGCGTGACACGATCCAGTGATATGCACCCAGTCCGCTCTGTACCGGTACGGCCATGCCGAAGCTGCCGATCACAAGGATGAACATGGCGGCTCCCATACCCAGGTCCGAGGTTGCGTCAAGACATAAAAGCGGAAAGAATGACATCAGCAGGTAAGAGAGCCATAACAGGACTGTAAGCAGGATGAACTCCCACCTTCTTTTTAGCCTGGCGATTGACTTCAGTCCGTCAAAAATACCATCTGTGAAGGCGTAGACTCTGGCGAACAGGGGTTTAGGTGATAGCTTCGGCCTGAGCTTGAAATAAAGTACAATGGCGAGTATGACAAGTGCAACGAGGAACAGGGTGATTACAGTGAGTGAGCCGATGGAGGATGAAAGTTTCTCTTCAGCCGGAGTGATGACATTCTCCGAGAGAAAGCTTCCGGTGACGGAGCTGCCTGCAACAAGAGTAAGACCGAAAAGCGCCAGCACGCTCAGAATGTCGATAGTGCGCTCTACAAGCATGGTTCCCACGAGCCTGTCAAAGGGTATCTTTTCCTTCTTACCGAGGGCGGCACACTTGGTGACCTCACCCAGCCTCGGGAAGATTATATTGGCGAAATATCCTGTAACAACAGCATGGTAAGCGTTTTTCACACTGGCTTTGTGTCCGAGGGGTTCTATGAGAAGAGTCCAGCGACGTGCCCTGATCAGGAAACTCAGGAGGGATACAATTATGGCAGGCGCCAGCCACCAGTAATGGGCTGTGCGCAACACATCCCACAAATCTTTGAAGTCGATGCCCCTGAATGAGAGCCACAGGAGCAGCATGGCCAGAGCAAGGAACAGTACGGCCTGCAAAGTTTGCTTCAGCCCCTTTTTCAATTTCAGATAAGTTTGTTTGTGGCTGTATCGGGTATGATGATATGCGGAGTGAATGTCCGCGCCTCGGCGAAATCAACCATGGCATATGACATTATAATCACAACGTCACCAATGGCGGCGCGTCTGGCTGCCGGGCCATTCAGACAGATCTCGCCCGAGCCTCTCCGGCCCTTGATGACATAAGTCTCAAGCCTGTCTCCGTTGTTTCTGTTAAGTACCTGCACCTTCTCATGTTCAACAAGGTTGGCAGCATCCATAAGGTCTTCGTCAATTGTGACGCTTCCCACGTAGTTAAGGTCTGCACCGGTGACGGTGACATTGTGTATTTTCGATTTAAGTACTTCTATCATCATTATTCTGCAGGGATGGATCCATTTTACGATGCAAAGATAAATATCCTTTTCGTCAGCGCAACTTCATCTCGATATTGTCAATAAGCCTGACATCGCCGGCATAGAGAGCAATGCAGCCGTAATAGGTTTTTTCAGGTGACATCTCAATGGCTGACCTGACTGGAACAAGCGTCACATCCTCAACGATTTCAAAGTATTCAAGTCTGAAATCAGGGATCATGTTTATCCTGTCGGCAACAAAATCCTTTATCTCTGCCGTTTCATAATCAGTGGTCATAGCGGCTGCTGAGATCAGTGTCCGGTAAATCTCACCGGCTCTTTCGCGGTGGCGGGGAAGCAGGCGCCTGTTCCGGCTGCTCATCGCCAGACCGTCGGATTCCCTTACTATGGGGCAGGCGATTATCTCTGTGGTGGGGAATTCGCGGCGTGCCAGTTCCCGTATTATTGTAAGTTGCTGATAGTCTTTCTGTCCGAAGAAGGCAGATGATGGTCTGATAATATCAAATAATCGCGACACCACCTGTGCCACCCCGTTGAAGTGTCCCGGCCTGAAGGGTCCCTCCATTACCCGTTCGATCTCTCCGAAATCGAAGAGACGTTTATCGGGCTCCGGGTATATCTCCTCCGCGGCGGGGGCAAACACAAAATCATTTTCTCTCATAACGCCGGAGAGCAACTCAAGGTCAGCCTCCAGTGTTCTCGGGTATTTCAGGAGGTCTTCCGGATCGTTGAACTGGGTTGGGTTGACGAAGATTGAGACGGCAACCATCCGGCAACTCTTCACTGCAGCCTCTACAAGCGAGAGATGGCCTTCATGCAACGCCCCCATGGTTGGCACAAGGCCCGGATGCCTTAACACGCATACCCTGTAATG
>JBFYPM010000104.1:0-13918 GCA_041303295.1 Bacteroidales bacterium
TTTCAATAAAAAGAGTCCTGACCAGGCACGGCAGAGCTTTATCGGTCAGAACGTTCTGGTCTTTGAAGATGTATTTCGCATCGCCGAAGGCAAGAGAATAAAACGTGATGCCGACGGAAACCGCTTGTTCACAAGAGACGAGTCGGGTGTTGTTCACTTTGAATATGAAGCCGACCCGGCAGATAATGGTCACAGGCCCGGGATTTATATCGAATTAAAGAATCCCGATGCCTACCCAGCAGTAGAGGAGCAGGTATATGATGACCTTGCAGGCTTTGGGTGGAACCCGCTTGAAGGTGATGAAATAAGCGCTGAGGAACCATTTTATAAGGGAGATAAAGTCAACGTCGGACACACCAGGGGCAAAATTCTTGTCCAGACATTCTCGCGCCCGGGGATGATGAATCTCAAAAGGGTTTTTGGCGGGAAGGTGCTTGCAAGCTTTCTTATTGGTAATCCGAAAACCAATGAATTCGCCAAAGAGGAGGTGACTGATGAGATCATTGCTTTCGCCAGGGAGAGCGGTGCACAGTTCATAGGCACAAACCTTGGAGATGACAATGACGGCCTCACACCAGTTTTTGCGGAGAAGATTCACGCAGCAGGACTGAAAGCCAATATCTATTCAATAAACACGGTTGAACAGATGGAGAAGTATTTCGGACCTGAGACGGGCAAAAAGGCCGCTCCGCTGGCAGACGGAATGATCACCAACCGTACTGACCTAACGATCGATTTCTATCATGAACGCAAGATCCGCAGGCAGGGGACAACGCAGACACCGCAGGAGATACTTGCAGAACTTGGTTATAACCAGTAATAAGACAAATGCATGCCAGACATAAAAAAAATATTGTTCATACTTTTAGCGGCACTGATTACCGCCTGCTCAGGTTGCAAAGAAGATCCGCCACCACCGGTGGATGAAGGACTTAAAATAACGGGCATCTCCATCCCCTCAAGCATCAACGTGCCTGTTGGGGGGGAGATAATCATTACCGGTAAAGGATTCGCAGTTAATGACAGGATAGAGTTTGTGCTTACATCAGATGCCGGGAAAATTTACAATGGCACCATATCAGCAATCACCGCTCAGAGTGCATCGCTCATTCTCCCGGCCGGAATAACATCAGGCACCTACAGGCTTACGGTCATCAGGGGGTCAGAGAGCTTGCTGCTGGGCACCCTGACGGTAAACGTCATTGTCAACATCGGCATACCTGACAAACCGGGAATGACAATAAAAGGATTAGTCTATTGTGACGGGGAAGGAGTGCCGGGGGTGGTGGTTTCAGACGGCGTGGAGGTAACTGTCACCGACAGTGAAGGTATCTATTACCTTCCGTCAGCCAAGCTGAACAAGTTCGTCTTTATCTCTCTGCCAGGCAACTATGAGATTGCCACCAGCGACAATATCCCACAGTTCTTCAAGCGACTGGCAGGCGGCACAACAGTGGAGCAACATGATTTTTCACTTGTAGTGGCAGACAACAGCAAGCATGTGATTCTTCCAATGGCTGACTGGCATCTTGCCAACCGCAATGATGACCTGGCACAGTTCAGCAACGGGTTCCTCCCCGATGTCAATTCCACAATCAGCTCCTTAGCCGCATCAGGAATAAAAGTCTACGGCGTGCCTCTTGGCGACATGACATGGGACGCCTACTGGTATGAGAACAACTTCCGCCTTGAGAATTACCTGACAGAGATGAAAAAGATCAACTGCCAGATGTTCAATGTGATAGGGAATCATGATAATGATCCTTACGTAGCTGCAGATATCGCAGCAGAACAACCGTTCAGGGATTTGATCGGGCCAACCTGGTACTCATTCAACCTGGGAGAAGTGCATTATGTGGTTCTTGACAACATTCAGTACATCAACTCCGGGGGATCACAGGGGACCATTGGTGACCGTAATTATAACGACGTAATAGTATCAGCCCAGACCGCATGGCTGGCAAAAGACCTGGCTGCAATAACTGACAAGAGCAGGCCCCTGGTCATACTGATGCATACCCCGCTTTACAGCAATCCAACGCTTGATGGTGGTGGACAGCAGGTAAGCAACATAGCTCTGAATAACGGCAGCACGCTATTGTCACTGGTGGCCGGGTTTAGCGAGGTTCATATTATTACCGGGCACACTCATATTAACTATACTGTGGCGTCTGGTGCCGTAACTGAACACAACACAGCAGCTGTATGCGCCACCTGGTGGTGGACCGGCAAAACCGGGTATGCGAACAACCAGGTATGTAAGGACGGCAGTCCGGGTGGTTACGGTGTCTGGGAGATAGATGGCCGTGACGTAGAGTGGTATTACAAGAGTATAGGTTATCCGAAGAACTACCAGTTCAGGACCTATGACCTCAATACCGTGCACATCACGGCGGCTGCCTTCGCCCCTAACTCTACCGATGCGGCACTGGCTGAATATGCAGGTGTCTATGCCTCACCCAACCCGGTTAATGATGTACTTATCAATGTCTGGGGATTTGGCCCGGGCTGGACAATAGAGGTCAAAGAGGGCAGCACGGTGCTGCCGGTGGAGCGCGTGACGGCGATGGACCCGCTGCATATCATCTCATATGAGGCTAAGCGCCTGAATGTTGGAGCCGTACCCACAAGTTCATTCGTGACGGGAAATACTTCACACATGTTCCGGGCAAGGGCATCATCGCCCTCTGCCACCCTCGAGGTGAAGGTCACTGACAGCTTCGGCAATATCTACACGGAGACAATGACACGTCCCAAAGTATTTACATGGTCAATGCAATAACCTATATATAAATAACTTAAAACCAACTAATCTATGAAATTCAAACCAGCTCTTAAGATTGTTCTTGCCACATTCCTGATGGCACTGGTCATGTTGCCGGTGATGGCTCAGGAGAGGCAGGTGACAGGTAAAGTGTTTGAGCCTGACGGTGTCACCCCGGTCTTCGGGGCTACCATAGTGCTCAAAGGGACTGCCACAGGCACAAGTACCGACAGCAATGGTGCTTATTCCATAAGGGTGACGGGGACTAACCCTGTTATTGAGGTGCAGTTCCTCGGATACGTGAAGCAGGAGATACCTGTCGGTGGCATGAGTGTTATAAACGTTACACTTCAGGAAGAGGCGATAGAGGTGTCAGCAGTAGTGGTGACGGCTCTTGGTCTGACACGTGAGGAGAAATCGCTCGGCTACGCAGTGACAAAGGTTGACAACGAAGCATTAACCCAGGTTGTCACCTCCAACTGGCTCAACGGAATGTCAGGCAAAGTAGCCGGGCTTACAACCGTAGGAGCAAGCACTGGACCCATCAGTTCGATGCGGGTGACACTGCGCGGTGACCAGTCGCTCAACTACGGGGCCAACGAGGCTCTGTTCATCGTTGACGGCGTGCCAGTACGGTCAGGTGCAACAGCCACATCATCAAGCAGTCCATATACAAACTCGGGAGGGGACTTCCCCGTTGACTTCGGTAACGGGGCCAGCGATATTAATCCCGAGGATATCGAATCGGTCTCCGTACTGAAAGGCCCTGCCGCAACAGCCCTCTACGGCTCTCGGGCTGCCAACGGTGCAATAGTTATCACAACCAAGTCAGGCCGCAGGGACAAGGGTATAGGGGTCACGGTCAACTCATCGTTCGTGACTGAGAGAGCAGGATACTGGCCCGACTTCCAGACGCAGTATGGTTCAGGCGGTGACCTGGGATTGAATGAGTTTAACTTCTGGACCCTCAACCCCAGCCTTACAGGCACAACAGATTACCCTGCCAGGAATCTGTCACGGTATGCCTGGGGCGAGGAGTTCAGTGCAGACAAGCTGCGCTACCAGTATGAAGGTAAAGACTGGGAGACAGGACTTATCACACCAACCCCGTTCGTATACAAGGATGACTGGTTTACAGGTATCTTCCAGGACGGTTTTACCCTTAACAACTCTATATCTATTAATGGCAGCAACGGTGAGGGACAGAATGTCCGTTTCTCAGTAACAGACACGAGAAACAAATGGATACTCCCGAACACCGGGTACAACAAGCAGGCTTACTCTTTCTCCTTTGAGACCCCGGTAAACAAGAGGATTGACTTCAGGACCAAGGTAAACTACTACCGAACAGACAGTGACAACATGCCAATGGCCGGTTACCACCAGACAACAGTGATGTATGACCTGATGTGGGGATATAACTCGAACTCAATGAATGACTGGAAAAACGAGTATTTTGAGGGCAGGTTCAATGCAATCAACCAAAACGCCACTATCTCAGAAAACGGTAACAGTCTCGTGGTTGCAGGCACCGGTTCTTACAACCCTTACCGTGTTCTTTACGAGGAGCTCAACTCAACCGACAAGGACAGGGTCTTTGGTAACATGGGCCTCACTTTTCACCTCCTTGAAGGACTTACCCTGGACCTGAGGTCAGGATTGGACCTGGGTGTTGAGTTCATTACCCAGAGAAAACCGAAACTTACATATGTATGGAACAACGGTTTCTACAGGGAGCAGTCAATGACAAATTTCGAGATCAACTCTGACTTCCTCCTGAAGTATCAGAAAACGTTCCTTGATGACAGACTTACAACAACAACCGCCTTCGGAGGCAACAACATGGTCTATCACTACAGGAGAAACACTGTCCAGCTTGATGAGCTTGACATTGACGGGGTATACCATATAAACAACGTCCCGTTCGGAATAATTCCAGATCCGTCAAATTACAGGAGTTACAAGACTATCAACAGTCTCTACGGTTTTGTCTCCCTTGGATGGGATGATACCTACTACCTTGACATTACGGGCCGCAATGACTGGTCAAGTACTCTTTCGAGAGACAACTGGTCATACTTCTATCCCTCGGTTGCAGCAAGCATTCTTCTTGATCAGGCCTTTGACTTCCGGACAAATCTGCCGGCAGTTACATTTGCAAAAGTGCGCCTCTCATGGGCAAATGTGGGTAATGACACCAGTCCCTATTCACTTGACCAATACTATTCAGCATCGTCAATAAGCGGCGGATACACGCTGCCGTCTACTATTCCGGATCCTATGATCAAGCCTGAGAATGTTGAGAGCTGGGAACTGGGTCTTGATGCCAAGTTTCTTAAAAACCGGCTCGGTTTTGACCTGGCCCTTTACAATTCATCAACGACCAACCAGATCGTCTCCGTGGATATTGACCCGATAGTTGGCGCCTCATCCATGAAGATAAATGCCGGTGAGATCAACAACAAAGGTATAGAGATCTCTCTCTATGCAAGACCTGTGAAAACCAAGGATTTTACCTGGGACCTCAACCTCAACTGGGCGAAGAACAAGAATACACTTGTCAGTCTTCAGGATGGATGGGATCCTACGCGGCCTTTTGAAACAGACATGGGAACAACTATCGGCGGAAGGCTGCACGTCTATTCCTACATAGGGCAGGAGATGCACCAGATCTATGGCTTTGCGCTTCAGAGGGCACCGGAAGGCTCTTACTACACTGACGGTGAAGGCAACCAGGTAGACTGCTCCGGGCAGATGATCCTTGATGCAACCACAGGTCTGCCATCGGTTGAGTCTACCGCTGACCACTTCCTCGGCAAGGTCAATCCCGACTTCAGAGGCGGTTTCAGTACATCACTCAGGTACAAGAACCTGACGTTTAGCGGTGTCTTCTCATACCAGTGGGGTGGCCACAGGTACTCAGTAACAAACGGTATCCTCTCCTACCAGGGCAAGCTCACCAACTCCCTTGAAGGCCGGTATGACGGTATCGTTGCCGAGGGTGTAAATGTGCTCTCGACAAATGAGGACGGCACAGCTGTCTGCCAGCCCAACAACACCGTTACAAGCAGCATCTACACCTACTACCAGGCCAGGGTACTCGACCGCTACACCGGTGAGTCACACACATTCGAGACCTCCTTCCTTAAATTCAAGGAGGCAAGGCTTGAATATGCCCTGCCCGCATCACTCTGCCAGAAGACAAAAGTACTTCAGGGTGCCAGCATTGCAGTTTTTGCAACCAACATCTTCAGCTGGGATAAATGGCCACAGTACGATCCTGAAGGAGGCATCATGACCGGAACAAATATCTTCAGCGGCGTTGAGGCAGGGGCATTCCCGATGACCCGCACTGTAGGCATGAACCTGAGACTCTCATTCTAATCCTTAAAGCGAAAAGAGATGAAAAAACTTAAAGTATTAATAATCTGTTTGGTTGTACTCGGATCCCTCCACTCATGCACAAAGAATTTCGAGGAGATCAACACGAACCCGAACACAACCCTTGTGGGTATGATACAACCTGCCGGTATGTTCGAACCTATCCTGTACAACTCAGCCAATCAGTGGCTTAATCGTACCTGGTATTATAACAACGAACTTATGCAGTTCACCGCTCATACCGGTGGTGTGACCCGCAGGGAGCACCTCTATTTTCTGGAGGAATCGAGGGACTGGTACGGTTTCTGGAATCACTATGCAACATATGGAAAAAACATTGATCACATGTATGAGCTGGCACAGGAAAAGGGTGATCCGTCACTCGAAGCCATTGCCCTCACATTTAAAGCACTCTTCCTTTCTAATATGACAGACATGTTTGGGAGCATTCCCTACGAGGAGGCTTTCACCGGACGCAAACTCGGCGGGACACTGACGCCCAAATTCAACACCCAGGGTGAGGTTTACCAGTTCCTGTTTGAAGACCTGGAAAAGGCAAATGACCTCTATGCCACCAACCCGATCTTCCTCAACCCGTCGATGGACGGAATGTACGGAGGCGACATGGAAGCATGGAGGAAGTTTAATAACTCTCTCTATCTCAGGTTGCTTTGCAGAGTAAGCGGACGAAGCGAAATGAATGTGAGCACCAGGATGAACGAGATTCTGAACAACCCGGCTAAATACCCGGTCTTTACTTCAAATGCTGATAATGCCATGGTGACCTTTTCGGGCAATGATCCGTACATTAGTAATTTTGGTACAACTACCGAAAGTGATTTCACAAGCAGCGGCAGAAAACTTACAAGGCAGCTGATAGGACTGACCGTCCAGACTGATATAAATGGCAACCAGGTCTATGTTGATCCCCGGCTCCCGATCATCGGCAAGAAGAATCCTGTTATCGATGTCAACCCCAATAATATCTGGATCGGTACCGTGTCAGGTTGCACCGATTTGGAGAGAAGTGAGGTTGACAGGGGCACCTCATGGCTTAACTATAAGGTCTTCTGCAGAAGGGATGCACCGGCCACCTATATGGATTATGCCGAGGTGCAGTTCATCATGTCCGAGGCTGCACTGAAGGGATGGATCACCGGTGGTCCGGCAGTAGCCAAAAATTACTACGAAGCCGGAGTAAGGGCGTCTATGCAGAAATGGTCGGTACAGGGAGCATTTTCTGATCCCGCAGTCACCATATCATCCGCTGACATCGATACTTACCTCGCATCACCTCTCGGATCATGGGACCTGGCAACCGATAAGGAGGAGTTTCTGGGCAACCAGAAATGGCTGGCACTGTTCTGGGTGGGTATGGAAGCATACCACGAATATCGCAGGACAGGCTACCCGGAACTCGTAATCGGTGAAGGAACAGTTTACAATGACAATATTCTTCCTACACGTTTCGGCTTTCCCAACGTGACCGTATCAACAAACAGCGCCAATGCAAATGCGGCCCTGGAGGAGATGGGCGGTCCGAATGATATGAAGACACCGGTATGGTGGAGCAAAGAAGCAATCACCGGAGGTAAATAACCAGCAAAAAAGTCAAGAGATGAACCCTCCATGTGTTATCAAACACAAACACAAGTACATAATAATGTGATACATGGAGGTTCCATCATACAAATAAAATAAATTATCATATGATGAAAAAAGATAAAACATTGAGATTCAGGAACAGGGCTCTGAGATTCATTCCTCTGTTCCTCCTTACCGCATTCCTTTTCACCTCGTGCGAGGAGAAGGTAGTGCCTGAGGATCCCTTCTTCTCCATCGAGGGAAGCCCAACCGGCCTGACAGTTACGAAAGCAGCAAAAACACAGAGTTATGTGGTTCGTTCCAACAAAGCATGGGAGATAGTTGAGAAAGAGGAGGCTGACTGGGTCAAGGTCTTCCCTGAAAAGGGTGATGCAGATGGTATCTTCAAGATTATTGTAAGCGCCAACGAGACCTTTGACGCACGCATCGCCAACTATGCATTCATAGTTGACGGTGAGGAGCAGGCCGTTCTCTTTCGCGTAGACCAGGCCGGTAATGTGCCATACATTACACTGCCGGCAGCGGTGACAATTCCTGCCGGTGGCGGAGTGTTCTCAGTCGACGTAGTTTCAAACGTGGCATGGGGAGCTTCGCTCAGCGACGACTCATGGCTTCAGGAACAGTCAGTCACCACGCAGAAGATCACTTTCGTGGCAGAAGAGAACACCAGCATTGATCCCCGCGAAGTGACTCTGACACTGACTGCGGTTGCATACCCGGCTGTCACGGCATCTGTGGTCCTTACCCAGTCGCCGGGTACGGTAGTCCTTGAGGAAGACTTCAACTGGCTGGCATACGGCAGCGCTGTGTTCTACACAACTACTAACGAAACCAGGTATGATGTCTGGACTCAGGAGCAGAAGGACAAGGGGTGGACCACCACTGTGAATACCGTTACAGGCAGCGGAACCACACCGTTGCTCTATGCGCGGCAGGGATTTGTCAAGCTTGGCAAGACCAATTACGGGGGTGACCTCATCTCTCCTGTGCTGAGTAAGATCGTTGGTACCGTTGACCTGCAGGTTACCTTCAAGGCAATCCCCTATCAGACGGCAGCCGGCACCAAAGATGACAACTTCCTTAATATCAGCATTATTGGCCCGGGAACACTCAGCCAGAGCCAGTTCGTTATTGACAACTGGCCAACCTATCCGGCTGAGGGTGTCACAGAGTATTGCATCGGCATGTGGAGTGAGCCTGTGGCAACACGAACATTCACAATCACCGGGGCTACCTCAGCCACCCAGATAAAATTCCTGGGCGGTGATTATGACCTTCGGACCGTTGGTGTATTAAAGAACCGTATCTTCATGGATGACATCAAGGTCGAAATAATTTTATAGAGTTTACAGGGTTAGTTTCTGAAATCAGGGGTGTTCGCCATTTAACGGTGAACACCCCTTTTTTTTCTGATGTCGGACTTTTTTAGCATAACTTTGGTATCAGAAAAGGTTCCTGAACCAAAATCACTGAAGATGAAACGGATATTTAAGCCACTGCCACTTATTTTATTGATTGTGCTGGCATCATCGTGTACAACACCCGTACAACTGCAGAAAACCTACCCTCCTGAAGAAGTACTGCCAGTGGAGCTTAAGAAGTTTGCGTTTGTGAATTTCTATGATTACCGGATTCCTGAATTCATAAAGAACAAGCATGAAGGAGCCTATGCTATGGCGGTAAAGGGATATGCTACAGGTCTTGGAGAGTTGGTGTTGAAGGATCCGGGGGCCTCCTTTCTGATAGCTGACACCCTGAGAGACGGGTTTACTGTCATGTCAATGCAACTACCTGAATTCACTGACACTGTCAGGGCCATCTGCAGCCAGTATGGCGCCAACCTGCTTGTTGCGCTTGATTCAATCAGGCTGTGGGTCGACTGGGAAATGTACCTTTCGGAGGACGACGAAGGCAGCAATATGCTGGCCAAGGATTTCTACCTTTATTCCAATACCTACATGACCCTATATACGGCAGAAGGAGAGGTTCTGGACAGGTGTGCCGGCGAGAAAAATACCTATGTCAAATCGAAATACACAATCTTCGGCATGTTCGGCGGGCCAAATGTCACAAATCAAAAGGATAGGATCAGTCTTCTGACGGAGTCTGCCGCCCGCGATTGCATCGGGAAATATTACCCCTTCACCGACCAGTACACCGGGACGCTTTACCGCGGCGGTGAGCTGACAAAACTCAACCTTCTTATCATCGATGGCAAGCCCGAAGAGGCCATAGGTAAGCTCACGGAGCTCTCACACTCGTCCTCGGCATCCGTCGCCTCCAGGGCTGAGCACAACCTTTCGGTAGCAAACGAGATAATTGAGAACAATCGCCTGGCGAAAGAGATTTGGAGCAGGTTTGAGGGCAAGGATAAGTGAAGTCCCTGCCATCCGGAAATGCAATTAACAGTCAAATCACATCACTGAACAGAACCTCCTCCGGAACCGCCTGCCTTGTAACACCGGGTCCTTCCCAGCTCATATTCAGTCCCTGGCGGTAGAGTCTCTGGAAATAGCGGACAGTTATCCTGTGCAATCCTGCCCTTAGCGCAGCCCGGCCTTCGTTTGTAATGCCGTGGTGAAACTCATCACCGTCAACTGTCAGCTCATCGTCAATGAATACCCTTACACCATCATCGGAACCCGTGTAAAATGAATATACACCGTCAGAGGGAATCACCAGGTATCCCTCCAGTACCAGTCCGAAATGTTCTGCAGGGGCTCCTGCCGGGATCCTGACCACGGACACTATGGCTGTTGTATCGGCCGTTCCCTTTATCTCGTCTACCGAATTATACTCTCCCATGTGAAGGCTGAAACGCAATCCCTGCTGCAGGTTTGCAGTACCAGGTTTAAGAGCTTCCTTTAACTCAGCCTTCCTGAAAATGCCCGTCATCACAGCACTCTTCCTTCCTCCCGGCATAATAGTAACAGATTTGAGAAGGATATCTGTTTCCGGTTCAATGGTGAGCGGCCCGGCGTAGAGATATGAGGTGGCATCCGGTTCACTGCCGTCAGTGGTGTAGAAGATTGCCGAGCCCGGAATGCCGTTTGAGAGCTCCACTGCAGCACTTCCCTCTGTCACCAGGTTAATGGCCTCGTATCCGGCAGGGTATGGCACCCTGTAGTTTATATCCATAGCGTCATACCTTGCATAATGGGCAGCCATGCGCTGGGTAAAGCCATCATAGTCAAGTTTCTCACGCGGAGTCCAGAGAGCCTCCGCCAGCGCAGCAAGCCTCGGGAAGACCATATACTCCACATGCCTTTCGTCTGCCATGTACTCTGTCCAGACGTTCGACTGGGCTCCAATTATATGATGCCTCTTGTCCTCCGTGATCTCTGAAGGCATGATATCAATTGAATAGACCTTTTTCATGTCAAGCAAACCACCGATTGCAAGAGGCTCATTGTATTTCGACTGGTAGTAGTCGAGATAGACGAATGAGTGCGGTGTCATAACAACATCATGACCCAGGTTGGCTGCCTGTATGCCTCCCTCATGACCGCGCCATGACATCACGGCTGCATTCCCGGCAATGCCACCTTCAAGAATCTCATCCCAGCCGATTATCTTTTTCCCTTTGGTAACCAGAAAGGCTTCCATCCGCTTCACGAAGTAACTCTGCAGCTCGTGCTCATCCTTCAGGTTGTTGTCTGCAATCCTCTTCTGGCAGAGCGGGCATGTCTCCCATCTCACCTTGGGGCATTCATCGCCGCCGATATGAATATACTCATACGGGAACAGCTCAGCCACCTCTTCCAGCACCCCTGCCAGGAGCTCAAATGTCTCCTCCCTGCCGGCACAGAAGACATCTTCTGAGACTCCCCACCTGTTGAAGGGAGGTACTTGTTCCCCGCTGCATGAGAGCTCCGGATAGGCTTGCAGGGCAGCCACGGCGTGACCCGGCATCTCAATCTCCGGCAGTACGTTGATATGAAGCCTGCGGGCATACTCCACCACCTCGCGGACATCATCCTGTGTATAGTAGCCGCCGTACCGCGTTCCGTCATAGACCCAGGGCGTCTCGCTGCCGTGACCGATGAGCGTCTCATCCCTCCATGCCCCGACGGAGGTCAGCTCAGGGAATTTTTTTATCTCAATTCTCCATCCCTGATCATCTGTCAGATGCCAGTGAAAAGTATTAAGCTTATGCATCGCCATACCGTCAAGCATCTTAAAGATAAACTCCTTCGGGAAGAAATGCCTTGACACATCGAGATGCATGCCACGCCAGCTGTACTGAGGACTGTCAGTGATGACCACACCGGGCACGGCTATCTCTCCTCCGGCCTCTTTCTGTGAGGGCCATATGAGTTGTTTGAGGGTCTCAAAAGCATAGAAGAGACCTGCGTCATCAGCGGCCACTACGGTGATCGCGTCACCGGTCACATTAAGATTATAGGCCTCGGGAGAGGCAAGCAGGCTGTCATGTCTTACATGTATAATATTGTCAGCTCTTATCTCCTGCAGCTGACTGATCTGTATCTTTCCATAATGCTTACCAAGGAATCCGTTGAACATCTCCACAACAGAGCCCGCAGATCCGAATGATGGCTCCAGAAAAATACCTGTCTCAGAGCTGAGTATAAACACACCTTTCCCCGGCTCTATCATAGCAGGTTTCGGGACAAGGGACATCGGCTCATAACTGACTGGTATACTATTATAAGTACATGAATTCATTACAGGCAACAAAAGCAGGAACCAGGCTGTAACAACAAATCCTTTAGTGGTGGAAGTTCTCATATCCGGTCAGACTTTAAGGAATATTTTATTTTTATACAGAAACCAGAGAAACAACCAGACAACAGCAATGTAGCCCAAGGCACTTATGAGTGGTTGTATGCCAGCCGGTGAGAGGTCCTGGATGCCCTTCAGGAAAAAGTCTCTTATCAGGTCAAATTTGATTATCCTGTGTTGCAGAAAGTAAATAGTTATGGAGTTCATCCCTATAACCATAAAGAAAAAGGCCCATTTTCTGATCTTCCAGACATCTGTAACCATGTAGAATAATCCAAGGAGTATCAGGCTCCAGCCACCGGCATAAAGCACAAAGGAACTTGTCCAGAGGTTTTTGTTGATTGGGAAGAAGGTGCCCCAAAGCATTCCAAGGAGCAGACTGACAATCCCGGCTATAATCAGAGTCAGGGCTTTCCGCGTTCCTGTCAGCCCGCTCCTTTCCAGGCGGAGCAGGTGTCCGGCAAAGACACCCAGCAATGCCGTTGCTACGGAAGGAATTGTGCTCAGGATGCCCTCCGGTTCATTGAATTCTGTATACATTGTTCCGGGCAGAAACAGCCTGTCAATATATCCTGCAAGATTCCCCTCAGGTGTAAAGACGCCTGCCCCGAAACCAGGCACAGGGACAAACATCATCAGCAGGCAATAGATTATCAGCAATCCCCAGAACCATACTACCTGCCATTTTATACCGGTATTAAGCACGATGAGGGCAGCAAGGAACCATGCCACACCAATCCGTCCGAGAACACTGGCAAAGCGAAGGTTCTCAGGATTAAGCTCGAGGATCCTGTTCACCAGCATTCCCAGTACAATAAGTACCAGCATCCTTTTCAGGGCATGCAGGTATATCTTTTTCATTGTATCACCCCTTTTCTTCCTTGCCTCAAAGGAATAAGGCATTGACACTCCTGCCAGGAAGAGAAACAGAGGAAAAATCATGTCATAGAAGGCGAAGCCGTTCCATTCCACATGATGCATCTGTGAGTCCATCCATGTAAAGAGAGGCCATCCTGTCAGAGTGGCCAGTGCAAAGACAAGCTTCTGTCCGCCGGTGATCCAGAACATGTCAAACCCCCTGAGGGCATCGAGGCTGTAGAGCCTGCCGGAACTACTTTCACCGCCTCCTTGTCTCTGCTTCTTCATAAATGGCGTTTTTGTTTATTAAAGTATCTCCACCCGGTTGACAATTACTTCGACCTCCCTTCCGTCTGAAGGAGGCGTGCCCCTGAAGAGCCAGAGATTCATCCTCAGCTTCTCATCGCTGTCAGGGGGAATGTCACTCCCGTAATAGCGCCACCTGGCGATAATCTCCGTCTCGTTGACAGGATGGAGTCTGTGGCCGTGATAACTGGCAAAATCGATCCACTTCTTTGTCCAGTCGAAGATATGCGTAGAATAGCTGCCCTCCAGGTTCATCCTGAA
>JBFYPM010000105.1:0-18897 GCA_041303295.1 Bacteroidales bacterium
CTAAGCATGTCCGGTATAAACACAATGAAGAGGGTGCCTTTAAAAGACCCCCTCTTTTATTTTCTGTGCCAGGAAGTTTTTCAGAGTACCATCTGCACGTCCATATTGACGCCGGCAGCATCACGGTAGTGTTCGCCCAGCTCATGCATAGCCTCGTCATCCTCCTCATACAGCCATGTGATCCTTATCCTGTACTGAGGTGTGCGGTAACCGCTGATCATCCGCAACACATCCCGGAGCGCCTTTGATGATCCGCTGTTAATATATTCAAGAAAAATCACTACTCTCAACTGGTTGAACCGGCCGAGATGCATTCTGATCCATTCTTCAAGTGGATTGTATATCACGTCAGGCCTCTCGGCTATGGACCGGCCGGTGATGCTCAGCACATCCTCATCCGGGTCATAGGTGATACGCGGTGTATTGTTTGACCCTGCCTGAATTATCTCCATACTCCTGCCAGTTTATCCTTATTCAGTTCGATCAGAAAGAGTGACAATGCTAATCATTCATAACGAAGCGCTTCGATCGGATCCACAGACGATGCCTTGACAGCAGGTAAGTAGCCTGAGGCTATACCTACAATAAAACAGGCAATCACACCTCCTATGACCCAGACCCATGGTATGGTAAAGCTTGAACCCATTCCCAGTGATACCAGGTTGCCCATGAGAATACCGGCCACGATACCAAGGAGACCTCCCATCTGACCTATTATAACCGATTCAAAGAGAAACTGCTGCCTGATAACCGATTTCCTGGCTCCGAGGGCTTTCCGGACTCCTATCTCGCGCGTTCGTTCAGTAACGGAGACAAGCATGATATTCATAAGCCCCACCGCAGCACCGAACAGCGTGATCAGACCTATAATGGTTGCTGCAAGGGTTACAAACTTTATGTTCTCCATCAGAATCTTGATGATTGAGTCACTCTTCTGAACATTAAAATCAGATTCATCACGGGGATCAAGGTTGCGGACTATGCGGAAGATGCCCTCGGCCTCACTTGCCATCATGTCAAGGCTGACCGACTGATGTGGCATCACCCCGATGTTGTATGTAATGTTAGGCCTTGAGAAATACTGCCTTGCGGTGGTGATCGGAATAACGGTCACCTGGTCGCCACCCATCATACTGCTGCCCTTGGATTTAAGAACACCGATAACCGTCAGCTTCAGTCCCGGAAGACTTATCTCCTGCCCAAGGGGTTCAACCCCGGGGAAGAGGAACCGGACTATATCCTGGCCAATAATCACCACATGTCTGCTGCCGGCGAGGTCCTCCTGTGAGAAATTTCTGCCGGAAGCAAGCTCCTGTCCGGCAATTGTAAGGTAGTTTTCATCAGAGCCAATCACAGTAATATTGGGGTTGGTCTTGTTGTTCCGGAACCTGTACTCAGCCATCCCTGAGGCGTTGAAGGAGACAGAGACCCATGCCGGTTCCCTGAACTTCTCCTTGAACTCCGCTGCCTCCCTGTATGTGATATGCGAATGGTTCTTGGTACGGTAATGCTGATCACCCATCGAAACACGCATTGACCTTGAGGTAATTGTGAAGGAGTTTGCCCCCATCATCGTGAACTGCTGCGTCAGCGTGCTCTTCAGCCCGTCAATGGCAGTCAGTATTCCCACCAGAGCCATAATGCCAAATGCAATAATGGCCATCGTAAGTGATGCCCTGACCCTGTTCGACCTGATCGCCTTGAATGCAACCCTTATATTCTCATAAAACAATGTAAACCTGCTCACACTCTTCCTCCGGCTTGTAATCAAGGACCTAAGATACATCTTTTATCAATCTCTGCCTACAGCACAAAAAAAATGATGATTCCGGTGATTATTTTTAAGTAATTAGTTGTATATTTAATTTCTTAGTTATATATTTGTGCTTATTAAAAGTAACCCGATATGGAGATAAAGGAACTGACAAAAGCTGAGGAGGAGGTTATGCAAATACTCTGGAGGCTCAAAAAGGCTTTTATCAAGGAGATCCTGGAGAGGTTTGACGAACCCAGGCCGGCATATTCCACCGTCAGCACTATTATAAGGATACTCCAGGAAAAAGGATTTGTAAATTACAGGGCATATGGGAGGACCTACCAGTACTTTCCGGTCATATCCAAGGATGATTACCGAAAGGCCCAGATGAGTAGTTTTGTGAGGAATTACTTTTCGAACTCATACCAGAAGATGGTGAGTTTTTTTGCCAGGGAAGACTCCATCACTGTCAAGGATATGGAGGAGATAATGGAGATGATGAAGAACAGCGAACACAATAAAAGGAAAAAGTGATGAACGGCATGCTTGAATATGCTATTGAGAGCAGCATCTGCCTGACGTTTCTGTGGCTCTTTCACGAGATCGCACTCAAGAATGACACACGGCACAGCAGGAACAGGTACTTTCTCCTGGGGTCAATGATATTTTCAGTTATTGTACCCCTGGTGACCATAAGGATTGATGCACCTGGGACTCTCCTGCCTCCGGGCGGGCTCGTCTCCCTGCTGCTGCCTGAAACAGTGGTCACACCAGGAGTATCAACTGCAAGCGCGGGACTGCTGTCTACAATTCTGCCCTGGATCTACCCGGCCGGGTTTCTGATGTCAGCCGGCCTGATGCTTACCGGCACTGTGAGGCTTGTTAGGATGATTCTTTCAGGGCGGGGCAAGGGTAATATTATCCGCCTCGACACAGGTAACAGAACCTGTTACTCGGCTCTCGGACACATATTCATCAGCAGTTCAGTGGAAGATGATGATGCAGAACGGATGATCAACCATGAGATGAAGCATATAAGGCTCGGGCATCACTCCGATCTGGTTATCAGCGGCCTCATCACGGCACTGCAATGGTTCAATCCGGCAGCCTACATGATGCGCAGGTCACTCCTGGCGGTACATGAGTATGAAGCTGACAACAAATGCATTACAGACGGTGAAGACCCTCGTTCCTACCGTGAACTGCTGCTTGCTTCCGTATTCAGAAGCAATGCACCACTTTTTTCAAATACTTTTTCAAAACGATCACTCCTTAAAAACAGAATAATCATGATGACAAAAAAAAGAACGGGAAGCGGCGCTTCCCTCAAGATGATCCTGGCACTTCCGCTTGCCATTGTGCTGGTTTTAATGTTCTCCTGCAACAGTGGCAGCGAATCCCGGAACGAGAAAGCTACCCTGACAAAGGACGCATCCACAGCAGAGCCTGTATCCGATGTTGCGAAGGCAGAGACATCCGATGAGATTTTCACTGTGGTTGATCAGATGCCTGTGTTCCGCAATGACACAACATACAATGAATTGAGGCAATGGATGGTTCAGAACATGAAATATCCAGCCGAGGCTGCCTCAAAAGGTATACAGGGCAAAGTGATTGTACAATTCGTTATTGACGAGCAGGGAAATGTGAAAGATCCCAAGGTCATAAGAAGTGTAGATCCGCTCCTTGACCAGGCTGCCCTTGAGCTTGTATCCGGATGTCCGCAGTGGACTCCCGGCAGGCAGAACGATAAAATCGTGAAGGTCTCCTTTACCCTGCCAATTACCTTTGCGTTGAATTGAATTCAGAATCTCATTATCATTTTTATAACTTTGCCCGTGTGAAAACGGGCATTTTTTTTTCTGACAGGAGAATCCGGACCTTCGCGGCTCTTGGGGAGGTTATATGCCATGGAGCCGAAGGAGTGACCGCCGGCAGTGCCGGACGATTCGCAACCCTCATTGACACTATTCACTATGCAAACCCATGGTTTACTCCTGACAATGTAAGGCTGGCTCTGTTATCAGCAGGCAAAAACCTCACAGGAGAGAACCTTGTCCGGTGGCTGTCAGCCTACCCTGAACTGCATGAGGAACACCAGCCTGTCACAGTTGGAGTGGTGATGGCCGGAAACATACCGCTGGTGGGCTTCCATGACCTGCTCTGCGTACTGGTAACCGGAAACCGGCTGCAGGCAAAGCTGAGCAACAGGGATGAACCTCTTATAAGAGCGGTGACTGATACACTTACGGATATCGAACCGGAACTGGCATCGTGCATTGAAATTACTGCTGACAGACTTAAGGATTTTGATATGGTCATTGCCACCGGCAGCAACAACACTTCAAGATATTTCGAATACTATTTCAGAAACATCCCCTCAATAATACGCCGCAACAGAAACAGCATCGCCATCATTGACGGAACGGAATCGCCGGGGGAACTCGCACTTCTGGGAGATGACATATTCACATACTTCGGCCTCGGGTGCCGGAATGTTTCAAAGTTATATCTGCCGGAGGGATATGACCCTGCCGGACTGATCACGCACTGGCAAGCGTATGAGCAGCTGCGTTCACATTATAAATACTCAGTGAACTATGATCACAACAAGGCGATAATGATTGTCAACCGTGAGCCCTTCATTGACGGAGGGTTCGTGCTCCTCCGGAAATCATCATCACTGACACCGCCGATGGCTGTATTGCATTATGAGTTTTACCCTCCGGGTGAGGCGCCGGATCTTGAGAGAGAGGCCGCCGGAAACATGCTGCAGTGCGTGGCCGGGCATGGGCATCTGCCCTTCGGAAGTGCGCAACAGCCCGAATTATGGGATTATGCAGACAATATTGACACTATTTCCTTCGTTCTAAAAAAAAATAGTATTAAGTGAATGTATATTAAAAAATATTAAATTGCACAGGTTGAAAAAGTGAGTGACATGGTTTATAGGTTCGTGGTATTAACTGATGAAGATGAGGCGTTTATACGGGAGTTTGAGTTTCTCGAAAATCAGACTCTGCTTGATTTTCACAATGCCCTGCAGGAGGAGTTGGAGTTCGACAAGTCGCAGATAGCTTCCTTCTACATGGCTACAGAGAGCTGGGAGAAGGAGGAGGAATTTACTCTCTTCGACATGGGCGCCGGTTCATCAACAATGGAAAATGCAATCCTGGAGGAGGTCATCTTCCGCAAGAACCAGAAACTCCTTTACGTATTCGACTTCTTTAATGACAGGGCTCTGTTTGTGGAATATGTGGGTGAGACTAAGGAAGATGAAAACATGGAGTACCCCATCTGCACCAATTCCAAGGGTTTGCCGCCGAAACAGGTGACCTTCGGTGGTGTAGCCCGCAAGAAATACAATAATCTGGTTGTCACTGATGATGACGATGACGAGATAGATGAGGATGTCGTTGACGATGAGATTTTCTTTGAGGGCGACGATGAAGAAGGACTGTCGGAATTCGACAATATCGAAAGCGTTGACGAGGAAGAGGAATAAACCTTCCCCTGCCGTATCACATGAAAAATACCCTTATTGTTCTTCCCGGCCCAACCGGCGTGGGAAAGACTGATTTTGCCATAGAGCTGGCGTCACGACTGGGATGCAGCATCATCTCATGTGACTCAAGACAGTTCTACCGTGAGATGAAGATCGGCACAGCAGCTCCTGATGATGAGCAGCTGTCAAAGGTTAAACACCATTTCATAGGCTTCCTGTCAGTCACTGATTATTACAGTGTCAGCCTCTTTGAGAGGGATGTGATGACCCTGCTGCCTTCACTCTTTGCAAAAAGTCCTGTGGTTGTGATGACAGGGGGCTCTATGCTATATATGGATGCCGTATGCCGCGGGATGGATGATATCCCTGATACTGATCCTGCTGTAAGGCTGAAATATCTGGAAATGTACCGCACAGAGGGTATCGCCGGACTCCGGATAGCGCTTAAAATGCTTGACCCGGCTTATTATTCAAGGGTCGATTTGCACAATCCGCGTCGCTTGATGCGTGCACTGGAGATTACTGAAAGTGCCGGCAGACCCTATTCTGCTTTTCTTACTTCCACCGCCAGGGAGCGCGATTTCAGAGTTATCAGGGCAGGACTGACCCGTGAACGGGGTGAACTGTACCGGAGGATAGACCTCCGGGTTGAAGAGATGCTCAGAAAGGGACTTGAAGCTGAGGCTGCATCACTCATTGCATTCAGGGGCCTGAATGCCCTGAACACCGTGGGCTACCGTGAGATGTTCAGCTATTTTGACGGAGCCATCACTCTTGAGCAGGCAGTAGCGCTGATCAGGAGAAACACCAGGCGTTACGCCCGCAAACAACTTACATGGTGGAACAGGGACAGTGAAATAAACTGGTTTGACGCCTCAGACACAGAAAGGATCATCTCCTGGATAGAGAGCACCCTGAAGCTCTGAACTCCTTTCTAAACAGGCTCCCTGAGCCTGCGTATCACCTCAGCAGGATCGGACGATGAGAACACTGTGCTGCCGGCGACAAGTACATCCACACCGGCATGGACCAATACTGGGGCATTCTGAAGATCAATACCGCCATCGACTTCTATAAGAACGTCATACCCACCCTCATCTATCATACTCCGCAGCTCTCCAATCTTGTTGATGCTGCCCGGTATGAAGGTCTGTCCCCCATAGCCCGGGTTGACAGTCATCAGGAGAACCATATCAATATATGGCAGGATATCCTTCAGCAGAAAGACAGGCGAGTGAGGGTTAAGGGTCACCCCGGCCTTCATTCCAAGCCTGCGTATCTCCGTCACCGTCCGGTGCAGATTCTGGCAGGTCTCGTAATGAACTGTAAGGTTTGAGGCCCCGGCATCCCTGAACCGCTCGAGGTATATATCAGGATTAACAATCATGAGATGAACGTCAAGGGGCTTGACTGAGAGATCACGTACCGCCTCGATAACAGGAAATCCGAATGAAATATTGGGGACAAAGACACCATCCATGATGTCAAGGTGCAGCCAGTCAGCAACACTGTCATTGATCATCTCAACTTCGGAGGCAAGGTTTGCAAAATCAGCTGCAAGAAGTGAAGGGGCTACCAGGTGGCTCATAACAGAAAGATCTAAATTATTTTATCACCCCAGGTAAGACTTGAGTATGCGGCACCGTGTCGTAAACTGAATACGTTTGATTGCCTTCTCCTTTATCTGTCTGACACGTTCACGTGTGAGCTTAAGCTCCTCTCCTATCTCTTCCAGCGTAAACGGATGTTTCATGCCGATGCCAAAATAAAGTTTCAGCACCCTCGCTTCACGCGGAGAGAGTGTATTCAGTGCCTTTTCTATCTCGTAAGAAAGTGATTCATTTATAAGATTGCGGTCAGGACTTGGCGTGTCATCATTCTGCATCACGTCATACATGTTATTGTCCTCCTCCGAACTGATAGGAGCATCCATGCTCAGTGTGCGCCCGTTGGTGCGTATTGCCTCCTTGACATCCTCAGGGGCTATCTCAAGCAGTTCGGCTATCTCCTGTGCCGATGGCTCTCTTTCGTATTCCTGCTCAAGTTTGGAATAAGCTCTGTTTATCCTGTTTATCGACCCGATCTTGTTTACCGGGAGCCTTACTATCCGGGCCTGCTCAGCCAGCGACTGAAGGATGGCCTGCCTGATCCACCAGACGGCATATGAGATGAATTTGAAGCCGCGGGTTTCATCAAATCTCTGGGCAGCTTTGATCAGCCCCAGATTGCCTTCGTTTATCAGGTCAGGAAGTGTCATCCCCTGGTTCTGATACTGTTTTGCCACAGAGACAACAAACCTGAGGTTCGATTTTACAAGCCTGGCCAGTGCGTCATGGTCACCGGCACGTATGCGTCTGGCCAGCGAGACCTCCTCCTCCGGGGAGATAAGATCAACCTTTCCTATCTCCTGCAGGTATTTATCAAGAGACGGAGTGTCACGGTTAGTGACCTGTTTGGTTATCTTTAACTGACGCATTGACAATAAATTAGCGCACTCCTTGCCGTTTCTTAAAGCAAAAGCCTACAATTCTACTAAATTTTTCTCAATAAAACAACAATAAAGTACATTTTCATTAAGATGCGACCCTCTAAACCATCTATCAGTACGGCCAGATAATTGGCAGCTCTATTTTTAAACTGGTTATTTGCTATTTAACTATTTTATTCTTAATATTGCACCGGAATACTGACGCGAGTCAGTTCATCCGTCGGAGGGGTCCATTTCAATCCCCACTTCACCAAAAAATCAATCGTTTTAATTTTCTACACATTTTCAAAACATGCATGATATTCTTGAACTGAGCGAAATGCTTGTTCCCGAATTAAGGGAAATAGCTAAGCAGCTCAAAATTAAGAGGGCAGAGCTCCTTAAAAAACAGGATCTTATATACAAGATTCTTGACCAGCAGGCCATAGATGCTGCTGACACACGTAAGACAGGCAGAACCGAAAGTCCGTCTTCAGAGAGGCAGCCGGAACGCTCCGGGCAGCAGAAACAGCCTGACAGACCCAGGGGGCCACAGCAGCAACAGCAGCCCAGGGGACCGAGGCCTCAGAAGCCGCAGTCACCAGACCAGCGTCAGCAAAAACAGCAGCAGCCACAGGGTCAGCGTCAGCCGAAGCAGCCACAGCCGCAAGGCCGCACCCCTAATCAGCCGCAGCAACCCCAGCAGGGTCAGACACAGCCGCAGCATCAGCCCCAGCAGGGCCAGCCGCAGCAGGGCCAGACACAGTCCCATCAGCAGCAGGGTCAACCGCAGGGTCAGCCGCAGGGCCAACAGCAGATCCAACCACAGGGTCAGCAGCAGGGACAGCAGCCGAGACAGCCGCAGCAGCAACGTCCCCAGCAGCAGCAGCAATGGCAACAGAATCGCAATAAACGTCCGCGCACATACAACAATGATCAGCAGGCACCGCGCAGAAATGATGGTGACCGTCAGCCCCAGCAGCAGCCATCACCATCTGGTGCACCGGCCAGGGAGCCATATCAGCAGCAGGGCCAGCAACTGCCCCAGCATGGTCAGAACCAACAGTCGCAACAGCAACAGGGTCAGACACAGCAGCATCAGACACCACAGCAGGAGCAGCCACAGCAGCAATCACGTCCTCAATATCCTGACCAGAACGAGTCACAGGTGCAGACAGACAAGCTTTTATTCGCACCCGAACAGGGCAGTGAAAATGAACAGGATCTGTTCAGGTTGGCTGATCCTGAAAATGACACTGCTGCAATAGCTCAGGCTGCAACACCAGATAATGGCGTGATACTACCACCTGTTGCACAGGAGTCAATGAACGGCCATCAGGATATCCCCGAACCGGTCAGGGAGGAGAAAAGAGAAAGGGCATATGATTTTGAGGGCATCGTTGCCAACACAGGCGTGCTGGAGATAATGCCCGATGGTTACGGGTTCCTCCGCTCACCTGATTATAATTATCTCAGCTCACCTGATGACATCTACGTCTCACAGTCGCAGATCAAACTCTTCGGCCTTAAGACCGGTGACACCATCAGGGGCACGATCCGTCCTCCGCGTGAGGGCGAAAAATATTTCCCCCTCATTAAGGTGGAAGAGATCAACGGCCGCACACCGGATTTCATCCGTGACAGGGTGCCGTTTGATTACCTCACTCCCCTTTTCCCGAATGAAAAATTCACCCTCTGCAGGCCCGGAGAAGGCAACCTCTCAGTACGCATAGTTGACATGTTCTGCCCGATAGGCAAAGGTCAGCGTGGCCTTATCGTCGCCCAGCCCAAGACCGGTAAGACAATCCTGCTTCAGGATATAGCCAACGCCATAGCCAAGTTCCATCCGGAGGTCTATCTGATGATCCTGCTCATTGATGAACGTCCGGAAGAGGTCACCGAGATGGCCCGCAACGTCAACGCTGAGGTCATCGCCTCCACTTTTGACGAGCCTGCCGAGAGGCACGTGCGCATCGCCACCATCGTACAGGAGAAGGCTAAGAGGCTTGTTGAATGCGGCCATGACGTTGTGATACTACTTGACTCCATCACCCGTCTCGCCAGAGCCTTCAATACTATTGCCCCTGCTTCCGGTAAAGTCCTGTCCGGTGGTGTGGATTCAAACGCACTTCATAAACCGAAAAGGTTCTTCGGAGCAGCAAGGAACATAGAGAACGGCGGCTCACTCACCATCATTGCCACCGCCCTCACCGATACCGGCTCGAAGATGGACGACGTCATCTTTGAGGAGTTCAAAGGGACAGGCAACATGGAGCTGCAGCTCGACCGTAAGCTCTCAAACAGGAGGATTTTCCCGTCAATTGACATACCAGCTTCCAGCACCAGGCGCGAAGACCTGCTTATTGACAGAAACATGCTGAGCAAGATCTGGATCCTTCGCAATTATCTCACCGACATGAACTCGGTTGAAGCAATGGAATTCCTTCGTGACCGCATAACCCAGACACGCTCCAATGAAGAGTTCCTTATTTCGATGAATAGCGAATAAAATGTCAGAAAAAGTCCGTAAATTTGCAGTTTATTTTTTTAAAGGTTATTTGATCACTAATCAGTTCTAATAAGAAATGGCAACTAAAAAATTCATTACATGTGACGGCAACCAGGCAGCGTCGCACATAGCTTATATGTTCAGCGAGGTAGCCTGCATTTATCCAATCACTCCTTCATCGACCATGGCAGAATATGTTGATGAGTGGGCGGCCCACGGGCTGAAGAACATGTTTGGCGAGGAGGTCAAGGTGGTTGAGATGCAAAGCGAAGCCGGCGCAGCCGGCGCAGTGCACGGTTCGCTGCAGTCGGGTGCTCTCACTTCAACATTCACGGCTTCACAGGGCCTGCTTCTCATGATCCCCAACATGTATAAGATGTCCGGCGAACTTCTGCCGGGTGTATTTCATGTAAGTGCCCGCACAGTGGCAGCACACGCCCTCTCAATATTCGGTGACCACGGTGATATCTATGCAACCCGTCAGACAGGGTTCGCACTGCTTGCCAGCGGTGGCATCCAGGAGATCATGGATCTCGCAGGTGTTGCTCACCTCTCCGCAATCAAATCAAGAGTCCCCTTCCTCCATTTCTTTGACGGCTTCCGCTCCTCACATGAGATTCAGAAGATCGAGGAGCTTAACATCGAAGACATGAAAAAGCTCGTGGACATGGAATCACTTCAGGAATTCCGCAACAGGGCTCTCAATCCTGAGCACCCTGTGACAAGGGGAACAGCTCAGAACCCGGATATATTCTTCCAGGCCAAGGAGGCATCAAATCCATTCTACACTCATCTTGACGATACAGTCAACGAGTATATGGAAAAAATATCCGCCCTCACCGGCCGTCAGTACAAGCCATTCACATATTACGGCGCTCCTGATGCTGAAAATATTATCGTTGCCATGGGCTCCGTGACAGAAACCATCAAGGAGGTAATCGATTACCTGGCAGAAACAAAGGGTGAAAAACTGGGACTCATCTCAGTACATCTTTATCGGCCCTTCTCTACGAAGTATCTTTTCAATGTACTTCCTGAGAGCGTGAAGCGCATTACAGTGCTTGACCGCACCAAGGAACCGGGCGCAAACGGTGATCCTCTCTATCTTGATGTCACCGAAGTATTCTACAGCAAATCAGTGCGCCCGATGATCATCGGCGGCCGTTACGGTCTCAGCTCCAAAGACACAACACCGGCACAGATAATCTCCGTCTTCGAAAACATGAAGAATGAGAAGCCAATGCACCAGTTTACGGTTGGGATAGTTGACGATGTGACCTTCAGGTCTCTCCCTGTCATCCCAGAGGTAAACGTTAGTCACAAGGGTACATACACAGCCAAATTCTACGGTATCGGTTCAGACGGCACGGTAGGCGCCAACAAAAACTCAATTAAGATCATTGGTGAGACCACTGACAAATACTGCCAGGCTTACTTCGCCTATGACTCCAAGAAATCAGGCGGTGTGACCACCTCCCACCTCCGTTTCGGAGACCAGCCCATCCGCTCTCCGTATCTGGTCAATACGCCAGACTTTGTTGCATGCCACGTTCCGGCTTACCTTGACAAGTATGACATGCTCAGGGGGTTGAAGAAAGGGGGCACATTCCTTCTCAACTCAATCTGGGAACCGGACGAGACACTGACCAAACTTCCTGATCACATGAAGAAGTTCCTGGCAGAGAACAATATCAGCTTTTATATCATCAACGCAACCAAGATTGCAGAGGATCTGGGACTGGGCAGCAGGACCAATACGATCATGCAGAGCGCATTCTTCAAGGTCTCTGAGGTCATTCCCTACAAGCTTGCCGTTGATGAGATGAAGCATGCTGTGATAAAGGCATATGGCAAGAAGGGTGAGAATATCGTAAAGATGAACAATGATGCCATTGACAGCGGCGGTGACGTAACAAAAGTTGAGATACCGGCAGAATGGGCTTCATTAAAGGTGGCCCCGGATAAAGCTGACCTCACTAAGCCTGAGTTCATCCGTAACGTGGTTGAAGTGATAAATGGCATGAGGGGCGATGATCTTCCCGTCAGCGCATTTGTCGGCCGTGAAGACGGCACCTTCCCAGCAGGGACTGCCGCTTACGAAAAACGCGGTATAGCCGTGAACGTTCCCGAGTGGCAGATGGATAAGTGCATTCAGTGCAACCAGTGTTCATACGTCTGTCCTCATGCAGCTATCCGTCCCTTCCTCCTTACCGACGAAGAACTGGCAGCCGCGCCTGAAGGCATCACTGCCAAGCAGGGAATTGGAAACACCAAGAGCCATAAGTTCAGGATACAGGTCAGTGTCTATGACTGCACTGGTTGCGGTAACTGCGCTGACGTATGTCCCTCGAAGGAAAAAGCCCTCATCATGAAGCCACTTGAGACACAGCTGCAGCAGGCTGACTTCTGGACCTACATGCATGAGAAGGTTGGTTACAAGGAAACAATCGTTGATAAATTTACCAACGTCAAAAATTCACAGTTCGCCCAGCCTCTCTTTGAATTCTCAGGTGCTTGTGCAGGATGCGGTGAGACGCCTTATATAAAGGCCATCACGCAGCTCTTCGGCGATCGTATGGTAATATCCAATGCTACCGGATGTTCATCCATCTATGGTGGCTCGGCACCCTCAATGCCCTATACCGTCAACAAGAATGGGAACGGTCCGGCATGGGCAAACTCACTCTTTGAAGACAACGCAGAGTACGGCTTCGGCCTCATGCTGGGTGCAACAAGGATCAGGGAGCGACTGGAACGGCTGATGAAGGAGAACATCAACAGCGGTCTCGCACCTGAAACGGTGGCTGCATTCAATGAGTGGATTGCAGAAAAAGACAATGCCAGGGCTAGCAGGGCCATCTCGGAAAAGGTTATTGCTGCCTGCGAAAAGGACAAGGCACCGGTATGCAAGGAGATCCTTGACCTGAAAAAATATCTGGTCAAGAAATCTTACTGGGTCTTCGGCGGCGACGGATGGGCATATGACATCGGCTACGGCGGCCTTGACCACGTGCTTGCTTCAGGCGAAAATATAAACGTCCTGGTACTTGATACAGAGGTATATTCAAATACCGGCGGCCAGGCATCAAAATCGACCCCGGCGGGAGCAGTCGCCAAGTTCGCTGCTTCAGGCAAGAAGATACGGAAGAAGGACCTCGGCCAGATGGCCATGACATATGGTTATGTATATGTTGCACAGGTCTCTATGGGTTCAAGCCAGAACCAGTATTTCAAAGCTGTCCGCGAGGCCGAGGAGTATCCCGGACCGTCACTTATCATTGCCTACTCACCCTGTATCAACCATGGCCTCCGCAACGGCATGGGCAAGACACAGCAGCAGGCAGAAGACGCAGTGACAGCAGGATACTGGCATCTCTTCAGATATGACCCGCGCCTTGAGGAAGCTGGCAAGAACCCCTTCCAGCTTGATTCCAAGGAGCCCGATTGGAGCAAGTTCCAGGATTTCCTGAAATCTGAAGTACGGTACACGTCGCTGACTAAGGACTTCCCCGGTGAGGCCGACTACCTTTTCAAACAGGCTGAGGAGAATGCCAAGTGGAGATATAATAACTACAAGCGTTTGTCACAGATGGAGTTCGGAACGGTTGAACCAAATGCTGAAACAAAGACTGAGTAATCTGTATAAATTCGATAAAAGGAGAGCCGGACTGCCCGGCTCTCTTTTTTTTCTCTCATAAATCCGGTAAATTTGTACCGCTGAAAAAGAAAATGAAAGGGGCAAAAAGTTGAGCAGGGCGCTGGCAATAGACTATGGCAGGAAGAGGTGCGGACTGGCTGTGACTGATCCGATGAGGATCATCGCCTCTCCCCTGGTTACTGTGCCCTCCGGAGAACTTGAAGCCTTTCTGAAGGATTACATTCCCCGCGAAAACGTAACAGATGTTGTGATCGGCTATCCCGTCACCGTGAACAATATGCCCAGTGAAAGCGTAAAATACATTGATCCGTTCATTGCAAGGTTCAGGAAGCTCTTCCCTCTTACACCCCTGCACCTGGAAGATGAGCGTTTCACCTCCCATATGGCCATGAGGACCATGATTGACGGAGGCGTGAAGAAGAGCGGCAGGCGTGATAAATCAATGGCCGACCGCATCAGCGCATCCATAATCCTCCAGTCGTGGCTCAGGGGCAGGGAAAACCAGAAAAAGAATTAACAGAAGGAGATGACTTATCCCATTTACGTATACGGCCACCCGGTACTCAGGAAGATTGCTAAGGAGATTACCCGTGATCATCCAGATCTTGATACATTCATAACCGACATGTTTGAGACGATGTACAAATCTGATGGACTGGGCCTCGCCGCACCGCAGATCGGTAAGTCGCTCAGGCTATTCGTCATCGACGGCGAACCTCTTGGTGAAGACCATCCGGAGATGAAAGAGTTTAAAAAAGCCTTCATTAACCCGCAGGTGGTTGAGCGCAAGGGTCTAAAAGTACCCATGAACGAAGGTTGTCTCAGCCTGCCCGGTCTTCATGAGGAGGTGGACAGGGAGTCAGAACTCCGCATTCAATATTATGACCGGGAATGGAACTTCCATGATGAAGTCTATACCGGCTACAAGGCCCGGGTAATCCTGCATGAATATGATCATCTTGACGGCATTCTGTTTCCCGACAGGCTTAGTCCTCTTCGCCGAAGGCTTATCAAAGGAAAATTGAACGATATCAGTCGTGGTAAATTCAGTGCCGATTACCGGACAATTCTGCCCGTCGGAAAGTAAAGGACTATCCTTGCTTTCTTTCAGTAATTGACATAACTTTAATGGGTCTTAAGCTGTGACCCGTGCAATTCAGGGAGATTCCTTTCCTGAGGCTGTATGCACCCTTATGTGCCGGTGTGATCGTGGCGGAAGCTGCGCCGCGTATGGCGGCTGTTGCCCTGACTGTTGCCGCTCTGGCACTGGCACTAATGACAATCCGTCTATTCCGTAAGAGCTTTCTCCCGGACACCCTGTTCGGTACAGCTGTCGTTTTCTTCCTGCTTACTTCCGGGTACCTGCTTCGTTCTGAAGAGCAGACCCGTCCCTGCGAACTGCCTGAAAGCCGGCAGCGTGTCACGGTGCGTCTCTCAGGGTATCCCGAAAAGAGAAATGCCAGCTGGTCTTTCAGGGCAAAGATCATCAGCGTCAGAGAGGGTGATTCCATCAGCTATCCCTCCGGATCACTCATGCTCTGGTACATGAGCGATACCCTTCCACGGGCATGGAAGCCGGGCGACCGCCTTTGTCTTAGCCTCAGGCCGCGTCCGGTGGAAAACAACGGTAATCCTTGCGAGTTCAACTACCGGAGGTACCTGGAGGGTCAGGGGATAAAACAGATTGCATTCTTCCACTCCGGCGATATCATTGGTTATCATTCGGAAGGCCGCCGGTCAGTGAGGGAGTGCTCACTCATCATTGCGCACGGCATGACAGACCTGTTCAGGAAGGCCGGCCTCCGCGGTGAAGAGCTGGGCCTGGTAACCGCCCTGACAATAGGCGATAAGGAACTGCTTGACAAAGAGCAGCTCACCTCCTTCTCAAGGTCAGGTGCCATGCACATCATGGCTGTATCAGGGCTGCATGTCGGGATGATCAGCCTGGCCCTCTCCGGCATGCTCTTCTTCCTCCGCGGCAGACTCAAGATCATAAAACCGATCATAATAGTACCGGCCCTGTGGGGATTTGCATTCATCACCGGCATGTCGCCATCGGTGCTGAGGGCAACAATAATGTTTACCTTTCTGCAGGCAGGGAATATGCTCCACAGGCCTGCTGCGGGTATGAACAGCCTGCTGGCCTCGGCATTCATCCTGACGGCGGCCCGCCCTTCCGTACTGTTCGAAGCAGGGTTTCAGCTATCCTATCTGGCTGTGGCATTCATCATCGTCTTTTATAACTCCTTCCACCGGTTCATCAGGCTGAAGAACCGTATACTCAACTGGTTCTGGCAGATGATAGCCGTCTCGCTGGTGGCACAGGCCGGCACCCTGGCTCTGACTATCAGGCTCTTCAATATCTTCCCCCTGCTCTTCCTTCTTACAAACCTGGTTGTAATACCCATCTCCTTTGCGGTGCTCCTCCTTGCCATGTTGCTGATCGCAACATCTTCAGTCCCGCCCCTTTCTGCCTTCTTTGCATTAATCCTTGACCGCCTGGCCCGTTTCACCCTCACCTTCACCGGCCTGGTAAGCTCAATGGACAAAGGTGTGATAATGAACATCGGAATGTCATCGGCAGAGACCATCCTCCTGACTGCAGCTATGGCCCTCCTTCTCACTTCACTGCTCAGAGTCAGAAAAATAACGCTTAAACCCTTCATAGTGACCATGATACTCCTGGTCATTTGCAGCACCGCAAAAATACTATCGGAGATCCAAAACGAGAGGCTGATTGTTTATAACATCAAAGGTACTGAGGTGAGGGTAAGGCAGCACGGCAGGTTGCTCCTGGTGCCCTCAGATGACGGGCTCGTGCCTGCAGAAGTAAGGAGGCATGCCAACACCCGGGGACTAAAGATTGAGGTCATTGACCCCGGGTAACATTTCTTTTATATAACTTTGCACAAATTTTACCAGGGCGGAAATGAGAATTGTAATTGCCGGTGCAGGAGAGGTGGGTACCCACCTTGCCAAGATGCTCTCGCAGAGCGAACATGAGATCATCCTTATAGACTCAGAAGCAGAGCGTCTCAAACCTGTAGACGCAACCATTGACGTGCTTACCTTTGAGGGGTCGGCAACCTCCCTCAACCTGCTCAGGGAGGCTATCAAGAAGCACACCGACCTCTTCATCGCCGTTGCGCATTATGAGGACACAAACATCACGGCATCCATCCTCGCGAAGAAGCTGGGCGCCAGAAAAGTGATAGCCCGCATTGATAATATGGAATACCTTGAGAGGGACAACAAGGAGTTCTTCAGGAATATGGGTGTTGACCACCTTATCTACCCTGAGCTCATAGCCGCAAAGGAGGTGATCAATCTGCTCAAGGAGACCGGCACCACGGAGTTCATGGATTTTGCCGGCGGACTGCTGTCGCTCTACGTCCAGAAGCTGGAGAAAAATGCCCCGGTCCTCAACCGTAGCCTCGAGGAGGTAACCAACACCCTCGGGTCAATAAAGTATCGCGCCGTTGCCATCAAAAGGCATGACCGTACAATCATTCCGCGAGGCAAGGAGGAATTCCATGAGGGCGACCTCGCCTTTGTCATTTCGACACGTGACGGGATTGCTGACATGATGAAGTTTTCCGGAAAGCGTAATGTCGAAGCCAAGAGCATAATGATCCTCGGGGGAAGCCGAATAGGAAGGCATATTGCAATGAACCTGCAACACGACTGCCAGGTTAAACTGATAGACATTGATCTTGAGAAATGCCGTGATCTGGCCGAAACACTTGAGGAGACACTGGTCATCAATGGCGATGGAAGGGACGGTGACCTGCTCGCAGAGGAGGGGTTGCAGCATATGGATGCCTTCGTGGCGGTGACAGGCAACTCCGAGACAAATATTCTCTCATGCCTGCTGGCCAAGAAGATAGGTGTGATGAAGACAATAGCAGAGGTGGAGAACATGGAATACATAAACCTTGCGGAGAACTCAGGCATTGACACCATCATCAACAAGAAGATAGCCACTGCCAGCCGGATCTTCCGTCACACGATGAATCCACATGTCACGCAGGTAAAGATGATGACCGGTACCGAGGCTGAGGTGATAGAATACAATGTTCCTGAGAATGCACGCATTACTAGCGGGCCACTTAAGCTTATTGATTTTCCCAAAGATGCCATCGTCGGGGGCGGGATACGCGACTACAAGCCATATATTGCTACCGGCGACACTCTTATCCAGGCTGGTGATAAGGTGGTTGTCTTCGCCCTGCCATCAGCCTTTGACAAGCTGAATAAGTTCTTCAATTCTGAGAAGCGGTAGGAGATTAGGGTCTGAAGGTCCCGGCACTTCGTGTGCGGGATTGCCTCTCCGCCAGCTGGCGGATCGTCAATCTGTCGCTTCGCTCCTGTCCTGCGGTCATGCGGTCGTAATTAATTGATTGACTGCCTACTGTTGACTGCTGACTGGAGACTGCACTAATGCCTGCTGCCTGAGATCACAACTCAAGCACCCCCTTACCCTGCCTTAAGATAACGGGCTCCGGCCCTGTGCAGTCAACTACAGTTGAAGGTTCATTGCTTCCGAATCCGCCGTCTACTACAAGATCTGCAAAATCATCATACTTCTCGTGTATAAGCTCTGGATCAGTTATATATTCAATGATCTCATCGTCCTCGTGAATGGAGGTTGTCACAAGCGGTCGGCCCAGATCATTTACAATCGCCTGGGTGATGCTGTTGTCAGGTATGCGTATACCAAGGGTCTTCTTGCGGTGCCTGAACATGGCCGGTATCTGGTTGTTGGCTGGGACAATGAAGGTGAACGCTCCCGGAAGATTGCGCTTCAGAAGCCTGAAAAGATTATTGTCGTGAATCACAGTATATTCAGAGAGCTGACTCATTGATGAGAAGATCATTGACATATCAGGATTGCCGGGATTGAGCCCCTTGAAACGGGCTATCTTCTCTATCGTCTTACCGGCTCTGATGTCGCAACCCATGGCATAAATGGTGTCAGTGGGGTAAATGACGATACCACCCT
>JBFYPM010000106.1:0-4123 GCA_041303295.1 Bacteroidales bacterium
CTTCAACCTTGGTGTCGATCTCCTCCCTGTAAGCAGCATCATCACTGCTATCGTCGCGGATCCCAACGTGATTTTCAATGTCTTCAAAGATCGCTTTCCTTTTACACAGGGCGTCAAGTGACCTGTTGACCACTATTCTCTTCAGCCATGCGCCGAAGCTGACGGTTCCCGAGTAGGTGTTTATCTTTTCAAAAGCCGAGAGGAACGCCTCCTGCATCACATCTTCAGCTTCCATGTCATCATTCACAATACGCAGGCTTGTGTTAAACATAGCCTTGTAGTAAAGCTTGTACACCTGGAACTGTGCCTTCTGGTCTCCTTCACGACACCCGTCGATCAGGTCCTGATGTATGTTCCTGAATGCTGCTTCAACATTTTCCATCTTAATAGTAAGATCTTGTTTAAGTATGTTTGACGCTGCACCCACGTATTTGAACTCTTCAACTCAATGACGAATGCTGCACGCGAATGCTGCATCCAAGGTAAAAAAAAGCTGTTAGAGGATAAAATAAATTTTCAGCCCTGTATTACGGTGCCTGAAGCGTAGTCAAGTTCCGATCCGAAAAGGCTGTGAGGGATCGAATAAACAAGCAGCAGGATGATGGCTGCAGCTATTGTATAACCTGGCCGGTCACGTTTCCTGTTCATGATAACAGCCACTATCCAGGCCAGTACGGCTATGAGGGTTTTGTTGTCTGTCAGATCCCAGCCGAAGGGAATACCGGTCCAGAACTCGCCGAAGGCATATTTCTGAACCACCGGTCCAAGGATCATTCCTCCGGCAAGAAGAAGCCACAAAGCCCACTGCCCGTACCTCTTCTGCAGAGGACGGCCTGCTGCTGCCGTCAGTCCGGCAAGATTGGAGAGTAGCATGGCAAAGAACATTATCAGGATATGAGGTATCATCACTACTGCAGGTACGTTCCCCTTGAACCTGATTATCACCGGCTGCTCACGGCCTATTGCAACCTCGCTTCCGGAAGGAGCAGAAAGAACGATGTAATATTCAAGCTTGCCAGCGGCAGGCTGGGAGGGGAGCTCTCCTGCAAGAGTGGTACCGTCATGAACCATCGGAACCGCAGTCCAATCCTCACTCACCCTGAACTTCTTATACCAGAGAGTCCCCGGAATGCCGGCAGGCAACTCAAGTTTTATCATTGCCGGGCGGGTGTTGGTCTGGCTGCGTTTGAGGCTTAACGGGTATTCGGTTCCGTCAACCACCGCTGTGACTCTTTCAGAATAGGTGGGCCCGGTTGTTCTCTGATACATTGCGGCACCAATTGTAATTGCCATTGCGATGGTCCAGAAGAGAAAACTTTTCATATCGATCTCGCAGAATAAGGTTATAACTGAATCAGTAGCAACTCCCGCTTCCCGTCGCGCATGACCTCAACAGTGACTGTCTGACCGGGTTTAAGCTGGCCAAGTCTGAACATATAATCTTCAATATTATTGACCGGCTTGTCCTCAATGGCCACAATGACATCGCCCTTGACCATACCACCCAGTGCGGCGGGCTTGCCCGGGGTGACGAAATCAGCCCTGAGGCCGTTCCTTACATTCCCGGCAAAATCAGGCATGATGCCGAGGGTCACACCCCGGCGGCGACTCATTGACTGGGTCGGTCCTTTAGGTCCTGCCTCGGTGAAAGCCAGCCTGGCAGGCTCTCCGGCGGCTGAACTGACAATATCATACAACAGGTCGCCAATCCTTGCCATCCCCTCATAATTGATCTTGTCAGGTGTGTCAAAGGGTGTATGATAATCAAGATGAGCACCGGTAGTGAAGACCAGCACCGGTATATCCTTAAGGTAGAACGAAGAGTGGTCTGACGGTCCGTACCCTTCAGTGGTGAAACTGAGGCTGAGCAGGGTAGTGTCATTGAACGATGTTACTGTATCACGTAACCCGGCTGCTGTTCCAACGCCGCCCACCTGGAGCCCGTTCCCCTCCCTCAGCCTTCCTACCATGTCAAGGTTGACCATCAGGTTGACAGTATTTGCTTCAAACGCCATATTATCAACGAAATACTTGGAGCCCAGCAATCCCATCTCCTCACCGGAGAAGGCAACGAAAATTATATCCCTTGTGTGTCCGGCCTTATCTGCAGCCAGTCTCTCCGCCAGTTCAATCATGAGTGCCACGCCTGAGGCGTTGTCATCGGCGCCGTAATGTACGGCAATGGTGTCGGGCGTGCGACTTGATGAACCTGCTCCTCCCATTCCCAGATGATCATAATGGGCTCCTACAATCACGTACTCATCATCCTGACCGGTTCCGGCCAGCTTCATGACTACATTGGCGGTGGAGGCTTCCTTTGCAATTACTTCAGCAGCAGCATCAACGGTAGCCCCGGTGGTGAAGCTGCCGGCAGCAGTCATGGCTGAAGCTTTCTCTTCAAGTTCGTTCAATGTTGCTCCTGATGACCGCAGAATTGAATCGGCAATGGCTCTTTTTATCTGCAGTACAGGGATTCCTGTCCGCGATTCACCTCGTGAGGGTTTATCGAGATTATCTGCCGGATCCCACTTCTCTCCCGAGACCAGGAGCACCCCAGCTGCACCGTTCTCCCGGGCGTTCATAACCTTCAGACGGTCTGTGCCCAGTGAGCTGAAGCCGGCGGCTGCGGGATTGGATTCAGGATAGCCCCTGAGCATCATCACCCATTTGCCGCTTATGTCAATATCACCAAAATCATTCCATAGCATTGAATCGGCGGATGACATGAACCCATACCCGCAGAAGACAACGGGGGCATTGAGGGCACTGTTGGAGGCGAGCGCCAGGGGCACAAAATCAGTGCCTGCCAGGTATGCTTTGCCATCAATACTAAACGCGTTATTGGCTCCGCTCTCAACTGCCACACTCACAGTGAAGGGTTGAAACCCGTTGCCGCTGAATGGCTCCAGTCCGGCCTTGATAAACTCATCTCTGACAAAGAGGGCCGCAAGCGAATCTCCTCCTGTTCCGGTACCCCTGCCTGAAAATTCGTCTGAAGCCAGTCTCCCGGTAATCAGATTCAGTTCCTCCGGCGTGATTGCGGCATTACGTCTCGTGCCGGCGCAGGCGTTCAGGACAATAATGGCAAATAATATGAAGAGTAATCTCATAATACAGTTTAAGTGCCGGCAAAAATAACAATCTTTTACAACCGGAGCATCATGATAAACGCAATACTCTCCGGGAAGCGCCTCAGCACTATTCGAATTGCGACAGGGCCTTCTTTATCAGAGAGATGGCATCACGAAGCTGCTCTTCAGTAATGACCAGTGGCGGTGCGAACCTGATGATGTGTCCGTGTGTCGGTTTAGCCAGCACACCCAGATCCTTCATTGCCAGGCATACATCCCAGGCCTCTTTACCGTTCTTAGGCCGGATCACTATTGCGTTCAGCAGTCCTTTACCCCTGACAAGTTCAATCATCTCTGATTTCACCGCGCTCATCTCATCACGGAATATTTTTCCGAGCTTCTCAGCTTTTTCTGCAAGCTTCTCCTCCCTGATAACCTCAAGGGCAGCCACTGCCACTTTGCCTGCCAGCGGGTTCCCGCCGAAGGTGGAGCCATGCTCACCAGGCTTGATTGTCATCATGATGTAATCATCGGCCAGTACTGCTGATACCGGCATGACGCCTCCTGAGAGAGCTTTACCCAGTATGAGAATATCGGGTCTGACACCCTCATGGTCGCATGCCAGAAGTTTTCCTGTACGTGCAATGCCTGTCTGAACCTCATCGGCTATGAAGAGCACATTATTCTTCTTGCAGAGATCATATGCCTTTTTGATATAACCTTCGTCAGGTACGAACACGCCGGCCTCACCCTGTATGGGCTCAACAAGGAATCCTGCCACATCGGGATCAGCAAGTGCTTTCTCAAGTGCTGGCAGATTATTGTAAGGAATCGTTATGAAACCAGGGGTAAATGGACCGTAATCATTGCGGGCGTCCGGGTCAGTTGACATTGAGACGATTGTGATGGTCCGACCGTGAAAGTTGCCCTCGCAGACAATGATCTTTGCCTGGTTCTCCCTGACGCCTTTTTTCAGGTATGCCCATTTACGGCATAGCTTGAGTGCGGTCTCGTCAGCCTCAGCGCCGGTGTTCATGGGGAGCACCTTGTCA
>JBFYPM010000107.1:0-11137 GCA_041303295.1 Bacteroidales bacterium
ATAAGAGAGGTAAGGGCGGAATTGACTCTCCCTCTCATTGTGGGTGGCGGACTCGATTCAGCTGACAAGGTCGATGCCGTCTTTGCCGCAGGAGCTGATATGGTGGTGATAGGAAACGGAAGCGAACAGAATCCCGGGCTGATCAAAGATGTCTGCCGCGTACGCGACAGCCATAACAGAAATCTGCTGAGCGTCTGAGGTCAGCTTCAAGGGGTGTTGACCGGGAAAAGAACACCAGACAATCTGACCGAACAAGATGCCTGAAGGAGCTATCTGAACAATTCATGCAGCGGATCTCCGCTGGCAGAATTGGGTAATGGTATCTTGCACAGTACCGAAAGGGTTACGGCTATATCCCTTGTGGTGACACTGCGGGTGACAGATGCCCTGCTGGCAGTCCAGCCGAACCATATTAGCGGAACATGGCTGTCATACTCATATGGTGAGTTATGGCCTGTGACATGGTCAGTCTTCTCAACCCAGCCGGGATTAAGGGCTATCATCACATCACCGGACCGCTGCTGGCTGTAGTTGTTATTCATCTTCAGTAGCAGCCCTCCGGCAAAATCACTCATCTCGAACGCCGAAGTTGGAACAGCCGTAGCTATCCCGGAAAATTGCACCATGAAGCGGGCTACCTGCTTCTGTATCTCTTCAAGACTTATATCAGCGTCTTCAATCAGGCCCCTGTTCAGAAAGATCTGATTGTCAAAGAATCCTTTTACCCAGTCGCCCTTGCCGTAGACGGCATTAAGATAACTGCGCAACAACTGAAGTGACTGGTTCAGCCTGAAGTACCCGGAGGGTATCCTGCTCTGCTCCAGCACAGCCGGTATCTCAGACACCCCGTGTGCGGAGACGAAATAGACAAGTACATTTCTCTTACCCAGCGATTTGTCAATCCGGTCAAGCAGCTGTCCGATATTTTTATCGAGCCTGACCAGCGCATCAGAAGCCTCTACTGATGAGGGGCCGAAGCGGTGGCCTATGTAGTCTGTAGCTGAATATGTAATTGCCAGGTAATCAGTAACATCATCCTGTCCAAGCTGTTCATTATCTATCAGTCTGTAGGCGAGCTCATTGGTGAAATCATCTGCAAAGGGGGTCTCGCGCAGTACCGAGTAATCTCTTGTAGTATTCAGGAGCTTGCCCTTTGTTGACAATGACTTGAGGTCATATGGAAACCATGTCTGGCCTTCGAAGCCTCTTTCCAGGGCATTTGAGTCAGCCTGGCATCCCGGGTAGCGGGCCGGATCCATCAATGGCTGCCACGGATGATTAAGGTACTGCCCCGGCAGTAGCATCGCATTGAAATCCATTAACCACCCCGGGAGTGCATCAACATAGTAGTTGCTGCTCATCCAGGTGCCGGTGCGGTCATCAAACCAGAATGAACCGTCGGCTGCGTGCCCTGCCATGATTATCGCACCCATCTCCTTTATGCCGATTCCGTATACCTTTGAGGCACCACATGTTGACATCTGCAACTCATCAGCAAAGGTCGACGAGAGGAGGTTGACCGGAGAGTAGAGGCCGGTCTCAAAACTACCTCCGACTGCACCGGCTTCAGGGTCCTGGACACTGAAGATCATCTGGTCATTGAAAGGGTGAAACCAGGTGTCAGAAGTGATGCCGTGGGAAGAAGGTGATGCTCCGGTGGAGATAGTGGCAAAGCCCGGCGCTGCCTGGGTCGACAGATAATCGACAGAGACATTACGGTAGTAGGTGCCCTCGCTGACCATCCTCTTTAGTCCGTTGTCAGGAAGAATATCCCAGATACGTTCCAGTTGGTCATACCGGAGCTGCTCAACAATGATGCCTATTACAAGCCTGGGCTTGTCAGGAGGTATATAAGCCGTTTGTGCCCTGACTGTAAAGGAGATAAGTAGGAAGAATATGATTGCTGCTGTCTGTCTCATGATTGAAAAGTATCTCGTAGGAAATAAGGTCCAAAAATATCAGTTTTGGCCTTATCTGCAAGGCGCAGGAACAAAGATATCAACATCACCACCGGCTTATTTGAACCGTGTGATGACGGCCCTGCCTCTAAGGGTGGGTCCGTCGGGTTCTTTTCTGACTGATACTATATAGACTCCCGATGGCAGTGATCCGTAGTCGCAAACGACCGGTATGCCCTGTTCCGCCACTGTCCGGCGGGTGTTGAAGATTGCCCCGGAGGCGGAGATCAGGGTGACCGTGATATCCCCGGTAATGGCCACCGGCAGCATTATACTGAATGAACCGCCTGAAGGCACAGGCCAGATAAGCAGTCCGGTCTCCGGTGGTGCAGGGTATAAATCACCGGATTTCTGCATCTGAACATCTATTGTCCTGACGGAGTTCCAGCTGCTAAGAGTAACTTCAGATGAATAGGTAAGATACCCGGGATGGGAGAAGGTCATATTGTATGTGCCGGGGGCAAGGAACCTGTAATACTCCCCCGATAGTGTGTCGGAAAAGACAACCGAAGAGTCGGCGTCATGCCCGGTGATCCTTATTGCCGCACTCAGCGGTTCACCGGTAGCTGCGTCGGTAACGTTGCCCCTGACGCCGTGGAGAGCCTCATCAATATAGCGGAGAAGTGAGCGGTGGTTCCAGTTCCACAGTGCTTCAAGGCTGGATCCGGGAGTCATCTTTATGTCGTCAAGCTCCACAGTCACCTCCCGTCCTCCGAGGCTCCATGTGATAAAGTCCTGTCTTCCGCCCCTGACAATATACCACTCCCAACCCCTGGTCACTCCGTTATCGAGGTAGGTCATGTAACCCGGATCGGCATGAAGATGAACAGTATCTGCATAGCGCCTGCTTATTCCGTTGAACCAGGCGTCATCAGCATGGAGCCTGGTCCACTTATCCCACGGGTAGTTCACCACCTCAGCACCAGAGTGAAGGTTGACGGAGAGGGCAAAGTGTTTCTCCTCCATGAAAGTGATCATGTCAAGGGTCTCCTTCTGCAGGGGTGGAGGAAAGGCCACCTCCGGATCGGGGAAATTACGGTTGAGGTCATAACCGTTGTTGTTCGCCCTGACAGGGTTGATCATGGTGTCATTGTTACGGTACATGCCGTCAGGATTGGCCAGGGGGTTGATCCAAATCTCCAGTCCTGAGACAAGATCCCGGGCCAGGCCGCCGGATGCGCTCCCGGATGCAAGGTATTCGGCAAGCCGCATAAGCAGTACAAAACCTGCCGGCTCATCACCGTGAATGGAGGAGCTGAGCATTACCGCCGGTTCCTGTTCATCAGCAGACGGGTTGTCGGATATCTTAATGGCCAGCACAGCCCTGCCCTGCACGCTGAACCCTATTGTATCAAGGAGGCAGACCTCAGGCCAGTGTTCAGCTATCTTGTGCATGATTGTGTCATAGTGCTTCCATGTAGGGTATGACTGCCACTGCATCGCCTCGGCTACTGAGGAGGCAGTATAGAATCCCTTGCGGGGCACAGGGGTGACGAGTTTATAGGTCCTGCCAGAGGCAATGAACTCTTCAGCGTCAACAGGTGAGAGAATGATGAATGCCTCTGTGCCGTTGCATGATCCAACGGAAAAGCGTGTGGCAAGCTGAGTCATGGCTTCAAAGCCGGGATAGGTGATTATCACCTCGGCCTGTCCGTAGGTGCGTATAGTCTCCCTAATGTCATCGCCCCTCAGGGGGTGCTGCCCGTAACCTTCCGGAGTCGTCACCAGAAGCATCAAAGCAATTATGACAGGGAGGTATCTCACCTTTGCTGTTATACGTTAAACCTGATATGCAGTATGTCTCCGTCGCCCACAACGTAGCTCTTGCCTTCCACAAACAGCTTGCCGGCATCGCGGCATGCATGCTCAGACCCCAGGGTCATGAAGTCAGTGTATTTCATCACCTCAGCCCTGATAAATCCTCTCTCGAGATCTGAATGGATGACCCCGGCAGCCTGGGGAGCGGTCATGCCTGCAGTGATTGTCCATGCCCTGATCTCCTTGGGCCCGACGGTAAAGAATGTAAGCAGGTTGAGCATCTCATATGCAGCCCTGACGAGCTTGTTGACGCCCGGTTCGGTGAGACCGGAGGCCTGAAGAAACTCCAGGCGGTCAGCCTCCTCCGTCAGGTTGGCTATCTCAGCCTCAAGGGCACCGGCTATCACCAGGGGAACAGCATTCCTGGCACCGAGGAACGCCCTGACGGCCTCTGTGTATTTATTGCCGCTGGCAGCCGAAACTTCATCGACGTTGCATACATAAAGTACGGGTTTCATGGTGAGCAGGAAGATGTCATCAACATACCTCTTTTCCTCCGGCTTAATCTCAAGCGAGGAGGCGTTCTGAAAGCCCTCGAGATGCTCCTTGTAACGGTTAAGTATCTCTATCCCGTGCTTTGCATCCTTGTCGCCCGTTCTGGCAGCCCGCTCAAGCCGCTGTATCTTTTTATCTACCGACTCAACATCCTTGACCTGCAGTTCAAACTCAACATTCTCAAGGTCCCTTACAGGATTGACAGAACCGTCTATGTGAGGCAGGTTGTCATCATCAAAGCACCGTAAAACGTGTATCAGGGCATCGGTGTTTCTTATCTCCCCCAGGAGCCTGGCACCGGAGCTGTCACCCTGACCTCTGACAAGTCCCGGGATGTCAACGATTTCCACGGTAGTATGAACGATCCGCTCGGTGGGCTGATGCTTCTCCAGCTCATAGAGGCGCCGGTCAGGCACCTGAATCACTCCCAGGTTCGCCTTAACCCCTGTGCCAAAGGTGTTTGTCTCACCCCTGGTGTTGGATATGCAGTTGAAGATGGTAGTCTTGCCTGTACTGGTGATCCCTATAATTCCGCATTTCAGTGCCATATCTCTTTTTTGTGTGAGTGCAAAGTTACCAAAAAGAGCAGACCGGCAGCAAAGCATGACGATGGGGCATGCACTTTTTGCTAATTTTGACCCGCAGATTAAACCATGGACGCCTCCGTGCGTCTCACTGACAAATTACCGCCACTGAAGGTGATGTCTCATATCACTGACGATGATATAAAGAGCCTGCTCAACCAGGATGCCGGGAAGGCGTTCCGCATGATCATTGATTTGTACGGGTCAAAGCTCTATTGGCATATCAGGCGAATTGTGATAATACATGATGATGCCGATGACGCCCTTCAGAACACCTTCATCAACGCCTGGAAGAATATTGCAAACTTCAGGTTCGAGAGCTCGCTGCTGACCTGGTTATGGTCGATTGCCACCAACGAAGCCCTGACGCTGATAAGAAAGCGTGAGAGGCAGAGTGCAGTATCTCTTGACGACCTTGACGGCATCTTTGCCCAGGCGCTGGAGGGAAACTCCTACTTTGACGGCGACGAGGCTTCGTCGAAACTTCAGAATGCCATCCTGAAACTGCCGGATAAACAGCGTGCAGTATTCAACATGAAGTATTTCGACGAAATGAGCTACGAGGAGATGAGCGGGGTGACAGGCACCTCGGTGGGAGCGCTGAAGGCATCATATCACCATGCGGTAAAAAAAATTGAACAATTTTTACAGGACGATTAAACCAATTCTCTCATGTGTCATCAAAGAATTGTCATGAAACCACGGTGTGTTAGCACACACAAACATAATTTTCTGATAATGTGACACATGGAGGTTCAATCAGACAATAGAAAGATATCATTATATGATGAAAATCAATGATAAAATAAAAAAAGACAATCCCTTCAGGGTTCCCGATGGATACTTTGATACGCTGGCAGACCGGACGATGTCAGCCATCAGGCAGAGCATGGAGGAAGATGAGGCAGCCGGGGCTGAGAAGGCGGCCATGACCTTGGAAGCAGCCGGGAAGACCAGGATGTCAGGTGCAACTGATGCAACAAAAGAAAATTGGACAGGAACGGAGACCGGGAAGCCGGTGAGACGTATCAGATTCACGCCCTATTTCTCCCTGGCGGCTGCCATCCTCGGATTCGCCCTTCTGGCCACAGTGATGATCAGGGTTGTGACAGGCGGCAGGGCTGCCGCAGAGTATAAAGAGGGAAACAGTCTTTATGCTGATCTGGCTGCCGAAGAACTTGATACCTATATGATAGAGGAGGAGCTGTACAGTACAGAACCGGCTGACATCACCGGAGCAGAGCAGACAATCTCATCCGATATTATCATTGACTACCTTATGTCTGAAGATGTTGACCTTAATGATATTTATGAACTATTATAAAGCACTATGAAAAGATTATTCTTTACAATCATGAGCGTGATACTCGCGGGTATGACAACGCTGAGCCTCCAGGGACAGGGAGTAGGTCAGGGACAGGATGACAATGAAAGGCTTACTGCCTACAAGATTGCCTTTTTCACCCAGAGGCTTGACCTCAGCCCGGCTGAGGCAGAAAAATTCTGGCCGCTTTACAACGATTTCTCTGCGCGCAAGAACAAACTGCAGGCTGACCGCCTTTCATTGATGCGGTATGCATCACAAAACGAAGCAAACATGAGCACTGAGGAGCTTGCAACCACAGCCGACAAGCTGTCACGGACCTTCTCTGACGAGGCCGCTATGGTGGCAACCTTCAGCAATGACCTGAAGAAGGTGCTTCCCCCGGCAAAGGTCATCAGGCTCTACCATATAGAGACCCAGTACAAGCAGCAACTGCTCAGGGAACTTAACCAGAGGCGGCAGGGTCAGACACAGGGACCGGGGCTGAGAGGCCGCAGCGGCCAGGAACAGGACTGAAGGTTAGTCTTCAGTTTCAGTCTTCAGTCTTCAGTCTTCAGTCTTTATGGCTGCCGACTGGCGACTGCCGGCTGCCGGCTGCCGACTGGGTGGGGTTGATACCGGGCCGGCCGGTTGAGATCATGAATTCTTCCCTTCCAATATAAATGACGGGAGAGCGGACAACGGAATAGTAGTCTGCTCTCCCGTTTTCATATTTTTGACGGTAGCCTGCCGGGCGGTTAACTCATTGCTGCCGGCAATTATCACAATCGGTATCTTCTGCGAGTCGGCATAAGAGAACTGCTTCTTCAGTTTGACGGTGTCAGGGTAGAGTTCGGAGGCTATTCCGGCATCACGCAGTGAGCGGACTATCTTCAGCAACTCAGGCAGCTCATCCCCGCCGAAGTTGATGACAAGCGCTGCTGTGGCAGAGCCTGTCTGGTCAGGAAAGAGACTGAGCTGCAGCATCACGTCATAAATCCTGTCAGCGCCAAAGGAGACACCTACGCCGGAGACACCTGGCAGTCCGAAGATGCCGGTGAGGTCATCATATCTGCCGCCGCCGCAAATGCTCCCTATAGCCACATCAGCAGCCTTCACCTCTATAATGGCTCCCGTGTAATAGTTAAGCCCGCGTGCCAGCGAGAGATCCAGCTCCACCTCTGCCACCGACGGCTCAAAAGCGAAGTAACCGAACAGCTCCTCCATCTCGGAGATGCCCTTCAGCCCTGTCTCCGATGAAGAGAGCACACTCTTCAGCTCCTCAAGTTTTGACAGTGCCGGTCCGCTCAGCCTGATAACCGGCTCGAGCCGGGCTATCACCTCCGGGGCAATACCCCTCTGTATTAGCTCCTGTCTTACGCCCTCCTGCCCTATCTTGTCAAGTTTATCAATGGCTACCGTGATATCCGTAATCCTCTCCCCTGCTCCTGCCATCTCAGCTATACCAGCCAGTATCTTACGGTTGTTAACCTTGATTATCACCCTGATATTCAGCTCGCTGAATACACGGTCAATGATGCGTACCAGCTCGAACTCATTAAGCAGGGAGTCACTGCCGATGACATCTACATCACACTGAAAGAATTCCCGGTACCTGCCTTTCTGGGGTTTGTCAGCCCTCCATACGGGCTGTATCTGGTATCTCCGGAAGGGAAAGGTGATTTCATCACGATGTTGAACGACATACCGGGCGAAGGGTACTGTAAGGTCATACCTGAGTCCTTTTTCGCAAATGAGCTGTGAAACAGCCGGGAGGTCAGTCCCTGACAGGACTGATGGTGGTATACCGGCCAGGAAGTTTCCGGAATTTAGAATCCTGAACAGAAGCCTGTCGCCTTCCTCCCCGTATTTTCCAAGGAGTGTTGTAAGGTTCTCCATTGCAGGCGTCTCCAGCGGCATGTAGCCGAACAGGGAGAAAGTTCTGCGGACGGTATCGAATATATAATTACGGCGGAGCATCTCCACGGGGGAGAAATCACGGGTGCCCCTTGGTATGGAAGGTTTCTGAGACATGACAGAGCTATTTCCCGACAAAAATAGGAAAAAAACTGCCAGTGTCCTCTCCCGTCACGCGTACTATTGGAGGAACGGTATTGACAGGGGGTATTTGAAGGTCTCTCCCTTTGCTGCCCTGATGCTTGCCACTATGATACAGACAAACTCCAGGATCCCGAGCAGGACAAGCAGGGGTATGCCTACGATGATGAAGCAGAGGGGGATCAGCAGAACAGTGTAGAGAAGAATCGATATCTGGAAGTTCAGAGAGGCCTTACCATTCGCATTGATCCACTCCGATTCATCCTTCCTCGATATCCAGCAGATAACCGGTCCTATGATTCCGCCGAAGGGGAAAAAGAAGCCGGCGAATGCTGACAGGTGGCAGAACATTGCCCAGTCGCGTTCTGATTGAGTGTATGTCTTAATCTCTTCCATTTATTTTATTTTAAAGACGGCTTACCCGGTAAAATGCTGCATCGTCAGAAGCGGGCGAGTCTCTTAAGGTCACTTATAAGCAAACCGTTGGCATTTTTGCTGTCAACGAGGTGGCTGTCATAGTAATACATCACCGCATCATCTGTTCCGATGAGCATCTTCATGCAGGTTCCCGTCTGCTTGACACCGTCCGGACCCACCTTGTGAACGATAAGAACATCCTTTTCCTTCTCATCGATAGCCCTGATTATCTCCTCCTCGGTCACAATCTTCACCCTGTTGGGATAATGGATACTGATTCTGTCAATACTGTTGATCTCGGGGGCGAGGTCATCTTCTCTTACCAGGATGGTCTTACCCTGTATGTCAGGGACATTCCTGTTATAATATTTAAGATAACGCAGAGCAGACAATGTAGGGTTCTTCATCACCAGGTCGGCGTGATACTGCATGAACCTGATTATAAGGCCCAGCTTGTAGCTGTACTCCTCCTCCGGAGCCCCTGCAAAGGAGAGAGGGATGGCGCAGAACTCTGGCAGTTCATCAAGGTTCTCCACATCGGCCCCAAGAAGAAGGTTGAGGAAGTCATATGCTGAGCCCGACTTGTCATTGCTGAAATTGGTGATTGTCAGAACAATAAACGAGAATGAAGGGTCGGTTCGCATGACATTGAACTCAGCCTCCGTGATAAACTTTACGGGAGTAGCCTTCCAGTAATTGTTTACCGCATTCCTGATTTCAGCGTTGTAGAATGAGAGCTGGTTGTCTTCCATCACCACACATGTCACGGAAGATTTGAATTTTTCAGCATCGTCAAATGTAGGATAAGGTCTCTGCTGGGCTGTAGCCGCCAGGGCTGACAGTAATAGCAGGGCAGGAAGAGCAATATTTTTCATCAGCGGATTATTTTCCTGAGGGCAGAAAGACCGGGTGTTTCTCGTTGTATTTCCTCAGGTAGACAAACATCATCTTCTTCTGGTTCTTGTTGCGCATTGAGACAAACTCCTCGTACAGTTCAGGGTCTTTCATCAAAAGAGCCTCAAGGTTCTCGAGGTCATAATCATATGACTTCCCTGTTTCAAAGTCGATCATGAACATCTGAAGGTCTGTCCGTGAGGAGTTGTTCCTGTAGGGATATCCACCTCCACCATAGTAGGGATTGTAGTACCGAGATGAGTACGGGTTATAATAGTTGAATGACCTGTAAGGTGAGTAGTAGGGGTCATAGTACCCGTAGGGGTCATATCCCTGCGTTGTGGTTGTCACATCAGCCACGAAGTGTATGATGGATCCGAAAAAGGTGATACGGTTAAAGGCACCCTGAACCTTTATGTAGAGGACACCGTTGCGTGCGAATCCCCATATTGCATCTTTCTCAAGCTCCTGTCTTACTCCCATGTTGTCATAGAAGTAGATCTTCTCTGCAGAGATCACCTGGTCAAAGAAATCCTTATCGTTATAATCGACAGAGGTGAACAGTTTGGCTTTGGGAATAGGGTTGTTTGTCTTCACCATATCAAAGTTCAGGTAAATTCCGTCCCTGAATTTGAAATCGGGTGTATATTGAACAAGAGTATCTCCCTCCATGGCGCTGATTATGCCTGTGGCAATCACAGCAGCGATCAGTGTCAATATGGTCCTTTTCATCATAGCAGAAGCTGATTAATAAGGTATGATTGAACACCCGTGTTTTTTCATCTTTTTCCAATTTGTTTATGTCCCGGGCAGCATGGGTGTTTCATCACACTCTTTTTCAAACGATACAACAAATATTATACCGTAAGGCAAAAATAATCTTTTATAGATACTGAATTGCACCCTCTCTTCATCTTTATTTAAATTCATGTATCTTTGAGTATCATTTCTCTACTGTGCTCATAATATGCCGAAAAGATCAAACGCTGCTCCCGTTCCGCATTCAGACCTTATGACCCGGAGGACCAGGGACCGGATACTTTTACCGGTTGCTGGTGCATTGCTCCTTGTCATCATTGCACTTTCCACCGCTCTTGCGGGCATGGTATATACACCCATGATTGCGGGTTCGCTGGCGATTCTGCCCCTGGCGATGGCTGTCTATGAGCTGCGCCGGCTCATTGCAGACAGCAGGGAGATAATCAGGGAGCTGGCATCCATTGCAGAGAAGAACGAAGAGGTGATCAATACCTTCTCACACAAGATAAGAGAGCCCCTAAACAATCTTGTGCTCCTTGGCAACATGCTTGGCGATACCACCACCTCTCCCAAGCAGCAGGAGCTTGTGGAGACCTTCGTGGCCTCCACGGGAACAATGGTGGAGGTGGTCAATGAGCTCACAATGGAGACTGCCGGCAACGTCACCTTTGAGCGAAGGGGCGAGATACGGTTCAGGCTCGGACCCATTATAAAGGATACCATAGGGCTGATGAAGCTCAACAGGAGGCACGAGCAGAGCCTCATCATCTATGATGACCGCGGTGAGGGGGAGACCGAATATATGGGTGATCCGATCATCCTGAAACAGATACTCATAGACCTTCTCAGTG
>JBFYPM010000108.1:0-8437 GCA_041303295.1 Bacteroidales bacterium
AAGTAAAACTGAAGATTTTTAGTAAATATTTCGTTTTAGTGTTATTTTTCCTGCTTTTTGCCCTTTGAAAGACCTAAAATCCAAAATAGTTTACCGAGTCTGTGCGGATAAAAAAGCATGGCTGACAGCCTGGTACGGCACCCATACCTCTGCCTCATGAATTCAACTGAAGGGAAGATATCGCCAGTAATGAAAACCAGTTTCTTCCTGAATCCTTTCAGTGAGTCCAGGTTCCTCCGGAACATTTCATACTGGCTCTCCGGCTTTACCTGGTGCGGATGCATGAGGTCATGCATGAAACTGGCGGCTCTAACCTGCTCTTCACCGGGCAGGGCCATCAATCCCCGCGGAACGGTCAATCCCCAGGCCTCATCCATTACAGCAAGCACAACGCGAACCTCACCGGGGATACCGGCCTGCTCAGCGGCGGCAGGCAGGGTTTCATTGATGATACTCTCCCCGTGTTTTGCCAGGAGAAGAAATATATCGGTATAAAGTCTCAGCTGGAACTCACCCTTGATCCGGTGCTTGTATATATGGCTTACCAGCGCCAGAAAGGCTGTTTGTGGAGGCAGCACATGGAAGGTGTTGCCCCCGGCAATGATCTCATCAGCCTGATCAATGGCCCTGCTGACCATCTCACTGCCCTCGGGTCCGAAGAGCCTGTAATGCAGGTCGACGGACATGCCGCCGCGGTGAAGCTCAGGCAGGTGATTGCCAAGGTCCAGGATTATGTGCCTGTATAATCTAGATTTCAGGGGCATGGAGGTAAAACCGGCCCCTATGAGAAGCTCTCTTGCCCTGAGCGCATCTTTCTGATTAACAAGCAGGTCGGCGTCGCTCATCTGCCGCAGTCCCCGCGACCCGTAAACCGTATGCTCCAGGGCCAGGCCTTTCAGCAGCAGAACCCTTATGCCCTCCTTCTCTATGACAGCCACAGCTGCAGCAGCAACACCGGTGATATAGGTCACCCTCGCTATCGCTTTGAACCTTAATCCTTCGAGGATGGCTCGCTCCGGATCCGGCATGTACCCTTCAAGTGACTGGTCGCAGAAATTCTGCCAGACAAGGGCGGCAACACCATGCCTTATTGCCAGGTCAGTGAAGAGCTTCCAACCGGTAAATGATTCACACGCTTCCCTGATCTGTTCTTTCTCTTCATCCGGGAACTCAACCCGGCTCAGCATAAGGAGCAGCCGGGCAGCCGGTTCCCTGTCCTCAACGCTGGCCTGAATCCGGTTATCACCGGCAGACCTCTCTCCGGATTGGCTTGCTGTCATCACCTGTACATCGATTTCTGCCTGGTGAACATCGAGAAATACCTGCCCCTTGCGGCCATCAGCTCATCATGCGTCCCCGATTCAGCAATACGGCCCTCATCCAGAACGATGATCCGGTCGGCATCCCTCACATTGGAGAGTCTGTGGCTGATGAAGATGCATGTTCTGCCTCCGGTTATCCTGCCAAGGTCAGAGAAGATCTCATATTCAGAGTCGGCATCAAGTGATGACGACGGCTCATCAAGTATCAGTACCGGGGCCTCGCGGTAAACAGCCCTTGCTATCGCGATCTTCTGCCACTCGCCCCAGCTCAGCTCGCGGCCGCCTTCAGTATGATGGCCGAGGAGTGTGTCATATCCTGCAGGCAGGCTCGTGAGAAGCTCATCCAGGCCTGTCAGCGCCGCCGCACTCCTGACCCTCCCCTTATCCTCATCACCGGTGACTTCTCCATCTGCTTCTCCGGGAGCCCTACCCCATGCACCTCCCGGGGATTCACCCGGAGCTTCTCCCAGGCGTATGTTGTCACCGGCGCTCAGGTAATAAAGCATGAAGTTCTGAAAGACTACTGAAAAGAGCTTGCGGTAACCGACAGGATCAAAGGTGTCAATATTCCTGCCGTTGATCATTATCCGGCCGCTGTCCGGATCATATAGCCTGCAGAGGAGTTTAACCAGGGTGGTCTTGCCTGACCCGTTGGGCCCCACAACAGCTATTTTTTCGCCCCTTGATATCTTCAGATCTACATCGCTCAGAGCCGGCATATGAGCACCAGGATAGGTGAATGTCAGTTTCTCCACGGTTATATCGCTGAACGACCCTGGTTCCGGGGCCCTCTCCCCGCCTGTCATATCGCTTCTCATATCAAGGAACTGGAACAGGTCCTGCAGGAACAGCCTGTTCTCTGCCAGTCCTGAATAGCCTGAGACCGCATCGCGAAGGCATACAATAACCTGCCTGAAGGCAACAACATACATTGCCAGTTCACCTGCTGTGATATCTGATCTCATGTAGGAGGCTGTTGCATATACGAGGACCCCTGCAAACGCAGCTATCCTGACTACAGCAGCAACACTCTCTGCGATGGCGTTCTTCCTCAAAGCCTCAGTCTCGGGCGCCTTGGAGGCATTGAAATGTCCGCGGAAAAGCTTTTCGAAATAACCCCCGAGATCAAAGAGCTTAACCTCCCTTGCAGGCTTCTCGCCCGTCAGCAGCCAGCTGAAATAGGCCGCCTTGCGGGTCTCTTCCGTGGTGCTCTTTCTTGCGTGGTAGAGCCTGGCAGAATTGCGTGACCTGATCCAGAGAACTGGTATGAATACAAGTGTCAGCACCGCCAGCGGGATGAATCCAAATGTCCTCAACACATACCCGACAGCAATGAACGAGATCACACCCCGCATCAGGAGAACAGCGTCTGTGATCATCGCCGCAGGCCGCCACGAGATGTCACTTGCGGCCCTCGCCAGCCTGTCGTGAAAGACCGGATCCTCGAAGAACCTGAGCCCGAGACCGGATGCATGGCTGTGTATGAGTGATGAGATATGGCCCTCAACCAGGTTGGAGTGCCTCCTGGAGAAATAGGTGCCGGCATATGATAACAGGTCGTCGAAGAGAAGGGTAAGCGCAAGTGAAAGTATAAGAACAGTGACTGTGAGTGGCACTGAGGAAAACCATGAGCCCGGCAATGATACGGCAGCGTCTCCCCCCGCACCGGTTAACAGGTCAACAAAATACTTTATAAGGAAGAGCGCAACCAGCGGAAGCAATGACCTGACAACAAGTATCATTATACTTATTGCTGTCTCTCTCCTGCCGCTGTCCGCCAGAAGCCTTAGAGCCCGCATTATTATGCTTTGCTGCGATTGCATTTCAACAGTGATATTCACAAAGATAGCAAGAAGAGCCATTCAAATCCCGGGAGGGCTTTCACTTATAATTACAATATATTGCTTGGCTGAATGGTTGGATTTCTTACTTTTGTGATAAATAACGACTTCCGTCTGCTCAAACAGTGATTTTCTGAAACCTTTGACCGACGGGGACGTTATAGTAAATTAAATGCCTGTCATGAAGAGGACCCTTCTGCTGTTAACAGTGCTGTTGCTCATTGTGCCTGATCTTTTTGGACAGATCCTGGGTACCGGCACAGCTGCGGACCCATACCGGGGGATCAACGCAGGTGACTTCGTCATCAGCGGCACAAAGTACTTTAACAATAACATCGGGGTTTCATCAGGAACCCTTACCCTTATGCCCGGGACCAGGCTGATCTCATTGGGCAGGTATGCATGCATCCTAATAAGCGGCACAGGCCAGCTGAATGCCCCCGGTACCAGAACAGGGCGTATCACAATCACCTCAGATCTTGACGGTGATGGCTTCGTGGGAGAACCCACCGACATCTGGGGTAATATACTGATTACATCCTCTGGCACCAGCAACCTCAACTACTGTACCATTGAGAACGGTAACCGCACCCGTTTCAGGTTCTTCGGTGGCGCTCTCCAGGTCAGCTCCGGAACGGTCACTATAAATAACAGCATGATCAGGAACTCCGTTGCCGCAAAAGGAGGGGGAATCTATGTAGAGGCAGGAGCCTCCCTGACGGTTTCGAACACACAGTTCATCAACAACAGGGCTACTGATCACGGCGGCGCCATCTTCATGGCAACAGGTTCTGCTCCCGTCATATCCTCTTCTCTCTTCAGCGATAACTCGTCACTTTCCACGCTGCTCAGGGGTGGCGCCATTACAGTCCTCTCCGCCTCCCCCGTCATTGTAAACTCAACCTTTGCATATAATGACTCTCCGGCAGCCGACGGCACCACAATCTATCTCGAGAACTCCCCGGCCTCCATTATTGTCAATACAGTTATATGGGGCGGGTCATCACACATCGGGCTCAACGGTACTCCTTCATCTGTCTTTGATATCTGTTCCATAGAAGGTGAATCATTTGCCGGCTGCATTAACCTTAACAGCTCCAACACTGCCGCTGACGGGCCTAACTTCCTTGATCCGGCCGTCGGTGACTATCGGCTGGCATACGTATCCCCCCTGCGTGATACCGGTGTCGACAGCTATACAGGTATCACCGTTCCTCCCTTTGACCTGATTGGGTCAGGACGTGTCAGTGTGACTGACAGGGGAGCCTATGAGATGATCTACAGCCTATGGCACGGCGGCACAGACCAATGGTCCGCCGCCGGAAACTGGGACGCCGGATTTGTCCCCGCCAACACAAATGTCATCATCCCGTCAGGAGCACCAACATATCCTACCGGTGCCCCCGGACCGGCCTTCACCCTGAACACCGGCCTGATCATGATCCTTCATCCCGGCGCACAGGCAACATTCACATCACTGACCAACAATGGAACAATAGACATTCGCTCAGACGCCACAAATATCTCCTCGCTGCTTACGGGAAGCTATTCAGGCGCTGCTGGAAATATAAATGTCGACCTCCACCTTACAGCCGGACCAACAGGAGACTGGTGGCACTATATCGCATCACCGGCAACGGTTTCGAAAACTGTCTTTACCAACATCGAACCCGAACTGCTGGCACGGTACGACGAGACCAAAGTCATTACCGATGTTGTGGACGGATGGCAGTGGCATGACGGATACGGCGGCACTTCATCCTTCAACGATCTTACTGCAAAAGAGGGTTATGACGTAAGCGTTGGCTCTGACGTGACCATGACCTTCAGCAACCTCAAGTCGATCACCACCTCCATGGGCAGGATCGACCTCCCCTTCAGTGGTTCAGGCGGAGATACCACAATCCACGGCTATTCCCTGCTGGGCAACTCCCTCACCTGCGGGATAAACTGGGACCTGGTGACCTACTCACATGACCATGAACTGCTCAGGCATGCCTACTACATCAGGACAAATTCCGGGGAGGAGGCATCCTATGTCTTAGGCGTCGGAACAAACGGTGCAACAGCGCATATAGCTTCCCTCCAGGGATTCTTCGTACGCACACGGGCAACAGGCACATACATCACCATCCCCGACAACGCCCGCGAACACAACGCGGCACCAAGGTTCAAGTCGGCAGATCAGATACCCCTGGTCAGACTCACACTCTCATCGGCTTCCGCCCGTGACGAGATGGTCGTCAGGTTTGACCCGGAAGCCACATATGACTTCGACGGACTTTTTGATGCAGCCAAACCTTTCAGCCACCTCAAGGGGAGACTGAAGATCTATTCGGTGCTCAGAGGAGAAAACTACTCAATCAACGCCATCCCCCTGCCCTCTAAAAAGACAACAATTCCAATCACACTCGAAATACCCGAGGCAGGAACATATAAGATCACCCGAAGTCAGATGCAGGCCACAGGAGTCAACAGTCTCATTCTTACCGACAACCTGACTGGAAGGAAGACTGACCTCTCTGCAACGGCAGAATATCCCTTCTCAGCGACCCCGGGTACAATAGCCGGCCGCTTCACCCTCAGCATAATCCCTGCAGAGAAGAAAACAGTAGCGGTGACCGAAGAAGAGAAACCAGAGCAGGTAACAGAAAATTCACTTAAGATATATTCCGCCTCCGGGAAGGTATGCATCCTTCCACAGGGAGATGACTGGGACGGGATCACCGGGAAGGTCAGGATATTCGATATTACCGGAAGAATGATCATCGCCATAAACGATGAGCGTTTTAACTCCGGAGAACTGATTGAATACTACCCCGGAGATGCAGGTGGCCTCCTGATAGTTGAGGTTACGGCAGGAACGGGGAGATATCTTGAAAAGGTGATGCTGGCAAAGTGACCGCTAATGTGGAAAACGAAACATTCACGGTTGATAAGTGTTTAAGTGGGTAAAGATCAAACAGATTATATTTGAGCCGCAATAGAAAAGAATCAATGAGGGGGAAAAAGAGAAGATATGTCAGGCCAGCGGTGATCCGTATAGAGCTTGACAACTCAATCTCCCTGGTTATGATGACCGCCGCCCCCCCTCATCCTCCAAGGAGAGGTACGGGTGACAGCCAGCCTGTCAGCCCCTTTTCATCACCCTTCTCAGACAAACCGTTCAGTTAGTAATAAACAAGAGAGGCCCCGCGCCTCTCTTTGCATTTGATACATCCCCGTTACCATTCCTGTATAACGACAGAGACAGGTCTCATGACCTGTCTCTGTGACTGTAACATATTGCTTTCGCTCTGCGATGCTATCAATGGAGCAGCGTAATATCTCCAGCCTTCTTGAACGGCCTGCCGTTGGCATACTTGCCCTCCACGAGCCATACATAGACCCCCTGCTGGCAGAGCTTACCCTTGTAATAACCGTTCCATGGCCTGTTGATCTCAAATGTTTCGAAGATAAGGGTACCCCACCTGTTAAAGATCTGCATATGATATTCGAGCACAGTCTCCCTGATGGGCGGGAAGAAGAACTGGTCCATCGCTTCGCCGCTGTTCGGCAGCTCATCAATCTCTATCGGACCGTCAGGATTGGGCTTGAAGACCGTGGCGAACACCAGGTCGCCAAAAGGCTCAACCGTGACACCGGGCGACTTAGTATAAGTGTCGTAGCACCCGTTCGCCGAATAGGCATGGAGAGTGATGTCATAGATACCCTCTGTTGTATACCTGTGGAACGGATCACGCAGGTGCGAGGTATCGCCGTCACCAAACTCCCAGATGAAGCTGTCACCGCCATCGGAGAGGTTGAACATCCTCACCTCCTCATCATTGACATATACCTTGGGCGGGGAGACATCAAAGTAAGCCCTGGGCGAGGGATAGACACTGACGATCCTTGATCTGGTGTCACTTCCACCCGGACCGGTAACGGTAAGCGTTATCTGGTAAGTGCCGGGCTGTACATAGGTGTAGTTCGGATTTGCTGCATTCGATGTGTACCCGTCGCCAAAGTCCCAGTAATAACCGGTAGCATAGAGCGAAGTGTTGTTGGGTGCAATGCTCCATGGCATACATCCGGAAGGAATTGAATCAAACTCAGCAATAGGTGGCGTTGGCATCACCCTTACCAAATGTCTTACCGCCTCCGAACAGACGCCGTTGGTAACCGTCAGGCTGACATCGAAGTCGCCCGGAGCAGCATATGTATGCACCGGAGACATATCAGTTGACGTGGTGCCGTCAGCGAAGTCCCACAGCCAGTTCCATGTGCCTGCATTTGTGTTGTTCATGAAGGTCACTGTAGCAGCCGGGAAGACCTGTGATGCCGGCGTGGCAATGAACGCTGGTAATGGCGTCGGATATACAACCACCGGCATCGTTGTCTCACTGATACAGCCGAAGAATGATTCAGTCCTCAGCGTGACATTATAAGTCACCGGGGCAGTTGTCATGTTGAAGTATACATGGTTGATTACATTCGACCCGGTCCCCTGGTTGCCGTCACCGTAAGTCCAGTAATAACGTAATGCCGATGGCAGCGTTGAGAACATGATACTCTCACCGGAACAGATGGTGTCATTGCTGATTGTGAAATCAGAGAGTATCTCCGGATAGACGGTGATATTGTTTTCCATAAACGAGACACACCCGTTGGCAGAGGTGACATCCAGCCTCACAGTATAATATGCCAGTGAGGGTTCTGTATTGGGATATGTGTGCGTCGTGTTGATATCCGTTGATGTATTTGTATCTCCGAAATCCCACAGCACAGACACATACCCGGTTGACCCGTTGGTGAAGTTGACTGTCAGCGGCTGACATCCTGAAGGAGTGTCAACTGTAAACATTGCAACCGGTTTTTCAACCTCAATCACCAGTGTGTCAAGCCCGACACAGCCCTTACTGTCAGTCACCTGGTAGATCAGCCTGTAATAACCTGCCATCGAGGTGTTGAACACTGGGTTCTCTATGCTGTACTGACTCAGCGGACCGATGTCACCGAACCACCTGTGGGTGGAGTATGACAGTGATCCTCCTGCCGGGTGGCCGTGCAGCTGGGTGGGCACGCCACCGCAGATGAGGAGTGTGTCAACAGGCGCTATCTGTGCCGTCGGCCATGCATTGACCGTCAGCAGGGCCTCGCGGGTGTAGTATAGTCCGCACGGACCGGTGATCTCAAGCCTGTAATGCCATCCGTTCATCGCGGTGGTGGCGCTCATGATCACCAGTTGCGGCGTCAGGGTACCCTGGTACAGGGCTCCGTCACTCAGGTTAT
>JBFYPM010000109.1:0-2628 GCA_041303295.1 Bacteroidales bacterium
CCAGGTCACAAGCGAGATGATTCTCCCGAAAGACTATAATGTCGCAGGAACTTCTGCAGAAGATATTACAAGGCTGATATCCGTTTCATTTACGCCTGTTGTCACCCGCTGACTCTATCCATTTCCTGGCGTTTACAAATGCCTGGATCCACGGCGTCACTTCATCACTCTTTCTTTCAGCAGGATAATAACCGCACTGCCATGGAAGGAAAGCTCTTTCGAGGTGGGGCATCATTACCAGGTGGCGTCCGTCATCAGAACATAACCCGGCAATATCATGATCTGAGCCATTAGGATTGGCCGGATATGAATGCCCGGAGAATTTAACCGGTATATGGTATTTCTTTTCAGGATAGGGGAGAGAGAACTGTCCCTCTCCGTGGGCCACCCATATCCCGAGCTCCATGCCTGCCATGTTTCCGAGCATTACCGATCTGTTCGGCAGTATGCTTACTCCAAGGAAAGCCGATTCGAATTTTCCCGATTTGTTTACCAGCAGTTTTGGCATCTTTTTGTGATCAGGGTATATGAGGCCGAGCTCAGCCATCAGCTGGCATCCGTTGCATATTCCCAGGGAAAGGGTATCATTACGCCTGTAGAATCTTTCAAGGGCGCTCTTTGCCTTCCGGTTGTACCTGAAAGCACCTGCCCACCCTTTCGCCGAACCAAGAACATCGGAATTTGAAAATCCCCCTACAAAAACTATCATGCTGATGTCGGTGAGCTCTTCTCTTCCGGATATCAGGTCGGTCATATGAACATCCTTCACGTCAAAGCCTGCAAGATAAAGAGCGTAAGCCATCTCCCGGTCGCCGTTAACGCCTTTCTCCCTTATTATTGCTGCCCTGACCCCGCTCTTCTTTCTCCTGTCGGGCGATATGCCCAGCGAGCTGAAAGTACCCGCGAAACTGCCGTGATCAATGTTAAGACTGTTGTGTTTATAGGTTCCGTATCTTTCAAGTGCAAGCTCATTGCCTGATTGTCTGCGATCGAACAGGTAGGATGTTCTGAACCACTTGTCCCTCATTTCGTCAATGTCAAACTCGAATTTGTCGCTGCCGTTAGTTACAAAAACAGATCTCTCAGCAACCGGATGCCCGATCGAGTAATAGGAGATGCCATTTTCAAGAAGAATCTCTGACACTTCATCCTCATCCTTAACCTGGATGATAATTCCGGGATTCTGGCTGAAGAGGATCTTTACGGTATCTTCCTCATTCAGGGCTGTCAGGCTGACTGATAATCCACCCCCGGAATTTGAGAAGCACATCTCAAGAAGTGTTGTCAGCATACCCCCGGCTGAGATATCATGTCCGGCAAGGATCTTGTTCTTTATTATCAATCCCTGGACAGTCTCAAATACCTCAGCAAAATAGCCGGGGTCCGTAACAGAAGGAACCTCATCGCCCAGGCTGTTCAGCACCTGTGCAAAACTGCTTCCTCCGGGTTTGAATGAATCGCGGCTCATATCAATGTATATGAGGCTGGTATAAGGGTCATTGACCAGGACAGGCTCCACAATTTTCCGTATATCTTTCACCTCACCCGTTGCAGAGATGATAACAGTCCCCGGCGACAGAACTACCTGGTCGCGGTATTTCTGAGTCATCGACAGGCTGTCTTTACCGGTTGGAATATTGATGCCGAGGCTGATGGCAAAATCGCTTGCTGCCTTTACAGCGCTGTATAGCCTTGAATCCTCACCGGGGTTCCGGCAGGACCATGTCCAGTTGGCGGAGAGAGAGACACCTTTGAGCCCATAGGTAAGAGGTGCCCAGATAATGTTTGTCAGTGCTTCGGCAATTGACAGCACCGAACCTGCCTCTGCATCAACCAGCCCGGCCGCAGGTGCATGCCCGATCGAGGTGGCCATTCCTGACCTTCCCCTGTAATCAAGGGCTATTGCACCAAGATCGTTGAGAGGACGCTGCAGCTCTCCGGCGCACTGCTGTTTCGCGATCCTTCCGGTCACCGACCTGTCAACTTTATTCGTCAGCCAGTCCTTGCAGGCTACCTCCTCTATCTGCATTACCAGCTCCGAATATTCATATAACCTGTCAGCATTATATCTGAGCTTCCCCCGAACTCTTTTATCCGTTATATCAGTCATTATAGTTTTCGGAGGTTTCCCCAGGAGAGATTCAAGTTTTATATCAATGGGTTTTTCTCCTGTGACAGGGTTTATAAAAGTGAAATGATGATCCCCTGTTACTTCTCCGATGAAATAGATCGGAGCCCTTTCCCTCTCTGCTATCTTTCTCAGAGTATCCATCGCAGCCCTGTTCATGACAAGGCCCATACGCTCCTGGGATTCGTTGCTTATTATCTCCCTGGCTGAAAGCGTCGGATCACCTACCGGAAGCTTGCTTATATCAATGCTGCCGCCTGCCATTTCCACCAGCTCAGAAAGACAGTTCAGATGTCCGCCTGCCCCATGGTCATGAATTGATTTGACAGGGTTTCTTCCTGATTCGCCGAGAGCCCTGATTGCATTGTAGACCCGTTTCTGCATTTCAGGATTTGCCCTCTGAACCGCGTTGAGCTCAATTGAACTGTGGTATTTCCCTGTTTCAACAGAAGAGACAGCTCCTCCTCCCATGCCTATTCTGTAATTATCTCCTCCAAGCA
>JBFYPM010000110.1:0-25424 GCA_041303295.1 Bacteroidales bacterium
CAACTGCTTCCGGGCAGATATATGGCCCTCACAACGGACAGGGTATCGGTTTTAAACCGCTATTCCTGTGCTGAACCGGAGTTTGTTTATGAGGCTGACCGTCTCCCTGCCCTGTATGATGATGAGGGTTCGCTTCTGTTGTATGACCGCACTTTTAATGTCATCGACCGCGTCAGCTATGCCGTATCCATGCACCTTCTCTTTCTTTCAGGAACCAGGGGTGTCTCACTGGAGAAGGTGGCTCCTGGTCTGCCTTCGGATATAGCCGGCAACTGGCACTCGGCTTCCGAGTCATGCGGCTGGGGTACTCCCGGCGCCCCGGCCTCTGTGACCTTTACACCATCAGAGTCAACAGGCGGGCTTAGCCTGTCGTCAATGAGGGTGTCACCTGACGGAGACGGGTTTGAAGATATCGTATCAGTGGGGGTCTTCCCAGAAGGGGATGGGAATGTAATCACCGTAACCATTTTCAACGATCGCGGTTACATTGTCAGGAGGCTGGCAGAGAGGCATGCTGCAGGCACGGGGGATGCGTACATCTGGGATGGTACTGCTGATAACGGGGCACGACTGCCGGCCGGACTCTATCTGATCATAGCGGAATCATTCAACAGTGATGGAATGACACGCCGTTGGAAAGAGGTATGTGCACTGCTTTACAGGTGACGGGTCAGAAAGATGCGATGAGCTCCTTCATGATCCTCGTCATCTTCTCTTCGCTGTGTTCGGCTGCCTGCTGTACTGATTCGTGGGTTGTAAACTCAATCTTGCCCTCTACGCCAAGATCAGTGATGATACTGACGGCAAAGACAGGAATATTCATATGCCTGGCGGTGATCACCTCAGGGACGGTTGACATGCCAACGGCATCTGCCCCGATGATCCTGAAGAACCTGTACTCAGCCGGGGTCTCGAAGGTGGGACCCGTGGTTGAGAGATAAACTCCTTTGGTGACAGGAATACCGAGGTCTGCGGCGATCTTCTCAGCCTTTTCAATAAGCTTAAGGTCATAGGGTACGCTCATGTCGGGGAAACGGGGTCCGATACGGTCATCATTGGGTCCGATGAGCGGGTTGGCTACAAGACAGATGTGGTCATTGATTATCATTATATCGCCTATCCTGAATGATGGGTTAACACCTCCTGCAGCATTGGAGAGGAAGAGGGCCCTGATACCCAGTTCCTTCATGACTCTTATGGGAAAGTTGACCTGGTCAGAGCCGTATCCTTCGTAGTAATGGAAACGGCCTTTCATGGCAACCACTTTTTTGCCGCCGAAGTCACCATAGATGAGCTTTCCGGCATGGCCCTGCACGGTTGAAAGAGGGAAGTCGGGGATATCCTTGTAAGCTATTTCGATCTGGTTGTCAATCTCGGTGGTGAGACCTCCCAGTCCGGTGCCGAGGACTATTCCTGCCTCAGGGTCAATGAATCCCCGTGACTTAAGAAAGTCACCTGTCTTAACTATTTTTTCCAGCATAAGAATATACTTTATTTAAGAATTCATCCTCATGTTCAATGAATTGCACGTTAACAGGAAGGTATTGTACTGCCTCTCTGACGTGATCTGCAATATTAGCGATTTCTTTTAACCTGACGCCATCCTTGGATGTGGTGATGATGATTTTATCTGGTTCGCTGATTGCATCAAAGGTGGCCGTGATCGTTTCAATATCTTCCGCTGTGTAATGGTGATGATCAGGGAAGGAGAGGGGGATCACCCTTGAGCAAATTTGTGACAGGTAGGTTGCCAGAGTTGAAGGGTCAGCTATGCCTGTCACCAGCAGCACATTTGTTCCCGGGCTGATACCGCGCATGGGGGTGCCGTAAAAGAGTGGTACAGGTTTTTCATAGGCAAAGGTTGTGAAATAGATGCTCTGGGTAGCGCCGGCTTCAGTAAGCTCTCTTCTGACAGCCTCCATCTCGCCGGGGGAAACCCGGGATGGCGACTTTGTAACGATAATGATATCAGCTCTTTTCATACCATGGAGACCCTCACGCAGTCGTCCGAGAGGCAGTAGCCGGTCTCGTGTCATCAGCCGGTTCCAGTCAGTCAGCAGGATATTCATTCCGGCTTTTACTGCCCGGTGCTGGAAGCCGTCATCGAGGAGGATTGTTTCCATGGCAGGGTTTGAACGCATTATCTCACTGATGCCGTTCACCCTGTCTCGGTCTACGAACACCCGGGCCTGCTTAAGGCTTCGTGCCATCTGAAGCGGCTCGTCGCCGGCATCAGCAGTGGAGTCGGTGCCGGTCACGCCTCTGAAGCCCTTGCTGCTGCGCAGGTATCCCCTGCTCAGGATGGCAACAGGCCTCACGGATGACAGTTTTTCTGCAAGATAGATTACATGGGGGGTCTTCCCTGTACCGCCGGCGGTGATGTTACCGACGCAGATGACGGGGACCCTGAATGAGCGGCTCTTAATTATGCCGAGGTCATAGAGGCCGTTTCTTGCAGCCACTGCGAGTCCATAGAGCTTCGAAGAGAGCCACAGCAAGAGCTTTAAAGGCATGATCATCCTAGCGGATATCCAGATAGTATGGCATTGCGGCCTGAACTCCACCTGAAGAGATTATCTCCTTCAGGTCAAAATAGTATCGTGATACCTCGCCCAGTTCACTGCGTATTGCTTTTGCCCTCATCTCTCCCGTCATCTGCTTCAGAAGCTTGGTATAGAAGTCTGAGGCATCGGGTTTCTCCATTACGCGGTACTCTTCGAGTCCGGCCAGCATTGCGGCTTCGCTGATGGCGTCAGTGAGGCCTCCGAAAGCATCGACAAGACCTATGCCGGCCGCGTCTGATCCGCTCCACACGCGTCCCTGTCCGATACTGTCAACAGCTGTCTGTCTCATCTCCCTGCCGGAGGCGACAACCCCGGTGAAGGTGCTGTAGGTGCGTTCGACGTTAGCCTGCATGGCTGCTCTCTCAAAGTCATTAAGCGGCCTTGTCAGTGACGGCGAATCTGAGTGGGCATTGGTACGAACGATGTCAGAGCCAATTCCGAGTTTGTTCTTGAGTAATACCTCAGCGTTGGGGATGATGCCAAACACGCCTATGGATCCTGTCACAGTAACCGGAGATGCCATGATCTTATCGGCTGCGGCGGCAATGTAGTATCCTCCGCTGGCGGCGTAGTTACCCATGGAGACCACAACCGGCTTAACCTTGCTGGTAAGTTCCACCTCACGCCATATAAGGTCAGAGGCGATGGCATTGCCGCCGCGCGAGTTGACCCTGAAGACAACGGCTCTGACGGTGGAGTCGAGGCGAAGCTTACGCATTTCTTCTGCATACCTGTTGCCACCGATATTGGTGTCATCGCCCTCGCCCATGACAATACTGCCTTCGGCAAAAAGCACGGCTATTTTTTCCCTGCCTGCCTTGATGTCATGCTTGGCAGGCGCCCTGGAGTATTTCGACATTGAGACATAATTTATCTCTTTACCCTCGGCAATGTCCGCCGCCTTTCTTATGCTGTCCGTGAGCTGGTCGCGGTAAAGCGTCCCGTCTATCAGTCCTGCTGCAGCCATCAGCCCTGAATCATAACCTGCCAGAGAGTCGGCGAGGCTTAACACCCGTTCAACCGGTACTCCGCGTTTCTCTGAGACGACGCTGACCACATGGTTCCATATGGATCCCATGTATGCCTTGATCTGGAGCCGGTTCTCATCGCTTAGTTTATCGAGCATATATGGTTCCACCGCACCCTTGAACTTGCCGTGACGTATGACCTGGACATCGACACCGAGCTTCGCCAGGGCCTCCTTGTAGAAGGTCACCTCGGCAGCCATTCCCTTGAAGTCAACCATAGCAGTGGGGTTGATCCAGATGGCATCGGCAGCAGTTGAGATGAAGTATCCCTCCTGCATCATCATATAGTCAGCGTAAGAGAAGATGAATTTCCCGCTTTTTTTGAACTCTTCAAGGGCGGTTCGAAGCTCATCAGCTGTGGCCCATCCTGAAGGCATGGTTCCCGTTTCGAGGAGGATACCGCTTATGTTCTCATCATCGGCCGCTTTACGAAGGTTTTTCAGTATCTCGTTCAGCCCCGGAGTCTGGGTGAATGACATGGTGACAGGGTCAATCATAGAGAATGGGTTGCTCTGTGAGCGGTCAGGTATCATCGCACCTGTTTTGATCACGAGCACGGACTTTTCGGGTATGTCAACAGATTTCTTGCCAGCAGCGGCCATCCCGGACAGGGCTGACAACATGATTATAAAAAAGATAATACCGGTAACTATCAGTCCCGCTATCACCGCGAGAAGCATCTTGAGGAATGTTTTCATTTCAGTCTGTTTTTCAGGTGGCCAAATTATAAAAAATTAAGCATCTTTATGTCGCTAAACTGCTTGAGATGAAATTATCAGCCTGTTCGAGGGTCATAGCCGGGCTTGGCAGCAACCAGGGAGACAGGTTTGCATCGCTCGGGCGTGCCATGGAGCTTATCCGGAAGGAGGCCGGTGAGATCACGTCGGTTTCATCAGTGTGGGAGACTGAGCCTTGGGGGTTTGAGGCCAACGAACAGTTTCTGAACATGGTTGTGGTTATTGAGACAGTAATGCAGCCCCCGCAGCTTATGCAACTCTTCAGATCGATTGAGGGGCGGATGGGGCGGAAGCGCAGCGGTGGCGGGAAGTATGAGTCACGTATAATCGATCTTGATATATTGCTGTGGGAAGACCGTGTCATCTCTCTTCCAGGGCTTGAGGTTCCTCATCCGAAGCTCGCCGACAGGAGGTTTGTCCTTGAGCCGCTCAGAGAGGTGGCTCCCGGCACTGTTCACCCGGTGACACAGCAGACAGTGGCAGAGATGCTGCAGATGTGTGACGACCGTTCGGAGGTAAGGCTGGCAGGTCTCCAGTTCTAGAGAGCCCCGTTGTCGGCGAAGCTGTAATAGTCCTTTCCTGCTATGATGAGATGGTCAAGAAGCTGTATGTCCATCAGCGCTCCAGCCTCCTTGATCTTCTGTGTGATGCGTATATCTGAGTCGCTGGGGCTGTTGTTGCCTGAAGGGTGGTTGTGACAGATGACCAGTCCGGATGCCAGTGACTCTATAGCCTTTTTCATGACGATACGCACGTCAGTGACAGTACCGCTGACGCCACCCTGGCTTATCTTCATGCGTCCTGTAACGCGGTTGGCCCTGTTGAGGAAAAGTATCCAGAACTCTTCATGCGGGAGGTCTTCCATGAGTGGGCTGAAGATGTTGAAGACGTCGGCTGAGGAGCGTATCTGGGGGTTTTCGGATGCCTCTGCCAGTTTGCGACGCCTTCCCAGCTCCAGGGCGGCAGCTACGGTGACAGCTTTAGCCTCACCCATTCCTTTAATTTTTCGTATCTCACCGGCGCTGAGTTTTCCCAGGTCGCCGAGTGAGTTGCCGGCCATCGCCAGCAGTTCGTGTGCCAGGTCCAGGGCCGAATGGTTCCTGGTACCTGATCCTATGAGAATTGCAAGTAGCTCAGCATCGCTGAGGCTTGAGGGCCCCTTGTTCCAGAGCCTCTCACGGGGTCTGTCCTCGACAGCCCAGTCTGTGATTTTCAGTGACATGCAGCAAAACGTATTATCCCACTGCAATATAAAAAAAACAGCCGTCACCAGGAAGTGACGGCTGTAAATTTTTATATGAAAAAACTATTTCAGGCTCTGGGCGTGTTTGGTGATCGAAGACTTAAGATTTGCAGCCTTATTCTTATGGATGACATTCTTTTTTGCAAGTTTGTCGAGGACTGCACTGAGCTCGGGCAGCATCTTGTCAGCCTCAGCCTTATCGGTGGTCTTGCGCATCTTCTTGAGGGCATTACGCATGGTGCGGGCGTAGTACTTGTTGTCTTCCTTCCTTGCCTCAGCCTGTCTTGCGGCTTTCAGGGCCGACTTGTGATTAGCCATAATTTCAGTTTAATGTATATTTTGTAGTCCATAGGGGAATCGAACCCCTGTTACCAGGATGAAAACCTGACGTCCTAACCACTAGACGAATGGACCTTAAAGAACTTAAAAAAGCGGATGCAAAGATGGAGCCTTTTTTTTTAACTGCAAAATATTTTTCAAAAAAATAGTTCCGGCTTTGCATCCGCCATTATATGGGCGTGGCGATATCGCCTAGAAGACGTACCTTACAGAGAAGCCTCCGTTCCAGTAGTACCATCCCGGTCCGCTTGTGAGCTGGAAGCTGGGGCCTACTCCAAGTCCGAAATTAAGCGGAATATCATCGAGAGTGTATTCCAGGCCAATAATACCGTCTACACCAAGCAGAAGGCCCGTGCCATAGTCATTCCTGTAATAGTCGTTCCAGAATCCGATATGTGCTCCGGGGCCGACGAACCAGTCAAGGTTGGGAGTCCAATTTGTTGGCTTCTGCCACTGGTAAAAGCCTGTGATTACAAAGTTATGACCCCAGTAGCCGGTACCGGCTATCAGTTCAATGGCATTGGTGCTGTTAATGAAGGTTTTGAAGGTAATCCCAAAGGGATCACCACCCCTGAGGCCGATTGCTGATTTGTAACTCTGGGACTGTGCACTGAATGTGAGCACAACAAGTAATAGTAAGATAGTCAGTGTTCTTTTCATGCTATTGAAATTTAATTAGTGATAATTCCGGGTGCAAATTTATAATAAACTAACGGATTAGCTCTGTTTTTGTTTATTTGAAGAGCAACAAACTCAGTGCCATTATTCCCATACCTGATACCAGTCCGTAGATTGAAAGATGATGTTCGCCGTACTTTTCGGCTGCAGGAAGCAGCTCATCAAGGGAGATGAAGACCATGATTCCGGCAACGAATGAAAAGAGGATTCCCATCAGGGAGTCGGTCATCAGGGGCATCAGTATGAGATATCCGAGGAGTGCTCCTACTGGTTCGGCCAGGCCGCTGAGGAAGGAGAGCCTGAAGGCTTTCCGTTTGCTTCCGGTTGCATAGTAAACAGGGACGGAGACAGCTATGCCCTCCGGAATGTTGTGTATTGCTACTGCGACAGCTATAGCTATCCCTATCTGCGGGTCGGACAGTGCCGCGGTGAATGTTGCCAGTCCCTCCGGGAAATTATGGATGCCTATCGCAAGGGCGGTCATGGAACCCATGCGAAGCAGACGGCCACTCTTTTCCTCCTCTTCGCCACCCTCGATCTTCCTGGCTTCATGAGGGTTCTCCTGTGAAGGTATAAGCCTGTCAATTATGGCAATCAGGGCGATGCCCGCGAAGAAGGCAAGCACAGCAACCCACCATCCCTGGCGGTCTCCCATTGATTCAACAAGCACCTCCCGGCCCTTGACAAAAATCTCCACGAAAGCCACATAGATCATGACCCCGGCTGAGAAGCCAAGACTGATCGTCAGGAACTTCGTATTAGTTCTTTTGGCGAAGAATGCAATTGTGCTCCCCACACCGGTAGCAAGTCCTGCAAAGAGCGTCAAAAGAAATGCAAACAATATTGTATGAAAGTCGGGGTTCATTAGCCTGTCTCTACCTGAGATTACCTGCAAAAATATCAAAATTGGTTATCTTGCAGCCGGTTATATCCTTTAAAATGAAATTATCTCTTTTTAATATATCGAATTTCAGGGTTGACGGGGGTGCGATGTTCGGGGTGATACCCAAAGCCCTCTGGAGCCGGCAGGTCTCTTCTGATGAGAACAACACTATTGAGCTCTCCCTCAATTCACTTGTAATTGAGACCGATGACAGGCTTATTCTTGTAGATTCAGGCTGGGGCGACAAGCAGGACGAAAAGTTCTTCCGCCATGCCTGCCTGAGTGGAGGGGCCGGTCTTACCGGTGGCCTGGAGAAGTGTGGGTTCAGGCCCGGTGACATTACGGATGTCATCATAACCCATCTGCACGCCGACCATTGCGGGGGCTGTTTTGTAAATGTGGAGGGAGGAGGGACAAGGGCTGTCTTCCCAAATGCAACCTATCACATCAGCCGCGCACAGTGGGAGTGGGCAAACGATTCAAATCTCCGTGAGGAGGATGCTTTCCTGCCGGAGAATATTAAGCCCTTTGAAGAGAGCGGAAGGCTAAGTCTTGTAGAGGAGAACGGCGAGATTTGTCCGGGGGTCATGTTGAAGATTTGTTACGGGCATACACCGGGACTGATTATCCCGGTTATACGGCACCATGACAGACAGTTTATATACGCCGGTGATCTCATTCCCACCATCGCTCATATCCCGTTACTCTGGAACATGGCATATGATCTGCTGCCGTTGGTGACAATTGCCGAAAAGCAGGAGATACTGGAGGAGGCGTTGCACAGTGGGCATATCCTGGTTTTCCAGCATGATCCGCAGGCTGAGTGTTGTGCTCTTACCGAGACACCGAAGGGAATAAGGGCAGGAGAAAGAGGGCGGCTGACCGACTTCCTTTAAAGTTAACGAGACTATTTTGATGATGAGGATCCTCTGACCACAAGCTCGGAGGTGATAACCCTGTTCTGCAGCGGGCCCCTGGGTTTTTCAATGCGGTCAATCAACATCCTTGCTGCCACCTGTCCCATCTCGTAGCCCTTCTGGTCAACCGAGGTGAGTGAAGGGTCGGTGAGTGTGGCTATCTGGCTGTTTGTGAAGCCGACAACGGCAATATCCTCCGGAATCTTCAACCCGTGTCTCTTGATAATCATCAGGGCCTGTGCAGCTGTCAGGTCATTGACGGCAAAGAAGGCGTCAGGGCGGGGATTGCGCATGAGAAGTCCCGGTATGACTGCTTCTGCACTTTCAATATCATCACACTTGACTATATCCGTTTCGGCGGGGGTCAGGCGGTATTCCTTCATGGCCTTGAGGTATCCGCTGAGCCTGTTGCGGGCTATCGCCAGCTGCTGCGGACCCGAAAGGTGGACAATACGCTTTCTTCCCAGGCGAAGCAGATGATTCACGGCCTTGTACGCTCCCGTCTCATCATCGATGACAACACTGTCGGTCTTCATATCCTCAGCGGCACGGTCGAAAAAGACCAAAGGGATATCCTTGTCAAGTATACTGCGATAGTGGCTGAAATCTGTTGTGGTCTTGGCCACTGATGCCAGTATCCCGTCAACACGGCTTGAGAGAAGAGTCCTGATGTTTTTTATCTCGTGTTCCCACTTCTCATTGCTCTGGCAGAGGATCATGTTGTAGTCACGCTGGTACACAACATCCTCTATGCCGCTGATGACAGTTGAGAAGAAGTAGTGTACAACGTCAGGGATGATCACCCCGATGGTCTTTGATGATCCGCTTTTAAGGCTGAGGGCTATTGGGTTAGGCCTGTAGTTCCACCGCTCGGCAAGCTCACTGACGGCATCACGGGTGGCCTTGCTGATGTCCGGGTGATCCTTGAGCGCTCTCGAGACTGTCGATGGTGATATACCCAACTCGCGCGCGATATCTTTTATCGTAATATTTTCTCTGCCCATTTGGGGGAAGGCTCATATCTGTAAAGATAATAAAAAATTGACTTTTTTATGGGGTCCGGTATTTAGCATATTCCCAATTCAAACGTTTGCGGTAACGATTGCGGAAAAAAGCTGAAAAAGAGTTGGTTAACTCTGAAAAAAGACCGATTTTTATCGTTCCAAATCTGATCGAATCAATTTAATAATACCAATAATTCTGTAAACTGCAATTAAACTAATCTATTTATGGAGAAACTAACTGGAAAACGGCTCTTCATGCTGACCTTCGGCATAATGATGAGTCTTGTTGCCTTAGGGCAACAGGTAAGAGTGTCAGGTACAGTTTCCGATGCGGCCGACAGACAGACGCTCCCCGGAGTGAATGTCGTTGTCAGGGGCACGCTGACAGGAGCTATTACCGGCAGTAACGGAGAATATTCCCTCATGGCTCAGCCGGGGGATGTTCTGGTTTTCACTTTCATCGGTTATCTGCCACAGGAGGTTACCGTTGCTGATCAGACGGTCATCAATGTGGCAATGCGTACTGATGTCCAGGCCCTCGACGAGGTGGTGGTCATCGGTTACGGTACCGTCAAGAAGAGTGATGCAACAGGGTCTGTTGCAGCTGTAAGCTCCAAGGACTTCAACAAGGGAGCAATTACCTCACCGCAGGATCTGCTGGTGGGCAAGAGCGCCGGTGTGGTCATTACCACTGCAGGTGGTGCACCCGGTAGCGGATCAACCATTCGCGTCCGCGGCGGCTCTTCACTTAATGCTTCCAATGACCCTCTGATCATCATTGACGGCGTACCTATTGACAACAACAACGTATCAGGGAGTTCGAACATACTGTCGTTTGTAAACCCCAACGACATCGAAACCTTTACGGTACTGAAGGATGCCTCCGCAACCGCAATCTACGGTTCAAGAGCATCTAACGGCGTTATTCTCATAACTACCAAAAAAGGAAAAGCCGGCAGCCCGCTTACAGTTTCTTATGACGGAAACGTATCGGTTGCAAACGCTATTGCATTTGTTGATGTCTTCTCAGGCGACGAGATCAGGCAACTGGCATTTGAAAGGTCAGGCCTGTTCGGAATTGACAACCTGGAACTTCTTGGCACGCAGAACACCAACTGGCAGAAGGAGATTTTCCGCACTGCACTGTCACATGACCATAACCTGAGCCTTTCGGGTGCCGTCAAGAGTCTTCCTTACCGCTTCTCAGTCGGTTACACCGATCAGGAAGGGATCCTGAAGAACACTGACCTGCAACGTTTCACGGGCTCACTTAACCTCAACCCCAGCTTCTTCAACGATGACCTTAAGGTTAACCTTAACGTTAAAGGGATGAACACGCATCATAATTTCGGTTCTGACGGGGCTATCGGTTCAGCAGTGAACATGGATCCGACACAGGTGATCATGGATGGCAATGCTGCTTCTGACGGCTATTTTCAGTGGGCCAACTATGGTGCCAACCTTGGAACACCCAACCCTGTTGAGCAGGCTCTTGCTGCTGATAACAAGTCAGTGGTTAACAGGGTGATCGGAAACATACAGATTGATTATGCCCTGCCTTTCCTGCGTGACCTGAGAGCCAACCTTAACCTTGCAACTGATTATGCAGAGAGCGACGGACACAACAATCGCCCCAAGACATCTCCTTCGGTTCTGACAGCCCCGCTTTACGGAAGGCTTTCCGATTACAGCGGCACCAACTCTAATAATCTGCTCGACTTTTACATGAACTACAACAAGGATATCAGCAGTATCCAGAGTGTTCTTGACGTGACCGCAGGTTACTCATGGCAGCATTTCAAGAGGGAGGGAAACACCTACACCCGCGGGAGGGTTGATGCTGAACATCCGCTCTACCAGAAGTCTGACAGCTCTTCGTTTATAACTGAGAACTATCTCGTATCGTTCTTCGGCCGTGTTAACTATACACTGATGGACAGGTATCTTGTCACAGTCACTGTCCGTGAAGACGGATCGTCAAGATTTGCACCGGAAAACCGCTGGGGGCTGTTTCCTTCAGTTGCACTTGCATGGAAGATCAAGGATGAATCATTCCTGAAGAATGTAAAGGCTGTATCTGACCTCAAGCTCAGGCTTGGATGGGGTATCACCGGGCAGCAGGACATAGGGAATGACTATCCCGCTATGGCGTTGTACCGCCAGGCATCAGAAGGATCTTACTACTATATTGACGGCGAGTTCCTTCCCACATTGAGGCCTGATGCCTATGACCCTGACATCAAGTGGGAGGAGACAACCACGCTTAACGTCGGTCTCGACTTTGGCTTTGTCAATGACCGTATTACCGGTTCACTTGACCTTTATAAAAGAGTTACCGACGATCTCCTTAACTCTGTCACAGTATCAAGCGGAAGCAACTTCTCAAATACCCTGCTTACCAACGTGGGGAGTCTTGAGAACACCGGAGCTGAGCTCTCACTGAACTTCATCCCGGTTTCAACGAATGACATGCTTCTTTCAATAGGTTTCAACGCGACCTATAACGTTAACGAGATTACGAAGCTGCTGCTCACGGATGATCCTGATTACATCGGGATAACCTATGGTGATGGCATGACAGGCACCAAGCAGGTGACCAGGGTCGGCTTCCCGGCTTACGCCTTCTTTGTTAACCGCCAGGTATACGATGCAAATGGCAAACCAATCGAAGGTTTGTATGTTGATGAGTCAGGTGCAGGCGGTGTGGTAAGCGGAGATAATGCCGACAAGTATATCTATCATAACCCGGTTGCTGATTTTCTGCTGGGACTTTCCGCAAGGTTCGAGTATAAAAACTTTGACCTGTCAGCTTCAGCACGTGCAAGCATAGGTAACTATGTTTACAACCAGGTTGCCTCCGGCGCGTCATATGACCAGATGCAGCAGATCGGCTACTGGAAGAACTTCACCAGGGCTCTGGCCGAGACAGATTTTGTCAAGCGGCAGTTCACAAGCGACTATTTTGTTGAGAATGCCTCATTCCTCAAGCTTGATAACGTAAGTGCAGGCTACAGCTTTGAGAACCTCTTCGGAGCCGTCGGTGCACGCGTAAGTCTGACAGTGCAGAATGCACTGATCCTGACCAAATACAGCGGGCTTGACCCGGAGGTCAGCGGCGGAATAGACAATAACTTCTATCCCAGGCCGCGCACCTTCATGCTTGGTGTAGGGCTTACCTTCTAATTATAAAATTGATAAGCAGATATGAATAAGAAAATCGTAATATTCGGAATTATACTTTCCGTGCTGATGATCTCATCGTGCGTGAAAGATCTGGAGGTCACCCCTCAGGACCCGACAAAAATCCTTGCCGGTAACCTAGGTGATGATCCTGCCTATATGAAAATGGCACTTGGTAAGATCTATGCGAGCTTCATCATCTCAGGGCAGGGATCAAACGGCGGTGATGACATCACTGCATCTGACGGCAACTTCTTCACTACGATGAGGGCCCTATGGAACCTCCAGGAGATTACTACAGATGAGGCTATCTGTGCATGGGGAGATGTCGGTATAGCTGACCTCAACACCCAGACATGGAGTCCGAGCAACCCGTTCCTAACAGCGCTCTACCAGCGTTTGGCGCTTAGTATCACATATGCAAACGACTTCATCAACAATGCACAAACCTACGGTGGCGAAAACTCTGAAAGGTATATAGCTGAAGCACGCTTCCTCAGGGCACTGGCCTATTCATGGGCAATTGACCTGTTCGGACAGTTCCCCTTTACAACCGAAGAGGACGGTGTTGGCAAGTTCTTCCCGGAGATAGGGACCAGGACAGAGATATTTGATTACATCGAGTCTGAACTGCTTGCCATCGAAAACACTCTCGGAGCCCCTAAGTTCTCATATCCCCAGGCAGACCAGGCCGCAGCATGGATGCTTCTTGCAAGACTCTATCTGAATGCGGAAGTCTATACCGGCACACCGCGGTGGGCAGACTGCAAAACATACTGCGACAAGGTCATCACAAGCGGACAGTATTCGCTTGCCACCGACTACAGGCAGAACTTCAGCGCTGACAACGACGGCCGCCACAACCCGGAGATGATATTCGCATGGGAGCAGGACGGTGTCAATACACAGGGATATGTGGGGACAACCTTCATCATCGAATCATCAAGCGATGCCGTTTATGTCAGGGCCGAGGATTTCCACGGACTGACCTCAAACACAAACTGGAACGGGAACCGTGCCAGGATCCAATTCCTGGACCTGATGGTTGACACTCTTGCTACATACGGCAATGTGCCGATACCGGCGAGCGATCCGACCTTTGCACAGAGTGATGACCAGCGTGTCTTCCTGAAACTGAAAAAGGAAAAGAACATTCCGGCACCCTCAGCAAGCGGCGACTATGGCATAGGTGTTTACAAGTTCACTGCACGTAACACTGACGGGTCGAGACCTACAAATTACAACACTGCATTTGCCTGCACTGACTTTCCGATCTTCCGCCTTGCCGATGCTTATATGATGAGGGCCGAGGCACTCTTCAGACTGGGCGGTACTGCAAATATCGAAGCAGCTGTGCTGGATATCAACGAGATAAGGGAACGGGCCTACGGTAATACAAGCGGCAATATCACCACCGCTGATCTGGACCTCGACTTCCTTATTGACGAGCGCGGACGTGAGTTCTATTATGAAGCACAAAGACGCACTGACCTTGTACGCTTCGGGAAATTCACCGGCGGTGAATACCTGTGGCAGTGGAAGGGCGGAGCCTTTGCCGGCGCCAGCACATCTGACCACCTCGATCTCTTCCCGATCCCGGGTGACGAGCTGTCAGCCAACCCGAACTACAACGGGCTGAATAACCCCGGTTATTAATCTTAAATCAAAAGAGAAATGAAGAAGAATTTATTAATATATCTGACATTCATCGGATTGGCAGTCCTTCTTGCAGGTTGTGAGAAAGACGGTGAGATGGTCACCATTTCGGCCAACCCGGTTGCTCCGACACTCACTACCATTCCCGATCTTACACTTGAGAGACCGAATGGGAATGATGTGCTTGAGTTCATCGGAACTCCTATAGACCCGGGTTTCCAGGCATCAGCAACCTATTACCTTGAGGCTTGCGCCGCGGGTACTGCCTTTGCTGATCCTGTGACAATCTGGTCCGGCGTTCAGAACAAATCGATGAAGATCACCGTAAGTGATCTCAACGGTATCCTTCTCAAGAAGTTCCCGGCTGACGCCACAACACCTCTTGATTTCCGTGTCAGGGCAGTCCTGGTTGTGGATGCAGGCACCGGGGCTCCCGGTACCGGCAGCAACCCTTTCTCCTATGCATCAGCCCTGAAGAATGCCAGTGTGACTCTCTATGGTCTTCCACGGCTTAATCTTGTTGGTTCTGGTATGGCTCAGAAGATAGAATCTGCTCTTGGTGACGGCAAATACACCGGCCTTGTCAAGCTTAATACAGCAAATGCTTTCACTCTCAATGACCCTGACGCCGGAACGAATTACGGTGGTGCAGCAGGTGCCCTTTCAGTCAACGGTCCGGCAATTATTCCTGCCAGAAGCGGATGGGAAAGGATGACAATTGACGTCAATGCCCTGACCTATGATATCTCGGAATACAGGATAGGCCTTGTGGGTTCGGCAACGCCAAACGGATGGGATTCTCCTGACCAGCCAATGGAGTACAATCCTGCAACCGGGACATGGTCAATAACCATCACACTTGTGGACGGTGAGTTCAAGTTCAGACTGAATAACGGATGGGCATGGAACATTGGTTACAACAAGAACAACACGGGTAACCTGAATGACCTGTTCCATGACGGTAACAATATTGCTGTTACGGCCGGCAACTATACAATCACGCTGACAATCACTCAGCCTAACGGCCCGACTGAAGCCGGCTCATGTACTGTAGTCAAGAACAACTAGTCCCGGGACATAAAACAGAAAGATTTATGAAAATAAAATCAGTATTCAGAATAATGATGCTCCCGGTTGCTGCGGCCATTCTACTTGCTGGCTGCACCAAGGAGACATCCGAGATCAGACTCGATCCGACACTTGCGACTACCAAGGTGTTTAACGTAACCTCAAATTCAGCAACCGTAATTGGATTTGTTGTGGCTGAGGGTGACGGCTTCACCGAAAAGGGAGTATGCTATGATCTGGAACCTAATCCTACGATAGCCAAATCAAAGACTATCTTTACGGAAATAGCCACCACTGCAACCTACCATGTTCCGCTCACCGGCCTGGCATTTGCAAAGACCTATTATGCACGTGCCTATGCCACTGGTGCTGCCGGAACTGTTTATGGCGAGCAGCTCACCTTCACCACACTGCCCATTCTGGCAACTGTAACAACTACAGTTGCTACCGAAGTGGAAGGTACCACAGCCACCACAGGCGGTGAAGTCACTGCTGACGGCGGTTCGGCAGTCACGGCACGCGGTGTATGCTATGGAACGGCCCGCAATCCGACCGTTGCAGGAAGCAAAACCACCGACGGTACAGGTATTGGCGAGTATGAAAGTTTACTCACCGGACTTAACGGTCTGACAACCTATTATGTGCGGGCCTATGCCACTAACAGTGCCGGAACAGCCTACGGAAGTGAGATCAGCTTTACCACGCTTGTAAGCACCCGTGAATGGTATGTGCCGGGAGACTATGTGGCAGCCAGTTATCCGGGTTCAGGCCTGGCAGACTGGTCGCCTGACAAGTCGCCGATGGTGATTAGCCTGGCTACTGCTCCCAATAACGTTGAAGGTTACGTCTACATGGCTAATGCTTCCAATAACTGGAAGTTTGCCTCCAAACCCAACTGGGACGGACCGAATTATGGAGCCGGAGCTACTCCCGGGACACTGAGTTCTGATGGGGGCGCAGGTAACATTAATCTTCCAGCCGGATACTATAAGCTGAATGTGAATGCCGGGGTTGATCCAATGACCTACACTGCCGTAGCTACGACATGGGGAATCATTGGAGGTTTAACAGGATGGAGTTCACAGCTGCCCTTGACCTATGATCCTGCAGTACGTGTATGGAAAGGCGGAATTCACCTTCCTGCCGGCCCATGGAAGTTCAGGGCCAATGACGACTGGGGTTACAACTATGGTGCAACCGCAGGAAGCCTTAACCTTGTGGCCGGTGGCGACAACATTGAGACAACTGTTGAAGATGACTATGCCATCACCCTTGACCTGAGCCATCCGCTGGCATATACCTACCGCGCTGACAGATGGGGAGTCATAGGTGACGCAACCCCCGGAGGCTGGTCAGATGACACGAACATGACATGGGATGCAGTTAACGGTCGATTTACTGTTACTCTTAACCTAACGGCTGCCTCCTTCAAGTTCAGGGCCAATGACGGCTGGGATTACAACCTTGGAGGAAGCCTTTCAGGACTTACTGCAGGCGGTGATAACATAGCCGTAGCCGTAGCAGGTAATTATACCATTACGCTGAATCCCTGGACAAAGGTTGCAACACTGACAATGAACTAAGCGGAATAGTCCATGATGTTGCGGTTATGACCGTAACGTTCTTTAAAATCAAAAACCTCTTCTTTGAAAGGAAGAGGTTTTTGATTATATTTAACGGATAATCAATACGCTAACGCGAAATGATGAGAGCAAAAACAGCAATCCTTATACTTGCCCTGACAGCACGGGGCCTGACTTCAAATGCACAGGTGATCACTACCGATCCGGTGTTTCCTGTTTCATCCGGACAGGTTGTAGTTACATTCAATGCCGACAGGGGTGACATGGGACTTAAAGACTATACAGGTGATGATGTCTATGCCCACACAGGGGTGATCACCAATCTCAGCGGAGGTCAATGGAAATATGTGGTTGCCACATGGACAACCAACCTTCCCAAGGCAAAGCTGACAAAGGTGTCTGCCAATGTCTATACCCTGTCCATCACGCCTTCAATCAGGGAATATTACGGCGTACCGGCAGGTGAGCAGATACTTAAGCTGGCGTTTGTGTTTCGCAATTCAACAGGTACCAGAACCGGCCGTGATGTCTCCGGGGCCGATATCTTTTACAATGTAAGCGAGGAAGCGGCCTTCGAAATTCTGTTTTCACAACCTGACAGCTACACCTCTCTGGTTGATCCGGGAGAACTGATACCCGTGCAGGCTTCAGCCTCGGTGTGCGATTCCATCATTCTGTACCAGAATGGGTCACTTCTGAAAAAGGTGACTGAGACAACACTGAATCACACAATCACCGCATCCGGATCAGGCAGCTTCAAACTGCTTGTAAAAGCATGGTACAACAATGTCTCCAAGGCCGATTCTGCTTACTACTTCATACGAACCGCCACTGTGACGCAGGCAGTGCCTGCAGGCCTGAACCCCGGAGTGAATATCACAGGAGACAACTCTGCAGTATTCCTGCTATATGCTCCCTACAAGAGCAGTGTATTTTTGATGGGCGACTTTAATAACTGGGTGCACAGCACTGAGGGATTCATGAAGAGGAGTCCGGACGGGGAATGGTACTGGATGGAGGTGACAGGACTCGATCAGGATGAGGAGTACGGATTCCAGTACCTCATTGATGAATCGCTCCGGGTCCCTGACCCTTATAGCACCAAGGTGCTCGATCCGTGGAATGACAAGTACATTGACGCAACAACATATCCTGACTTGAAAGCATATCCTGAAGGCAAGGCCGATAACCTTGTCTCGGTCTTTCAGACAAGGCCGCCGGAATACACATGGAAAAACACCAGCTTCGCCGCTCCGGGAAAGGATACCCTGATAATTTATGAGATGCTGGTACGCGATTTTGTTGAGAAACACGACTTTAAAACAATTCGTGACACATTGGCATATTTCAGCCGGCTGGGGGTCAATGCAATCGAACTGATGCCTGTGAATGAGTTCGAAGGAAACAGCAGCTGGGGCTACAACCCCTCAATGTATTTTGCTGTTGACAAGTATTACGGTACAGCAAACGACCTGAAAGAGCTGATTGACTCCTGTCACAGCCGCGGCATTGCAGTCATCCTCGATATAGTGCTCAACCACGCATTCGGTACCAACCCGCTGGTCAGGATGTACTGGAACAGCAGCACCAATCAGCCTGCCGCCAATAACCCGTGGTTTAACGTGGTATCACCGAATCAAGCCTTCTCCTGGGGTTATGATTTCAATCACATGAGCAATCAGACAAGGGCCTTCGCCGACAGCGTATGCCACTACTGGATTGCGGAGTTCAAGGCAGACGGTTTCAGGTTTGACTTTACAAAGGGATTTACAAATACTCCCGGTGACGGATGGGCGTATGATGCTTCGAGAATAGCCATTCTCAAGAGAATAGGGGATAAGATAAGAACATACAAACCGGATGCACTCCTTATACTGGAACATTTCGCTGACAATAACGAGGAGAAGGAGCTGGCAGCCAGCGGATTTCTCCTTTGGGGTTCAGCCAAGTTCCGTTACCAGGCGGCTTCAACCAGTCACAGCGACTGGAACATGTCAATTGCAGAAGCCTCCTGGGTAAACCGGGGATGGACCGTTCCGGGCATAGTTGACTACATGGAAAGCCATGATGAGGAGAGGATCATGTTTCTGAACCTCGATCAGGGAGAAGCGGTAGGAGGCTATAATATAAGGGACCTGAACATAGCTCTCAAAAGGATAAAACTAACCGGCACCTTCTTCATGTTGATACCGGGACCAAAGATGATATGGCAGTTTCAGGAACTTGGGTATGACTTTGCCAAAAACTATAATGATGATCCACTGGGACCCAAACCTATCAGATGGGATTATTACAATGTAGCGGCAAGGAAGAACCTCTTTGACAACTTCTCGGCCCTGACAGAACTGAAGAAGAGCTACCCGGCCTTTTCGTCGGACAATTTCAGCATTTATGAGTCTGGCGAAACGAAGAGATTGAACATACAACATTCTGATATGGATGTGGTTGTGCTTGGGAATTTTGACCTCTTCCCCCGCGAGATTGCCCCCAATTTCACCAGGACAGGCACCTGGTATGAGTTTTTCAGGGGTACCGCCATGGATGTCGGTACAGCCAACCAGAACACACCCATCTCACTTCAGCAGGGTGAGTACAGGCTGTACACCTCCAAACAGGTGGCCAGGCCGTCGTTCCTGACGGGCATTAATGATCAGCCTGTTTATGATGGCAGCAGCGAAGCGCTGTTTAATGTTTTCCCCAATCCGTTTAGTGAGGAGGCGGTGATCATGTTCACAGGTGAATATGAATATCAGCCGCATACGGTGGAGATGTTCTCGGCTGATGGTTCAAGGGTATGGCTCAAAGCCGTTCCGGCCGGCATCAATGAGCTGCCGATTGAAGGCGCCGGTCTGGCACCGGGGGTATATTTCCTGAAGGTCACTTCGGGGAGGGTCTCATCAGTGAGGAAGGTTGTGAGGTACTAGTTAAAAGTCTTAAGGTCTCAGGTCTCAAGGTCTGAAGGTCAGTAAAAGGCCTTCGACCTTCAGACATCAGACCTTCAGACGTCAGACCAAAAAAAGCCGGACACAGAATCCGGCTTTTTTGCTAGCAGTCAACCTTCATAATCACTTAACGAGTACCATAAATCCCCAGGGCTCCATCTGCATCTTCTGCCCCTGGGCTATCTCAACCCCGGCGCCTGCAAAGAGGTCATTGTAGGTACCTGCCGTGGCGCCGTCCTTCAGTGCAACGGTGGCAGGACTCTTGCTCAGGTTAAGGATGACAAGGACCTCACTATCACCCTTGACACGCTTATATGCATAGATATTCTTCTGGTCAGTCTTCAGCACCTCATATGATCCGCCCTCGATGCCGTGCCTGAGGGCAGGGTGTGATGTACGCAGGTGAACCAGCTTCGTGTAGAACGGGCGGAGCTCAGTCTCCTTCCACTCAATGGGGTCACGCTTGAAGAACTCGAGCCTCTTGTCGAGATCGGCTTCCTGTCCGTTGTATAGAAGTGGCACCCCGGGAACGGTGAAGATATAGGCTGCGAAGGCCTTCTGTGCATCACCCAGCTTCTCGTCAATGGTGCCGTTCCACGAGTTCTCATCGTGATTGGTCATGAACCTCAGCCTGTACGATTCCGGATCATAACGCTTCATCTCATACTGCAGGATGCTGTCAAGGGAGGCTGGCCTGCGCTGACCAGCAGCCACGGTATTCATCAGGTGGTGATGAGCCCAGGCGTAGTTCATGTTAAAGGCTCGTTCAAGGAGGTAAGAGTGATCTTCATCCTCGGCAAGCATGAGAACCGGTCTGACGGCGTTAAGCTCGGTAGTGGCCCTGAACCAGAACTCCTCCGGTACCAGGCCGGGGAAATCGCACCTGTAGCCGTCGACACCGACCTCAGCCACCCAGTATTTCATGGCGCCAACCATGTAATCCCACAGAGGTTCAGCTGTGTAGTCAAACTGGATTACGTCGGTCCAGTCGAAGGGAGAGACAAAATTGCCTGTTGAATCCTTTTCGTACCATTCGGGGTACTGTGTTGCAAGGGGGTTATCCCAGGCAGAGTGGTTACCCACCCAGTCAAGGATCACATGAAATCCCATCTCATGAGCCCTGGTAACAAGTGCCTTAAAGTCATCTATGGTACCGAACTCCGGATTAACACCCATGTAATCACTAATGGAATAGTAACTTCCCAGTTCACCCTTGCGGTTCTGCACACCGATGGGATAGATAGGCATGAACCACAGTACGTTCACTCCCAGCTCCTTCAGCTGAGGCAGTGCGCTGTCAACACCGGCAAATGTTCCCTCCTGTGAAAATTGTCTTACATTGATCTCATAGAGGACCATATTGCGGGTCCAGTCGGCGTGTTTTACCGTAGTCTTCAGCGGCTCTATCACAGCGGCCGCCCGGGGCTTGCATGCCACAGCCACAATGGCCAGTGCGGCAACAAGAAGGATGATCTTAAAAATGTGCTCTTTCATCATGATCAGATTATTTTAATTCAATTATCATTGCAGTTTTGGGTCCTATCTTAAATGATGTCAGGTCTTCAATGGCCTTTCCGGAGATCACATCAAACCCCTTTGTGAAACCGGAGAGTGATTCGCCGTATTTTGACTTTTGCAGGGTCTTGCTCTCTTTGTCATTATTGTTGAGTACCACCATCACGCTCTCATTGACGTTGTAACGGAAGTAAACGTAAACGCCGTCTGCCGGGATATAGTGCTTAAGTTTTCCGGTATGGATGACCTCTTTAGCTTTCCTCCAGTTGAGGATCTTCTTTGTAAAGTCCAGAGCTTCCTTCTCCATATCTGTCATCCCTGTTCCTGTGAAGACGTTTTTTGTGTCTTCAGGCCAGCCTCCGGGGAGATCCTCCCTGAGGAAGCCGTCACCCCTGCTCTTATCGCCGTCCATAACGATCTCGGTGCCGTAATAGAGCTGGGGTATCCCCCTGGTGGTCATTAAAAAGCTAAGGGCCATTTTATATACGTCAAGGCTTTTGCCGGTCTCAGTAAAAAACCTTGTCATGTCATGGTTATCAAGGAAGATCACGTTCCTGAAAGGTTCGGGATAGAGGAAGTCCTGAGCAAGGAGATTGTAAAGCTCAGACAGTCCGCCGGTCGGGTCATCCACTCTGGTAAATGCCTTGTGCGTTGCAAAGCACAGCGGGAGGTCCGTCAGTGAGGGGAGGTTCGAACGGTAACCGTCGCTGTTCTTCTTGTTAAGGGCCCAGTAGGAGGTCTGGGAAGGAAGGTCATACCATACCTCTCCCACGATGAAGAAACCGGGAAACTCCTCTTCAACGCGCTTAGCCCACCTTGACATCATGTCAGGCTGCGGATAGGGGTATGTATCCATGCGGATTCCGTCAAGGTCACTGAAGGCGATCCACCAGAGACTGTTCTGGATTAGGTAGGTCTCAACAAGAGGATTGCTCTGGTTAAGGTCGGGCATGGTCACGTCAAACCATCCCTTTTCCATTATCATTTTATCATGCTCTGACGCGTAGGGGTCCATGTATGTCGAAGCCCTGTAGTTGGTGCGGGTAAATTCATCAAACTGATGTATCCAGTCGGTTGATGGCAGATCATTCATCCACCAGTGAAAGGAGCCTGTATGATTGAATATCATATCCATGACAACCTTCATCCCCATGTCATGTGCATCTGAGACAAGCTTTTTAAACTCGTCATTGGACCCATAGCGGGGATCGGAACGGTAGAAGTCGGTAGTTGAATATCCGTGATAGGAGGAGCGCTGCTGGTTGTTTTCGAGGAATGGATTCAGCCATATACCTGTAACGCCCAGATTACTGAGATAGTTAAGGTGGTCATTTATTCCCTTCAGGTCACCGCCATGCCTGCCGCCGGGATTACTCCGGTTTGCCTTTTCAGTCATGCCCTCCAGGTTGTCATTGGAGGTGTTGCCGTTGGCAAAACGGTCGGGCATAAGCAGGTAGATAACGTCAGAGCTGTTGAATCCCCTTGCCGGTCCCGCAGGCCTCCCGTATAACGGGTAGTCATGCATCAGCTGTTTGTTACCGTTTATGAAGGTCAGTCTGACTGTACCGGGATGGGTTTCATCGGAGATATTAAGGTTTACGAAAAGATAATTGGGGTTTTCAGTACGGATCAGTGTGGTCACGGAAACAGCGGGGTTGTCTGTCTTAACTTCAAATGCACCGATACCTTTTCCGTAGACCATCAGCTGCACAGTATTTTCTTTCATACCGGTGAACCACGATGGCGGATCTACATGTTCAATTATCTGAGCTCCTGCAGGCATAAACGCAAGCAGAAACAGTGCCGAAATGCAAAGTCTGAGTCGCATCATGATTTTTTAAATTTCTTTGTTTCTCCTGACTGAAGGGTCAGCCTCTCGCTGTATACCTCCAAAGGAATGTCTGCCTTAGAGAGGTTAACCACATTAACAACGGAGCCATTTACCTCAACCCTGAGCGGATTGTTCCTGTACCTGATGATGAATGAGTATGAGCTCCATGCAGCAGGTATTACAGGGTTAAAGCTTACCCTGTCACCGGAAATCCGCAGACCGCCGAATCCTTCAACAATGGCCAGCCAGGTGCCCGCCATGCTGGTTATATGAAGTCCGTCTTTCACCTCACGGTTGTAGTCGTCCAGGTCAAGCCTTGCAGTACGCAGGTAGAGCAGATAAGCTCTTTCGATGTCGTGAAGCCTTGCGGCAAGCACAGAGTGGATGCTGGCCGAGAGAGATGATTCATGCACGCACCGTGGCTCATAGAAGTCGAAGTTACGCCTGATGGTCTCCTCGTTAAACTCCTCCTCAAACAGGTAGATACCCTGAAGTACATCAGCCTGTTTGATAAATACTGAGCGAAGGATACGATCCCACGACCAGTGCTGGTTGAGGGGTCTCTCTTCAGGACGGAGGTCTGTGACGGTCTGCTGGAACTTATCCATGAAGCCATCCTGCTGCAGGAAGATGCCCAGGTCATAATGAACCGGCAGGTAGATATTGTTAATTATCTCTTCCCACAGGTTAAGCTCACACTGTGTGTCAAGCCTGGTACGGGCCACTACTGAGTTGTACCTTACCTCACTGTCGGCTTTAAGAGATGCAAGTGAGTCAGCGGTATATTTCAAAGTCCAGCGAGCCAGGGTATTTGTATACCAGTTGTTGTTTACGTTGTTCTCATATTCGTTGGGGCCGGTAACACCGAGGATGACATACTGGTTCTTCTCCTGCGACCAGTTGCAGCGCTGTGCCCAGAAGCGAGAGAGGGCAATGAGTACCTCCAGGCCATACTCTGCCAGATAATTCTGGTCACCGGTATGCCTGATATAGTTGAATATGGCATAGGCGATGGCACCGTTGCGGTGAATCTCCTCAAAGGTGATCTCCCACTCATTGTGGCACTCCTCGCCGTTCATTGTGACCATGGGATAGAGAGCTGCTCCTCCGGTGAATCCCAGTTTCCGGGCATTAGCGATGGCTTTGTCAAGATGCTTATACCTGTATAACAGCAGGTTGCGTGCAACATGGGTGTCGGCGGTACTGAGGTAAAAGGGGAATACGAATGCCTCAGTATCCCAATAGGTGCTGCCGCCGTATTTCTCGCCGGTAAATCCCTTGGGTCCTATATTGAGACGGGGATCGTCACCGGTATAGGTCTGGTTCAGCTGGAAGATGTTAAACCTTATGCCCTGCTGTGCTGCAATATCGCCTTTGATTACAATGTCTCCGTGTTCCCATTTTTTATCCCATGCTTTTTTATGATCGGTGAGCATGGCATCAAATCCCTTTTTTGCGGCATCTCCGGCAGCTGACATGGCTTTCGGTGCCAGTCCTTCTGAAGCATGATTGAATGAGGAGAGAACAGCCACATATTTTGAAACCTCCACAGTGTCTCCGTCATTATAATTAGCAGTGAAGGCACAGCGGGCCGTTTTATCATTTGTGGCAATGACTGCTTTGCCCTTGACAGGCTTGCCGTTAAGGGCGAAGATGTTCTCCATGGCAGTGGCAACGACAAATGCTGTCTTGCGTGTCTGTGCAATGACTACTGTCCTTATACCGTCATGTTCTGCGGATTCGTTCTCCCAGAACTTCTCATCATAGTTGGCATCTTCATTGTGGACGTCAGCATTGAGCCATGGTATGATCTCCAGTTTTCCGCTGCCGCCTGTTATCTGTACTGAGTATCTTATGGCAGCTTTTTCGGGTTCACTCATAGAGAGGAACCTTTTAGTGTTAACCGTTGCCACCCTTCCCGAGGGCATAACTGCAGTAAAGGACCGTGTAAGAACCCCTTCCTGCATGTTGAGCTCCCTGCGGAAGCTCTTGACCCTGCATTGGGCAAGGTCAAGCTCCTCACCGTCTACACGGACGATGATGCCTGTCCATGAGGGTGCGTTGGGTACCTTGGCAAAATATTCGGGGTAGCCGTTTTTCCACCAGCCCACTACAGTTTTGTCGGGGTAGTAAATACCTGCCACATATGTTCCCTGCAGGGTGTCGCCCGAATATGTTTCTTCAAAGTTGGCTCTTTGCCCCATCATGCCGTTTCCAAGGGCAAAGATGCTCTCCGAGTCGCGTCCCCTCTCAGGT
>JBFYPM010000111.1:0-13838 GCA_041303295.1 Bacteroidales bacterium
CGATGCTCAACGCCGTCATCCAGATCAATCCTGACGCCATGACTATTGCCTCACAGCTTGATGCCGAGCTGGGTGAAGGCAAGCTGCGCGGACCGCTGCACGGTGTCCCGGTGCTGCTGAAAGACAATATAGACACGCATGACGGCATGGAGACGACCGCCGGCTCGCGAGCGTTGCGCGGATCGCATCCGCTGAAAGACAGTTTTGTGGCACAGAAGCTTCGTGAGTCGGGCGCCGTCATCCTTGGCAAAGCCAACCTGAGCGAGTGGGCCAACTTCCGCGGTAATCTCTCATCAAGCGGATGGAGCGGCGTGGGCGGACAGACGAAAAACCCGTATATCCTTGATCGTAACCCGTGCGGCTCAAGCTCGGGGTCAGGGGTGGCCGTCTCGGCCAATCTGTGCATGATAGCCATTGGCACCGAGACAAACGGCTCTATTGTATGTCCCTCAACAGCCAACGGCATCGTTGGTATAAAACCTACAGTCGGCCTCCTCAGCCGCAGCGGCATAGTACCCATCTCTTTCACACAGGACACACCCGGCCCGATGGCACGCACAGTACGCGATGCAGCAACGGCCCTGGGAGTCCTTACAGGGATTGATCCCGCAGACAGCAAGACCGCTGCCTCGGAAAGTAAGTATCTTAATGATTATACACCCTTCCTGAAAGAGGATGGCCTGCGCGGCAAACGTCTCGGTTGGTATACATCGGCAAGAGGGCAGCATTACAAAGTTGATACCCTGATGCAGAAAGCTGTTGATTATATAAGGAGCCAGGGGGCAGAGGTGATTGAGATAGACCGTCTTTATGACAGGGAAGCCGGATCACTTTCATTCCAGGTTCTCCTATGGGAATTCAAAGACGGACTTAACAACTATTTTGTCTCGCTGGGTGAGAACGCCCCCATGAAGAGTGTTGAGGAGCTGATAGCATTCAATAATGCTGACACTGTGGAACTGCTCTTCTATGACCAGGCACTGCTGCTCGAAGCACAGACCAAGGGTAGTGTTGAATCACAGGAATTCCTTGATATCATTGAAAAGATGAACCGTCTTGTAAGGGAGGAGGGCATTGACCGGGTGATGGCGGAAAATAAACTTGACGGATTTATTGCACCTACCGGATCACCGGCCTGGAAGACAGACCTTATCAACGGTGATTCGTACCTTGTAAGCAGCTCCTCACCGGCAGCCATCTCAGGCTATCCGAATATTACGGTTCCAATGGGATTCATTGAAGATCTGCCTGTTGGGATTTCATTCTTCGGAAGAGCATGGAGCGAACCGCTGCTCATAGAGATGGCTTATGCTTTCGAAGCAGGAACGAAGCACAGAAGGCCGCCCCGGTTCATTCCTGTCTGGCCTCCTGAGACTGACCGTTGAGTTTCGATATATAACCGTGGATTTCAATCTGTGAACGCACCGGAGTGCTTCCGGATCTGACTAGCTTATTTGACTGCGCCTCATCATAGAGACGGGCCTTGACATTATCATTCCACTGTATGTCAAATACATCTGTGATCTCCTTCTTCAGGACGGGGTCCCAGACAGGACAGGTGACCTCTATCCTCCGGTCGAGGTTTCGGGGCATGATGTCTGCCGAGGTGATATAGACCAGCTCATCACCACCATTGCAAAAGATCATAAACCGTGAATGTTCAAGGAACCTGTCAACAATACCAATTGCGCGAATATTCCCGCTGACTCCCTTAACCCCCGGCACCAGCGAAAGCATTCCCCTCACTATAAGCCTGATCTTTACGCCGGCATTTCCAGCCTTGTAAAGTTTTGAGATTATATCATCATCGGTGAGGTTGTTGATCTTGATATAAATGTAGGCCTCTTTTCCCGCATTGGCATTCTTCATCTCGTTCTCTATCAGGATAGCAAGCTTGTTGCGAAGCCCGAAGGGAGAAATCAGCAGGTGGTAAAACTTATCCTTGCGGTAGTTGGCCATGAAGAAATTAAAGGCCTTGAGCACTTCGTTTGTAATCTTTTTGTCAGATGTCAGCAGAAGATGATCAGTGTATATCCTGGCTGTTGCCTCATTAAAGTTACCGGTGCCCAGAGCTGCATACCTCTGGGTGACCTCACCCTTCACCCGGGTTATCAGGCACAGTTTTGAGTGAACCTTCAGTCCGGGTACGCCATAGATTACCTTAACACCCTCATCAAGCAACTTATTACCCCACAGGATGTTAGCCTCCTCGTCGAACCGTGCCTGGAGTTCAACCACAGTGGTCACGCTCTTGCCGTTCCGGGCCGCATTCATCAGGGCATTGATCACGCTGGAGTTTGTGGCCAGCCTGTAAAGTGTTATCTGGATAGAGGTTACATAGGGGTCAATCGATGCCTCACGCAATAGGTCTATGAAATGATCAAAGGGGTTATAGGGGAAGTAGAACAATACATCTTTCTTCTTGATCACGGAGAGGATGCTCTTGCCGTAGTGGATATCACGATGCCTGACAGGGGGAAGCTTCGGATAGCTCAGTCCCTCTTTCTCCATCTCAATAAACTTCATGAAGTCCTTGAAGTTGTGATACCTGTCTCCGGGTATCTGGACATCATCCGGGCCAAGGTTCATCTTCTTCGTAAGTATTTTCAGAAGTTCAGGAGGCATGTTCCTGTCATAGACGAACCTGACCGGGGTACCCTTCCGGCGCTGCTGCAGGCTCTTTGAAAGCTTGTCAATATAGCTCTCTGATATGTCATCCGCTATATCAAGCTCTGCATCCTTGGTGAGCTTGACCGTGTATGCCGTCAGATCATCGAACTGGAGAATATAAAAGATCTCATTTAACCCCGACCTGATAACATCATCAAGGAAGATCACGTACCTTATCCCGTTCTTTTCAGGAAGCTGTATGAACCTGGGCAGTATGTTTGACGGGGGGATCTCAAGCAGTGCATATCTTTTCTTTTCGGTGGCGGAGTTCCTGAGCATGATGGCAAAATAGATTGCATCATCTGTGAGGTTGGGAAGCTTGTTCTCCTTGGTAAGGATGAGGGGCATCAGCCTTGTCCTCACCTCCTTGTGGAAGTATTTCTTCACATAAGCGGCCTGAGCGTCATCCATCTGCTGCTCATTGACAAAATGGATCTTATGCTTTTTAAGCTCCCGTAGCAGGTCGGAATAGGTCTCTTCGAATCTCTCATTCTGCTCGAGGACTATCTCCTGTATCTTCTTCAAGGTAGCTTTCGGGCTGTATCCCAAGATGGTCTTTGACTTGCTTCCGAAAAGAGAGAGTCTCTTTAGAGTGGCCACCCTCACTCTGAAGTACTCGTCAAGGTTATTTGAATATATACCAAGAAAATTGAACCGCTCAAGGAGGGGTACCTCTTTGTTCTCCGCCTCCTGGAGGACTCTCTCGTTGAATGAAAGCCAGCTTATCTCCTTTGGAATATATGCCCTGTTCATAGGAGTGATTTTGGAGTAAGGAAGTATTGAGTCTTGCCGCTCTCGGGTTCAACGTCACTCCAGCTGGTGGCCTCAAAAGAGACACAGAATATCCCTGTTTTGGGAAGCACTTCCGGCTCATCAGAGGCAAAGAAGGCGGCCATTTCTGTTATTAGCGGATTATGACCGAAGAAAGTGAGAGTATGCTCATTATCGTCCTGCTTTCTCAGGAATGGAATGAACTCCCCGGGTTCCATCCCGGAGTAAAGCCCGGAGTATATCCGGATCGTATCAGGACTGATGTCATATTCCCTGCAGAAAATAAGGGCAGTCTCAAGAGCCCTGAATGCCGGGCTGCTAATCACTATCCCCGGATCTTCCTTCTTTTCCTTCAGGATCTGCGCCATGAGTCTTGAATGATGTTTTCCCGTGGCCGTCAGCGACCTTTCAAAGTCAGACAATCCCGGCTGCTGTTCTTCTGCCTTACTGTGCCTTATGAAAATCAGCTTTCTTTTCCCGTTGTCACTGTTCCCTGAATTCTTCATTTATTTACAATTTAATCATCGATCACCGAAGCAGGTTCCCATCTCCCTGGCCTGTCTGACCATCGGGTCATCCTTGCCAACCAGTTTTGTTTTGCCGCCAACCTCGGATAGTCTGACCGAAGTAATCTCGCCGTTGCGCTGTGCCACCATCCTGCCGAACTCATTCTTTGCTATCAGGTTAGCAGCGGCTGCGCCGAACCGCGATGCCAGCACCCTGTCCATGGGTGAGGGGGATCCGCCTCTCTGTATATAACCAAGAACCGTCTCTCTTGTTTCCAGTCCGGTCACTTCCTGTATCCTTCTGGTGAGATATCTTGCCGGGGAGTCTTCACCCTCCGGTATTGCAACTCCCTCGGCCACAACCACTATGGAGTATGGTTTGTTGTTGTCCGCCCGCTTTTTCAGGTAATCCATCACAACCTTTTCATCGTGCGGTATCTCGGGAATTAGGATGACATCGCCGCCTCCCGCCATCCCGGAGTAGAGAGCGAGCCAGCCGGCATTGTGGCCCATGATCTCAATCACCATGATCCTCTTGTGCGAGTTGGCCGTGGAGTGCAGGCGGTCTATAGCCTCAGTGGCAATATTCACCGCCGAATCGAACCCGAAGGTCATGTCCGTTCCCCAGATGTCATTGTCTATTGTCTTCGGTATTCCCACAACGTTGAGGCCCTCCTCTGCAAGCATATGTGCCGTCTTCATCGTGCCGTTACCGCCGATGCACACCAGGCAGTCGAGCCCGATCTGTTCATAGTGCTCCTTGATAAGCATGGGCTTGCGTATCTCATCCTTTTTCTTGCCGCTGCCCTTGAAGGGCTTCTCACGCGAGGTGCCAAGGATGGTTCCCCCTAGGGTCAGGATCCCGGAGAGATCACTCTCAGTCAGCTCCCTGTACTCCTTGTGGATCAACCCGGCATAGCCGTCACTGATGCCTATGACCTGCATCCCGTACTTGACTATGGCAGTCTTGCCTACACCCCTGATTGCTGCATTGATGCCCGGACAGTCGCCGCCAGCCGTCAGAATGCCAATCTTCTGTGGCCTGCTGTTCTTACTATTTGATTTAGCCATTGTGGTTATGTTTATCCTTTATCAAAAGTATGAAAAAATCAAAGGCGAAAAGCGATCCTCTGCCGGCGAATAGGCTGGGACAAAATTAATTAATGCATGGAAGGCCCTTTCGGAAATTTGTTACAATTATGTAACTTTATGAAGCTATTAACAGAGTTAAATGACGGCAAAAGAACAAGGAAAGATAAAGGATATCAAGTCATCAATGACCGGTTTTATCACAGCGTCGCTTGATCTTCTTGGGCAGCAGCCTGTACCCGGTGATGATGCCATCCATGATATAAGGGTGATGATGAAGAAGCACCGCGCTGCCATCAGGCTTATCAGGCCCCTGCTTGATGAAGCTGTCTGCCGCAGGGAGTATCTTGCCGGTAGGGAGATGGGCCGGATACTCTCAACCTGGAGGGAGACGGCCGTGCTTCGCAAGACCGCTAAATCACTGAAGAAGGATAATCCCGACCTGTTCGTCAGACTGCATGATAATGAGAAGCTGCAGAGCCTGCTGCGCAAGCCTTACATGACATGGAACGAAGCAGGTGTGCAGGCAGCAGCCATCAGCCAGGTGACTGCACAACTGAGTAAGACTAAGCACAGACTGAGGTTCATTGCACTCGGCGATCCTGATTTCCGGCTCCTGCTAACGGAGCTGGACAGTAACTACCGGGTCGCCGCAGGGGTATATCTGGAGTGCCGGCATAATGTGAAGTCACGCCTGGTGCATGAGTTCAGGAAGAAATCAAAGACTTTCATGTACCAGTTATACTACTTCAGACACCTGAACCCGTCGGCAGTGAAGTCTCTCGAGAAGAAGCTTGATGTGATCACCCAGAACCTTGGCCGTTACAATGATCTCGCACAGATAATGGCACTGACAGGGTACAGGTATGGGGCCGGTGAGAACAGTGATATCGCTGATGAACTGGCAGTTGTAATAAGAGACAGGCAGGACAGTTGCCTTCTGAAGGTATGGCCGGTTGCCTACCAACTGTTTGCACCGGGGAAAAAGCTTGAGGACCTGCTGGGTATATCATTCAGGTAAAGGTCTGCAGGCTACGGCATGTTGAACAGGCCACGGACCATCGTCATGAGCTGCATCCTGTTCCTGGCGTTGGTTTTTGAGTAGATCCGGGAGGTGTGGTCTTTAACAGTCTGGAGGCTGATGAACAGCTTGTCTGCTATCTCCTGGTTACTCAGTCCGTTACATATCCCGGCTATGATATCCGCTTCCCTGGATGAGATCTCATGCCTCCTTATGAAATCCTCCATGCCATGAGGTAGCTGCAGCGGATCAGGAGGCATACAGGGCTTTAGAACTGCCTGGTAAGTGAGATAAAGGGGAAGAAGCGTTATCACTGCAAACAGGAGAAAGACAAAGATCAGGGCCATCCAGACAGAATAGGGCATGAGGAGAAGTACAGCTGCCTGCATGACGGCACCGGCAGCAATCACTCCCGCAAGGTAATACCGGTCATGCCTTCCGGGCGAATCGGCCTTTCCCGTTATGAGGATGAGGGCTGTTGCTGCGGAATATAAAAGCGCAGCGGCGGAATAGTAGTACTTGAACAGTGGAAGGGCCTCACTGAAGACCATCTCCCTGATGACAAATCCAAGTATGATGATTATTCCGAAGTTGACCAGCAAAAACAAAGAAGTAGAGTATTTCCTGAAACGAAATCCTGCCGCCTCTGCCCCGAACTTCAGGAGCATCATCCAGCCGAAGACCAGGAACGGGAGTCCGAGCAGCAAAGAGATTACAGACACCGTGGAGAAGGTTTCCGGTGCAAGCCTGCTGCCTGAGAAGAAGACAATTATGAACTGTCCCCATATACCGTAAAAACCGAATGCTGCAATGAATATATTGTGATAAAAGAGCGACCGAAGAAATGGTGCCTGGTGTTCTTCGAGGAGCCTTGATACCAGGAGAATGCTTCCGGCAGCCATCGCTGCGGAGAAAATAAATATGACCAGGCTTATCTGCTCCATCCTTCTATTTCGTAATACATTGACAAACAGTCACTACCAAAGTAGTGCAGTACATACTTAAGTAGTATTTTTAAAAATCACTACTAAGGTATGAATTCCGGGTCAGCATACCGGCATAGATTTGCTTCAACAAACATTTTTTTTCTGAACAGTAAAAAGCAAATGAAAATGGAAACGAAAAGAATTTACCGCTATGTACCCTCCTTCGGAGCATCATATGGAACCGGGTGGAAGGTGATGACTGACAATTTTCTCCGGTTATTGCTGGTTGTCATAGTGCTTGCAATTATCAGTGGCCCGATGCCATTCTTCGGGCACAGCAATTGGAAGGTCGACGCTCTCGATTTTGACAAAATACCCTTCCAAATGGATGACTTCTTCAAGATTGGTGCTATTGGCATTGCAGCCGCTTTCCTTGGACTGCTTGCCATTATGTATGCCCTGTTGCTGAGGCCTGTCTTCAGGTATGGGGCCAAGATGATGTTCGTGCAGGCAGCGCGTGGCATCACGCCCGACTTCGACATGCTGATAAACGGATTCCGCAGGAACTACCTCAACATAGTGCTTGCCAACCTTCTGGTCACTGCCCTTGTAGGTATAGGCGTAGTCTGTCTCTTCATCCCCGGAATAATCATCGGATGCCGTCTGGCTTTCACGGCTTACCTTGTGATGGACAGGGATCTTGATCCGATCAAGGCTGCTGAGGAGAGCTGGAGGCTTACCCGCGGCCACGGCTGGAAGATCTTCCTGATGGGTTTTGTCGCCTTCTTCATCTATATCGCCGGGTTTATCTGCTTCTTTATTGGTGTGTTTGTTGCAGATATGTGGGTTAAGAGTGCATATGCAACCCTCTACCAGTCGGTACTTATCGACAAAGGGCTTTACCAGGTTGAGCCGGTCTCCGTGACCGATGCTCCTCAGACCGATGCACCGCAGGCAGACATGTAAAATAATAAGCATGTAAATATTTGAATTTAAATTAATTTGGCTGAGGGCCGGCAGATCATGCCGGCTCTCTTTTTTCAGTTCCGCTTTTTAGTTGAAAATGCCGCTCCGAAGAAAATGACCAGGTGGCCTTTTTTTGGTATTTTTACCTGGTGAAAACATAAAAGCAAAATCATGATTAAAAAAGGAATCATTCTTATTCTGTCAGCGGCTTTTTTACTTCCCTTCAATGCAGAGGCACAGCTCGGCAGCAAACTGAAGAAAAAACTTGAGGAGACAGTAAACAAGGCTCTGGGACCGGAAACTGCTGAAGATACCACTGTGCAGGATAACCAGCCTGCGGAGGCAGAAAGGCAGTTCGACATGTCAAAACTCGGTGTAGGCAAGGTGACGGCCAGGTATGATCAAAACTATCACTTCAAAGGTATGTTGCAGATGAAGACAGAGTTATACGATAAGGGCAAGCCCGAAGGTAATATGGATGTAAGCATCTGGTTTGATTCCGCAGAGGGCAACATAGGTATGGAGAGTCAGACAATCACCGATGAAGCGGGTGAATCACTCAACGCTAAATCAATAGTAGATTCCAAAAACATGGTGGTGATTACATGGGCAGTCATGGAAGGAGGGAAGTCGGGTATGATTATGACCATACCTGATTCTCTTATGACGGACACAGGTGAAGAGGTCACCGCGACAGAGGATGCTGTCACGGTTCGCAAAACAGGAGGTACGAAGACAATTTGCGGATACCGATGCGATGAATATGAAGTGACTGAAGAAGAGGGTAAAGTGGTTTCAAATGTATGGGCTACAGATGACCTTAAGCTCCCCGGTAACAAGAAATTTATGGGAAACCAGCAGGGAGTACCCCGTGGATACGGCCAGGGAAAAATCAAGGGAGCCATAATGGCATCAGAGACTTATGAAAAGGGCAAGCTGACTACAAAATCAGAGGTGACCAAAATTGACCTGAACGCAACCCACTCAATATCCGTTGCCGGGGTGTCACTCATACAGATGGATATGGGCAAGTGGGGACAGAAGAGTAGATAAGACTCTTCAGGCAGGCCTGCTTATTCAGATCCCTCAGATCCTTGTCAGTTTTGCGAACCGCAGGAGCAATTTCTTTGTTCCGGCGTTTTTGAATTCAATTACGGCGGTGGTGTTGGGGGCTTCTCCCTCAACAGTAATTACTTCACCCTCTCCGAATCGTTCGTGCGCAACCCTGTCGCCCGGCACCAGCCCGGCATTACTCTCCGATGTTACAGGAGCGTGGACGTCACGCACCCTTGTCATGTTCCTGGTCTGCGGGGCAGGAATGAAAACTTCCTTCCTGTCTGCCACTGGCCGGGTGTCAGATCCCGCTCTCTGTCCGAACGGCCTTCCGCCTGTCTGCGGATACCAGAGAACTTCACTTTCGATCTCACCTATGAAGCGGCTGGGAGAGCTGCTCTCCAGGGAACCCCATTTGTACCTGTTCAGGGCATAACTAAGTGTGACGCGCCTGCAGGCCCTCGTCAGGGCTACATAAAACAGCCGCCGCTCCTCCTCCAGCTCACGTGGGTTGTAAAGGTTCATGGCTGAAGGAAAGAGGTTCTCCTCCAGTCCAACAATATAAACATACTTGAACTCCAGTCCCTTTGCCGAGTGGATGGTCATCAGCGTCACCTTATCCCTGTCTTCCGGCTTCTCCCTGTCCTGGTCGGTAAGGAGTGAGACCGACTGCAGCCAGGTGCCGATACCAGCCGGGTCGCCGTTGGTTACTGCCGCCTCGGTGAACTCCTTGATGCCGTTCAGCAGTTCCTGCACGTTCTCGAGCCTGTCTATCTCTTCAGGCACCTGCCCCTGTTTAAGCTCGGTGATGATACCGCTTGCAGAGGCCATGCCGCTGGCTACATCATATGCAGTGGCTGTCTCCGCCACTGCCATTACTGGCATCATCAGTCCCGTGAAGAGACTCACCTTTGCCCGAAGGGCGGGAGCCAGGTACCGGGCGCTCAGCTCAGGCGAGGTTATAATTGACCAGATGCTTGTATCAATGCTTCTCGCCAGCTCCATAAGCTTCTGCACGGTAGTGTCACCTATGCCCCGCTTAGGATAGTTGATGACACGCCTGAGAGCCTCTTCGTCGTCCGGATTGACTACCAGCCTCAGGTAGGCTATCAGGTCACGGATCTCCCTGCGTTCATAGAACGACTGCCCGCCGTAGATCTTGTAGGGGATATTTCGCTTACGAAGCATCTCCTCAAAGATGCGTGACTGGGCGTTGGTGCGGTATAGAATCGCAAAATCCTGCCAGTCAAGTCGCTCACGCATACGAGTGTCTAAAATATCCGAAGCAGTGACAATGCCCTCCTCACTGTCGATTGTAGTCTGTACAACCCTTATCTTTTCCCCCTCGTCGTTTTTTGAGTATATGGTCTTCTTAATCTGCCCTGTGTTCTTTTCAATGACACTGTTGGCGGCATTGACAATTGTCTGGGTGGAGCGGTAGTTCTGCTCAAGCTTGAAGAGACGGTAATCAGGATAGTCGTTCTTGAAATTGAGGATGTTCTCGATGCGTGCCCCGCGGAATGAATAGATGCTCTGCGCGTCATCGCCCACAACGCACAGGTTACGGTGCTTTTCCGAGAGCTTGTGAACGATAATATACTGTGAGTAGTTGGTGTCCTGGTATTCATCCACAAGCACATAGTCGAAACGGTTCCGGTACTCATCAAGCACCGCCGGGAAGTCGCGGAACAGGATGTTGATGTTCATCAGGAGGTCATCAAAATCCATGGCGTTTGCCTTGAAACACCTGGCTGCATAATTTTTATAGATGGCAGCAGCCTCGGGCACCCGTGATGCCTTGTCAGACTCGGTGATCTGTGAAACCGAACCATACTGCTGGGCCGTGATGAGGTTGTTCTTTGCATGCGATATTCTGCCAGCTATTGAGGCAGGCTTATAGACCGAGTCATCAAGGTTCATCTCCTTAATGATTGTGCGTATCAGGCTGCGGGTATTGTCCTGGTCATAGATCGTGAAGTTGTCTTTGTACCCCAGGTAATGGCCGTCACGCCTCAGGAAGCGGGCGAAGATGGAGTGGAAGGTTCCCATCCAGAGGCTGCGGCCTGTCTCAGGACCGACTATCCGGCTGATCCTCTCCTTCATCTCCCCGGCCGCTTTGTTTGTGAAGGTAAGGGCCAGGATGCGGTGAGCAGGGACCCCCTTTGCCAGGAGATGCGCCACGCGGTAGGTGAGGACCCTTGTCTTGCCCGATCCGGCACCGGCAATGACGAGGGCGGGCCCCTCCGTATTGACGACGGCAGCCTCTTGCGCCTCGTTAAGCTCTTTCAGATACTCCCCAAACATGAATGAGAATGCAGATTTTAATGCCCCAAAGAACGGCATTTTTTATTAGGTTTGCATATCATTTCAGTGAGTTAATACGTTAATTAGGTGTGTCAAGATACCTTGCCTTCATAATCATCCTGTTACCGCTGGCACTGCAGGCGCAGATCACCGCTCCCGGCAGTAATGCCATGCGTATGACCGATTACCCGACCACCGCCAGGCATGATCCTGTATTCATCTTCTGCAACACCAACGGTACCACTACCGGCAGTCTCGTTGCTGCCAGTCCCGGCGGAACGGCTCCGTTCAACTTTGTCTGGACAAAACATGACCAGACCGGCGGAGGCTATACGATACCGGTGAAGACTGAGACAGGTGTGACCTCTTCAGCTACCGGCCTGGGCGAAGGAGGTTACAGGGTGAACATCAGTGATGGTGGAGGATACAGTGCTGAACTGTATGCATGGGTCAATCTCGACAGGCCTGTGGCGGGTGCAGCATTGCTGCACTATACGTGCGACTATGTTGCTCTCGACGGCACCGCTCTCCCTGACCATTTTTTTTATTATGACCCGTCCACAAACGTATCCAGGCGTCTTCCCAACGGTGTTAGGCACCTCTGGTCATCACTGCCTTCATCCATCATACCCTTTCCGGACCTGGAACTGGACCCGGTGACCTTTTCTCCTCCGCTGGAAGATGTCCGCTACATGATTGAAGTCACTGACAGCTTCGGATGTTCTGTCACATCATCATTTGACTATGAATCGATCCACGTGAAGGCTGAGTTCACTGCTGAACCTGCCGAGGGTGAAGCACCGCTGGAAGTAACCCTGACCGACAAATCGGTGAGGGGAACAAAATATACCTGGAAATTTGGCGATGATTCGGTCTCAACGATGATTGACCCAGGCTCTCATACCTATTATATACCCGGCGAATACACCATTACCCTGACCATAGAGAGTGACCTTACATGCCGTGATTCAGCAACGGTGAAGATAAAAGTGCTGCCATCCTCCCTCCAGGTACCGAATGTTTTCACTCCCAATGACGATGGAATAAATGACTTTTTCATACCCGACAAGAAATCGTTAAAGTTCCTGAACCTTCAGATCTTTGCCAAGAGCGGCCACAGGATCTATTACTACCAGGGTGATGGTGAGGACCTGCAGAGCTGGCAGGGGTGGGACGGAAAGATCAATTACACCGAGCGCCGGGCTGCGCCGGGTGCCTACTACTTTGTTCTGCGGGCATCAGGGTATGATGATGCAGAATACGAGGGCCGCGAGTATAGGGGCACGGTCTATCTGTTCAGGTAGCCGGTGGGTAGTCGAAAGTCCATAAAGTCAAAAGTCTGAAGGTCTAAGGTCCAAAGGTCCAAAGGTCTTTTGGATTGAACTACAGTATGTATAGTTTGAACGAAGTGCCTTCAGAGATTTTTCGGAAAGAGAGAGCCATTTTAAAGCTGCGAAGGGGAGGACTGCAGTAAGCATTACTGTCTGATCCCGACGCTGACGATTATGATTAGCTATTGCAGAACGGGTTCAGCAGTCGGGTGAGTTGTAATGCGTGTGCAGCTGAAAAAATGGATCTCCCGAAAAAGATCTGTGGCTGCCTTTTTCTTTGTTTCGTTTCTTTTGGGCAAGCAAAAGAAATGAAAACTGCTCCGCCATTCACCGGCATTTTCCGGCCATCCGGCGATATTTAACAATAAATTGACAGAAAAAACTTGCAAAACCGAAAAAGTTTTCTGAATATTGCGCCCGATTTCCTTTAACAGAATGAATCAAGCAGAAGAATATGATGCCAGAATTGTAGCCGGAGCTGCAGAATTGTTCCGGACCTACGGTATAAGGGCTGTTACCATGGATGATATCGCAACGCATCTGGGAATGTCAAAGAGAACCATATATGAAAGGTTCCGCGACAAGGATGAACTGCTCTTTGCCGTGATGAATGACATGATCAGGAAGCAGAAGGAGGTGGTTGAGAACATAATGAAAACCTCATCCAATGTTATGGAGGCAATCTTTACCCTGCTCAGGATAAGCCGCGAGCATATGGCATCAATGAACCCACTGATAGGTTCTGATCTTCGCAAGTATCATGATGCAGTTCTTCAGCGGATTAAGGCCACCTGTGACAATCCTGATTATGATGGAACAAGGAAACTGCTGAAGGCCGGGATAGAACAGGGATTTTTCAGGCAGGATATTGATGTTGAAATAATAAGCAGGGCAGTATCAGGACTCGGGAACCTTACAGGTGACTCGAAACTCTTCCCGCCCGAGCAGTTCACGCAGCGCGACCTGATCAGGAACATCATGATCAACTACCTGAGAGGCATTTCAACGTCTAAGGGAACAAGCCTCATTGACTTGCTGGAACCCGGCTTTTAATTAATGAATGAACAACAGTTAAATTGAATTATATGAAACCTGCATTGAACAAGAGATCACAAAAGGATATGATTATAATATTTCATGCAAGTTCCATTTGACCAATAAAAAAAATCTATAAAAGAATGAAAAGAAGAATTTTTGCTTT
>JBFYPM010000112.1:0-4827 GCA_041303295.1 Bacteroidales bacterium
GAAAAAGCTGAGTTCACTCCAAAGATCATCCAGACAAAGGAGGAACGTGTTACACTCGTTTATGCTGTGACAATTGAAGTCCCCAACGACGGCTCAATAAAGGCAGGCATGCCCGGAGACGCAATATTCGAATGATATGGCAGCCCTGGAGGCATATAATATTACCCACAGGTACGGCAGGGTAACCGCTCTTGACGACCTCTCATTCAACGTCGGAGAGGGAGAGCTCTTCGGATTCATCGGTCCCGACGGGGCAGGCAAGACCACCCTCTTCCGCATCGCAGCCACACTCATCATCCCGGCTGGCGGAAGGATGACCCTCTTCGGACTCAACACCGTCAGTCGGTACCGTGAGCTGCGTAACCACATCGGGTATATGCCCGGGCGCTTCAGCCTCTACCATGACCTCACCGTGGAAGAGAACCTGAATTTCTATGCCACTATCTTCGGAACTACGGTTAAGAAGAACTACCAGCTCATTGAGCCGATCTACAAACAGATAGAACCGTTTAAAAAGCGGCAGGCCGGACGCCTCTCCGGAGGCATGAAGCAGAAACTGGCGCTCTCCTGTGCGCTCATCCACAAGCCCAAAATACTGATCCTCGACGAGCCCACCACGGGCGTCGACGCTGTCTCACGCACGGAGTTCTGGGAGATGCTGACACGACTGAAGGGAGAAGGCATCACAATCATCGTCTCGACACCATACATGGACGAAGCCCTGCGCTGTGACCGCATCGCACTTATTCAGGCGGGCAGGATACTGGACATAAACACCCCCGACAAAATACGCCGGTCGTACGGCAAAAAACTGTTTGCCGTCACCCACCCCGACCGCTACAGGCTGCTCCTTGCACTCCGCTCTGTCATCCCGGCTCTCTCCCCTGAACCCCTGGATCTGAGCCCTGAGCCTTTCGGCGACTCTGTCCACATAACCCTCCCTGAGGGAACAAATCCGGCTCAGTTGACAGCAGCGCTGTCGTCGGCAGGCCTACCCGGCGCAACAATAAAAGAGATCGTCCCCGGCATCGAGGATGTCTTCCTTGAACTGATGAAGAAGGAGGTCTGAAGGTCTGATCCGCCAGCTGGCGGATGAAGGTCAGTGAAGTATGAATGAGAATTAATGATGGAGAAGGAGAAAGTCATAGAAGTAAAAGAGCTGGTGAAGAGGTTCGGGTCATTCGTGGCAAATGACCACCTTTCCTTTGATGTTTATAAGGGAGAGATCTTCGGATTCCTCGGTGCCAACGGTGCGGGCAAGACAACGGCTATCAGGATCCTCTGCGGACTGTCGCGCCCCAGCTCCGGCAAGGTGACCGTGGCCGGCATTGATGCCAGCCGTCCTGAAGAGATAAAGAAACGCATAGGCTATATGTCGCAGCGCTTCTCCCTCTATGAAGATCTTACAGTAAGCGAGAATATTGAACTTTACGGCGGCATCTACGGCATGACGATGAAAGAGATCCGTCCCCGCAGGGAGCAGCTGCTCACAAGGCTCAGCTTCATCCAGCAAGGAGACATGCTTATAAAATCGCTGCCCCTGGGATTAAGGCAGAAACTGGCATTTGCCGTGGCAGTCTTCCACGACCCTGAGATTGTTTTCCTGGATGAACCCACCAGCGGAGTTGATCCCATCACCCGCCGGCAGTTCTGGGAGATGATCTACGAAACGGCCTCAAGGGGCATAACTGTCTTTGTTACTACCCATTACATGGACGAGGCCGAATACTGTGACAGGATCACCATTATGAATGAAGGAAAGATTGTTGCCCTCGACACCCCTGCCGCACTGCGTGAGAAATATGGGACACAGACCATAGAAGAGCTGTTCGTGAAGATTGCCAGACCAAAAACAGTGACATCATGAAGCGGTTCATGGCATTTGTAAAAAAGGAGTTCCTCCATATCTTCCGCGATTACCGGACGCTGATAATCCTGTTCGGTATACCGGCAGCGCAGATACTCATCTTCGGGTATGCGGTGCGAACAGACCTCACCAACGCAGGCATAGCCATCCTCGACAATGCCAGGGACGAGGTCTCCGCAGAACTCACACATAAGCTTGAGGCATCCGAATTCTTCGAAGTAAAATACAACCTGGGGTCATATGAGGAGATCGACCCCGCCTTCAAACAGGGAAAGATAAAGGCCGCGATAATATTCCCTGCGAATCTTGGCACCTCACTTGCCCGTGAAGGCAATGCAACAGTAAGTATCATCGCCGACGGCTCCGAGCCAAACACGGCAAGCCTGGTGACGGCATACACCACGGCCATCATAAACGATTATTCAGCACAACTGACACGGCAGGTGAGCCAGGGGATGCCTGTAATAAATCAGGAGGTGAGGATGTACTTCAATCCAAACCTTGAAAGTTACTATATGTTCGTACCGGGTGTTATTACACTGATACTTATTCTCATAACTGCTTTGATGACATCGGTCACCATCGTGCGCGAGAAGGAGTTCGGCACCATGGAGGTACTGCTGGTATCTCCCCTGAAGCCCTGGCAGATAATTATAGGCAAGGTGGCACCCTATTTCTTCCTCTCACTGGTGAATGTCATTGTCATCCTGCTGATGGCCTGGTTCGTCTTTGGTCTCCCTGTGAAGGGGAGTATCGCGTTGCTGATAGCCGAGACGATGCTCTATATTCTTCTTGGACTGTCGATCGGGATTTTCGTCTCATCCTCCGTGCAGAAGATGGAAAACGCCATCTTCATCTCATTCCTGGCGCTCATGCTGCCCAGCCTGCTGCTCTCGGGATTCATCTTCCCCATTGAGAACATGCCGAAGATCTATGATTATGTGAGCATGATCCTGCCGCCACGATGGTTCGTGGAGATCATACGTTCAATCATGATCAAGGGAGCGGGATTCGCCTATATATGGAAGGAAACGCTCATCCTGGTGATCATGACAGTCTTCTTCATGGCGTTAAGCGCAAGGAAGTTCAACGTAAGGCTCGGGGAGGGAGAAAAATGAGAAAGCTACTCTTCCTTCTGAAAAAAGAGTTCCGGCAGATACGCCGTAATCCCTTCATGGCCAGGGCTATAATTGCAGTACCGCTGCTACAGATGCTTATCCTGGTGCCGGCAATCACCTTTGAGATCAAGCGCATTGACCTTGCGGTGACCGACTACGACATGTCGCCTGCGTCACGGGAGCTAATCTCCAAACTTAGCGGCTCTTCCTTCTTCCGTATCATAGGGGCTGCTGCCGGGCAGGCCGGTGCCGATCAACTGCTGCTGTCAGGCGATGCCGACATTGTCCTTATCATCCCTGACGATTTCTCAGAGGGCCTTGCAGGCTTCGGCAAGCCGACACTGCAGGTGCTCGCTGACGCTGTCAACGCTACCAGCGCACAGCTGGGCTGGAATTACCTTGTTTCCGTTGTACGAGATTACAACCGTGATGTGATCATCAGTTCAGGCCTTGCACCGTCAGCAATCCCAGGTATCAGCGTGTCGTCCCGCTTCTGGTATAATCCTGATCTCAATTACAAATATTATATGCTTCCGGGCATACTGGTTATCCTCATTACCGCCATAGGGCTCCTCATGGCCGGGCTAAACCTTGTACGTGAGAAGGAGATCGGCACAATTGAGCAGATTAACGTCACACCCGTGAAGAGATGGGAGCTCATAGCCTCGAAGGTCATACCGTTCTTTATCATCGGCCTGTTCGACCTGGCACTGGGGCTAACCGTGGGATGGATTGCCTTTGATATACCCTTCGAGGGAAGCCTCCTGCTGTTCTTTGCCTGCGCGGCGATATTCCTCGTGGCGGTGCTTGGACTGGCGCTCTTCTTTTCAACCATGGCCTCCACCCAGCAGCAGTTCCTCTTTATTGCGTTCTTCTTTGTGATGATCTTCATCCTGATGAGCGGCATCTTCACCCCTTCCGAGAGCATGCCTCGCTGGGCGCAACAGTTCAACCTTGTGAACCCGGTGGCCTACCTGATGCGGATAAACCGGATGGTTATGCTGAAAGGATCGGGCTTCCAGGATATCGCCCATGATATGGGAGCACTCACAATTCTTGCACTTACCTTTATTACTCTGGCTATCAGGGCTTACCGCAAGCGCGCCTGAAGCCACCGAGTCTGAAGGTCCTGAGAAAGTCGAAAGTCCGTAAAGTTAAATGTCTGAAGGTCGAAAGGGCATTGGGTTCCCAACGCACTTCGTGGTCAGGATTTGGCTTCGCCGATCTCACCGCCATCCGGCGGTTCGGTTCGTCTCCGCCAGCTGACGGATCGCCCCTCTACTGCCAATTGCCTGAACAATTCTTTATCCAATAACCTTTATCCTTTAACCTTTGCCTACTGCCTGATCCTCGCTGTTACCGGCCAGTGATCCGAAATAAAAACATCCTCTTCAATAACGCGGTGCGTTGCGTGTGAAGAGACCTTCATCCCATTCCGGATAAAGATATAATCAATCCGTCCTTCACCCGGCTCGTCACTCCATCCGTTAAAGGTATAGCTCGTGCCTTGCGGCGGTGTCTCGGAAATTGTATATGAATCCACTGCAAACCCACCCTCTGTCATCCTTGAAATCGCGAGACTTTCAGGCTTCGCATTGAAATCGCCTGTGATCACAAAGTCATTAACCCCTGCCAGCTCCCTGACCTTCTCAAGCAGCACCCCCGAGCTCATCACCCGGGCAGAGTCGCTGATGTGATCAAAATGTGTATTGATGTATAACATCGTGTCCTTCACGGTCTTATCATAGAGTCGTACCCATGTCGCTATGCGTGTCAGGGCTGCGCCCCAGCCGATTGACCCGGGAACATCCGGTGTGGCAGAGAGCCAGAAGGTGCCGCTGG
>JBFYPM010000113.1:0-2986 GCA_041303295.1 Bacteroidales bacterium
CCTAAGCCTCTTATCACTTTTCTGCTTCTGGATGGCAGCCAGGAAGGAAAGTGAATACAACATTAGGAAGTTCGGTAACGACTATTCAGAATACATGAAGAAAGTACCGATGTGGAATGTCCTTAGGAAGGCAGGTAAGTAAAGGCAAAACAGCTTGCACCACAGCGGGAACGATAAAACAGTGTTTTTAATACACCCTGAAACCTGAAAAATAGCCTCCTGCTGATAGGGGAATAGTATAACCATTAGTTTGTACTATCCACACTGTCACAATATTTGATGAAGCAAGCTTAAGGGTCGTGTTTCCCATATACCTGCCAGGCGCCGTAAAAGAATAAATCAGTGTTTCCGCCCGATCATCTACTTTTAGAATAACTGTCGCATTAGATGGTAATCTTAGCGATACATTAAAAGTGTAAATCCCATCTGAAGGTGGCTTAAACTCACCTAATGTTGTATTGTAGTGGTCTCCGATGTTGAAATTTGGAGCTGTGGTACAATCATCAAAGATTATTTTGACTTCTTGTTCGTTTTGCAAATTGATCTCAAGTGAATTAAGTGCTCTGAATGCCACCTCAGTGTCAAGCTTCACTGTATTGCCTCCGGAGATAGATAAATCTCTTGAGTTTCTGTTGAATGAGAGTTGCTGGTCATCTGTGGCGGGGTCTCCTGGTACGCCCTGGGGCCCAGGAGGTCCCTGCGGGCCCGGCTCAAGAGACTTGGCGGCATAGAGCGCATAGGGAACTGCCATGAACTGCATGGTGCCCATATCCATGAAGATATTCTCAAACTTGACCTCAACCTGAAGATAATGGTTCGCTGTGGACCAGTCTATCCCGGTGAAAGTGCCAAGGACGGGATCACCCTTACCGATAATGAGTGAAAAGACACCGTATCTTGAAGTCGTTACACCTGTAAATACCTCCTGGTAGACCACCGGTCCGGAAGGAGAGGTGGTTCTTATCGAAAACCGGACCTCAATATCCGTGTTAACCAGCTCATCTCCGTCATTGTCACGGGCTACCGCCTGGTAATTGATGCCTCCGGGGACAGTATTCTGTGCACCGGTAATCTGTGTTCCGGCAATTATTACCGTAAGAATTGCCAGAATTAAAGTACAGACCCTTCTCATAACTTTCGCTTTACAGTTTATCAATCTTAAATGACCTGTTTATAACACCGTCTGAACTTATTACAGTTGCTATATATATCCCGTTCGCATAATGGGCCATGTCTATATCCATTATGTAATCATGATCGGGCGAGAGATCCAGATCCTTTGTATACATGAGCGAACCGATAAGATTGATGACGGTGACCTTGTAGTGCCTGGCCAGGATGCCGTACATCCTGATGTATAAAACCCGATAATTGTTTTCAGTGAGCGGATTGGGGAAGAAATCGACCCCGTTACCTTCGCGTACAGGAAGAGATTTTGCAGGAATGAATCTTGGCTGCTGAAACCCCTGGGAAATATTGTAGAAGGATGGTAGTGACACCTCCACGGCTGTCTCGCCAACCGTCTGCTGGTAAGTTTTCCCGGTCAGGGTCACAAGATTGCCTGCCGGCACAAGAACCTGGTGCGACAGGTTATAGGCCTTCTGTGAAAAAGCGAACGAGCACGTGAGTGCAAGGAAAATACCTGTAAACAATCCCTTCATACCACACAACATTGTATAATCCGAGCCAAAAATAACAATTTTTATGTAGAATCGGGCCTCTCAAGTATCAGTTTCAGGCTTTTGAGAGGCTCAATCATCCTGAAGGCCAATGCAACCGACAGGCCGGTGATAAACTGCAAAGCCCCTGATGCTATCCATGGCATGCCTGTCAGCCTTAATAACCGGCCGGCAATAAAGGTTAATACCAGCATGAGAAGATAAAGCATCAAGCTCTGTGCGGCCACGGTCCTGAACATGGTCTTTTCCGTTGCCAGAACGCATGCAATCGCCACGGCAGCCTGGGTGACGAGCGCTGAAAAGGCTGCCCCTGCGGCCTGATAAGATGGAATTGTAACAAGGTTAAGAGTGACGTTAAGAACCATTCCTCCCACGGTTATCAGTCCCAGAAGCCTGAAGCTGCCCGCCGCTGTAAGCATTGTGCTGAAGATGTATATTATGGCCACCGGGATGAGCGTGAGCATCAGGAGTATGAAGGCGTGCGTAGCGCCTGCGGCCGGTGCAACATACAGAATGTCAAGTATCTCGCCCGGGAATGAGGCAAGGGTCACTACCCCTGCGCCAAGCGGGGCCAGCAGCATCCTTCCGGCCGTGGTGGCCAGTGGCTTTATGTTATTGCCTGCCGACAGCTCCTTTGACATAATAGGAAGGAGCAGGCCTCCGAACATCACCGGAATCATTGCAAAGGCGTCAAAGAGTCTGAATGCCTGGGCATATACACCTGCCTGCTGAGCACCGTCGGGTAGCAGCCTCTCGAGCAGCACCGTGTCGATGCGCCAGTAGAGTGTCATTGAAAACACCACAACAGCATAGGGCAATCCGGCAGTGATTATGCTCTTCAGGATACGTGCATCAGGCCTGACACCGGAGATACCTCCCTTTCTTATCACGATGACGAGGGCCACGCACATGACAATGAAACAGGCAGCTGTCTGCGACCATACGAACCACTCTATCCTGAAGGGATCCTGTGTCACTCCTCCCCAGAGAAGAAACGAGCATATGATGACCATCACCAGCCTGTCTGCCACAGAGAGCAGGCTGTCGAGGAAGAGATACTGCATGCCGCTGATGTTTGACCGAAGCCAGAGGATCATTGCAACCATCACCTGGTTCACCATCAGCACCACAAGCAGGGAGATCTGCCTCCCTGAATATCCGAGAGCCACTGCCACGGTCAAAGTGACAAGGAAATATGCTGCAGTAAGAAGGAGCCGAAGCAGAAGGACATTGCCGAACCAGAGCTTCACCCTGGTCGGATCAGCCGAGACAGCCCTGCTATTGAACCCTGACAGTCCCATGTCGAG
>JBFYPM010000114.1:0-12796 GCA_041303295.1 Bacteroidales bacterium
ACGTTGACTTTATCTCCCTTATAAAATGGTTCCTCAGCGCTTATTTCATCACCTTCAAGCGGGTTCCACCCGAACCTTGTCAACTCATCATATACCTGCTCCTCCAATCCGGGGTATACATCGGGAATCTTTAATTCGATATAAATCCCGGGCCTGTGCCCGTTTTCTGCCGGATCGGCTTCATATTCAAAGTGATATATGCCACTATTATTTTTGGTGAAGACACGGTTACCGCTTGCATCACGTTTTATTATTTTACCTTCGGCGATGCGGAATACATCTTCAAAAACCAGCACGTTCTGGCCGATGTAGCTCTGCCGTGCCTGTTCAGGATTCTTTTTGTTGAAGGCGCTGCCTGCATCGAGCTGCATTATCTCTTCCAGGGTAAAGCTGCTGATGGGGTCAGCTTCTCTTCCGGGGAACTTCTCCGCCACGTCTGTTGTACGTTTAAAGGTCTTGTCGTGCATGATTATAAGCACGCTGTCTTTTGACCTTTGCACATCAAGCTCCAGGTAATCGGCGCCGGTGTTGCGTGCCCAGCGAAAGGCAGCCTCGGTAAGCTCCGGAGCCCAGTATATGGTTCCGCGATGGGCTATCACTGCGTTCTCAGGCATATAATCCTGCACCTTTCCTGTTGCTGGTGCATCTTTTGACGCGCATCCTGTAAGCAAAGCTGCCAGCAAGGCTGTATAAACAACTCCTTTTTTCATCATCATGGTTCATTTGGGGTTAGCTCTGTTCTCTCTTATTTTCCAATCCTCTGTGTGAAATTTCACCTTCGGGTCCCTGACATCATCACATTTAACTATCAGTGCGCCCTCCTTTTCCCAGTAGGATTTAACTGTGTGGCCGGCCATGGGTCCGTCTTCCGGGCCCCGCACAGTCACATCATCAGGATTGACAACAATCTTCAGACCGGCTGACTCATTGATCATGTCCATGTCGCCGCGACTGTTGCCGCCTACTATCAGAGGGGTTGTCTTGATGAATGTCTCTATTGTATGGGCCTTACCGTCATCCTGCGGGATGGGAGGGATTATCTCCCCGGTGGTGACACCGTCCCTGATCACGCATTTTGCGCCAACTACATTTACATTTGAGATGCCGAACTCCTCGGCTACGAATTTCTGGTAGAGTATCTCGGGTGAGGCGGTCAGGATCCATACTTCAAATCCGTATTCCTTAAGGTTGGCGATCAGCTGTTTCATCTCGGGATAAAATTTCCCCTGGTATGATTCGCGGTAGCAGTCATAGCCGATTCTCTCTATCTCTTCCGGTGTCAGGCCGGCAAGGAAATGAACCCTGTCCTCAACATATGGTTTGCCTACATTGTCACCATCCTTTACCATCCGGTCAAGAATTTTCAGTTTTTCCTTCGCATCCTTGTCCTTCCTCTCTTTCAGCACATTATCAGCATAGCGATAGAGGGATTCATCAGCCAGGTAGAATGGCACCTGTCCGAAGGTCGTGCCATCGCAGTCAAACACTGCCACCTTGCGTATGGTCATGGGGATGGTTCCGTTAAGGAATCCCTCAATCTGGTCATTGGTCTCATCGGACCACCCGTAGATCTGACGGTAGCTCTGGGCATCCAGGGTTGCCTCGAGGCAGAGGACCAGAAACAGTGCTGTAGAGATGAGTCGCTTCATGGGTTTTCAGTTATTATCCGAGGTATGTTGCTTTTTCTTTTTTCCAGGTGGTTGCCGAGAAGATTGCGGCAAGAATGCTTGCCACTATCATTATCCAGAAGGTTGCATTCCATCCGAGACTTACATTATCTGCCACAGCTCCGATGAGTACCTTGGAGAGCAGTGCATCACCAATCAGGTATCCGAAGAGGCCAACAAATCCGGCTGCGGTGCCTGCGGCATTTTTTGGCACCAGGTTGATGGCCTGAACGCCTATCAGCGCCACCGGACCGTAGATAAAGAAACCGATTGCTATCAGGGCGGAGTAGACCACCGTGACCCGGGTAGAGTCAGGATCTGTTGAAAATGCCTCTGCGAGGAATGATGCTACCGGAGCTGCCTGCCAGTAGAGGATGACACTCAGCAGCACAAGAATCATGAAGATCACGTTAGCCGGTGCGCATCTGCCTTTGAAAACTTTAGAAGAGATCCAGCCGATCAGTATCATCCCGGGGACACCTGCATAGTTATGCAATGAGAAGGCCATCTTGCCCTGCTCGCTTGTCAGCAGACCGGCTTCCTCACAGTAGGTTGGCGCCCAGTCGGCGATGCCGTAACGAATAAGATAAACGAAGACGTTTGCCAGGGCTATCAGCCACAGAATCTTGTTTTTGAAAATATAATTTACAAAGAGTTCCTTCACGGGTATCTTCTTGTCGGAACTCATCTCTTTCTTTGCCGGAATATCATTCCTGTATTTGTCTATAGAAGGCAGTCCGCACGACTGCGGAGTATCTCTCAGGGCCCACCAGCAGAAAAGTGCTATGATAAGCGCCACTGCGCTGGGCAGGACAAATACGGCTCGCCAGCTCTGTTCAACCATAACGCCACCGCCGATGTCAGCAACAAAAAAGCCACCGATAAGCAGTGTGCCCCATGCAGCCAGGTTGCCCATAAGACCGCTGCCTACGGTGTGTGATGTATTCCATACTCCCATCTTGAAGCTTCTCTCCTTGTGAGAGAACCAATGGACCATGACTCTCCCGCAGGGAGGCCATCCCATTCCTGCAAGCCAGCCTATTACAAGCATGAAGGCGAAGATGATGGCCACTGAACTTGTGGCAAAGGGGAAGATGCCTACACACATCATCAGTGAGGCTGACAACACAAGACCAATCACCAGGAATTTCCTTGCATCGGACCTGTCAGAGAGGGCCCCCATGAGGAATTTACTGAAGGCGTATGCGATTGAGATGGCTGACAGGGCGATGCCGAGCTGCAACTTGGTATATCCCAAACCGCCGTTCTCAAGAGGCTGTATCATTCCGGGAATGGCGAGGGCGAGGTTCTTCCTCACAAGGTAATAGGCCGCATACCCCAAAAATGCGCCGAGGAAGACCTGCAGGCGTAGTCTTTTATAGGTGGCATCAACCTTCTCTTCCGGAAGGGGATCTTTGTAGGGTGGTGGTTTCAGAAAATTAATCATATGCTCATAGGTTGTCTTGTTCGCCTTTCATACTTGTGGAGGGCCAAATATTATCATTCTTTGTTACCTTCAGGTCAGTTTATGATTAAGTTTATGTTAAATCATGTTACCACCTGTTATTCCAGATGATTATCCCATGGCCAGGGCTTCACATTCAGCCTGATAGCTTCCTCCTCCCATTTTGCAGCCATCTTCTTCACCCGGTCAGGATATCTGGCGGCCAGGTTTTCGGTCTCCGAGGGGTCGCGTTCGAGGTCGTACAGCTCCCAGGCATTCTCATCCTCAGGATTGAATTTCATCTGTTCGCCGACCTTTGACACGAGCTTCCACTTGTCTATCCTGATGGCCCTGTTACCTTCATGTTCCCATAAGAGGAACTCCCGGTCGAGCTTCCTTCCTGCAAATGCGGGAAGCAGGCTGATTCCTTCTGGCGGAGTTGCCCCGGTGCCGTTGAATTCTTCAGGGTAGCTCACTCCTGCAAGCTCCAGGCATGTTGGCATGATGTCAATGAGGTGACCCGTCTGGGTGTTGATTACGCCTTTCTGATGCAAGCCTGCAGGCCAGTGGACTATAAGGGGGGTTGTGATTCCGCCCTCATGGACCCACGACTTATATAGCCTGAAGGGTGTGTTGCTTACGTTGGCCCAGTCTTCTCCATAGGCCACCCATGTATCGGCGGGGCCTGCCATGACACCCCTGCCGCTGCGGATGAACCTCCCGTCACGGGTGTATTCCGGTTTCCTGACGGTAAGGATCTGGTCATAGGGGTAGGGCTTCAGCACCTTCTGCTCTTCCGTCAGGGGTTCTGCCATCCTGTTGGTCAGTACAGGCTCGGAGCAACCGCCGTTATCCTGCATATATAATATAATTGTGTTATCAAGTTCTCCGCTCTCATCCAGTGCGGCTATTATACGTCCTATGCCCTGATCCATTACATCAATCATTGCGGCGTATGTCGCCATGCGGCGCGACTGCCACTCCTTCATCGGCTCATCTTCCCAGGCCTTTATTGATTCCGGCCTGTCAGTAAGCCTGTGGTTTTCAGTCACCACACCCAGTTCTTTCTGCCTGTTGAAGCGCTGTGCTCTGAGCGAGTCCCAGCCAATGTCATATACCCCATTGTATTTGGCTATTTCATCTTCCGGGGCATGAAGGGGCCAGTGTGCTGCATAGTAGGCTACGTAACAGAAGAAAGGTTTATCTTCTTCCCGTTCCCTTATATATTTCACCACAGTGTCGCTGATAGCATCAGTGTAATAGAAGTTTTCGCCCGGGGCGATGAAGTCGTTGTTGCTTATCAGTGAAAAAGGGTCCCAGTAGCTGCATGAGCCGCTTAGGTTACCGAAAAAGCGTTCAAACCCTCGCTGCAGGGGCCAGTTGCTGGTGTCAATAGCAGTCTGCTCCGGGAGATTTGATGCATTCATTCCGTACAGGTGCCATTTGCCTGCCATCCATGTGGAATAACCGGCATCCTTTAACAGTTCAGCAATTGTTGCGCTATTCCTGTTGAGATCATCAAGGTATCCGGCTTCATCCCACAACGGCCTTGTGGCCAGGTGGCCCATGGCGGCCTGGTGGGGGTAGAGCCCGGTCAGTAGCGAGGCACGGCTGGGGCTGCAACGTGCAGTGTTGTAGAAGTGTGTGAACCGCATGCCGTCACCGGCCAGCCTGTCCAGGTTGGGTGTCCTGATTTCAGAACCGTATGAGCCAATATCTGAGTATCCGATGTCGTCGGCAAGAATAACAATAATGTTTGGCTTTTTCTCTGGAACTGTTGTTTGCCGTGCACTGCATGAGGCCATCAGGAGACCGGTAACGACCGGTGCCATGAGGCTTACCGTGCCGGCAGGCCTGGCGAAGCGATAGTTGCGTGATTTTTCCATATTCATTATTACTGGTTGACTCTACATTTAATCATTGTTATTCTGTTACCTGTGAACCGGATGGCTGACCGTGACATTTTCCTGACATCGGTCACATTGGCCCATTTCTTCAGCTCATCACATAGGCACTGGCCATCTCTGTGTACTCCTTAACCTGTTCCTGCTCCCATTTCTTATCCCTGCCCAGTTCGGAAGCCAGGACGGCGGCGACTCTCGGAGCCAGGTCTATTGAGGCTCTTGCATCAAGATAAAGGACGCGCACCCTGCGTGCAAGCACATCATCAACGGTTCTTGCCATCTCCCTTCGCGCAGCCCAAGCCACCTCACCAACGGTAAAGTCAGAGGTAGGGTCAAGCTTCTCGGCATAGGCCGGATTCCCGATCTGCATCTTCATTATCTCTTCCCTGTCACTGCCATATATATACATCCTGTCGTTCCTGTCAGGATTCTCTAAGTAGCCGTGTATCTTCAATTTTTTTGTACGGCATTCCTTCACAGGCAGTTTTTTTGTTCTGACAGCAGCATTGACAGTATCCTCAGCCATCTTTCTGTAGGTGGTCCATTTCCCTCCGGTGATCGTCACCAATCCTGAGGGGGAGACCAGCATCTTGTGACTTCGTGATATCTCCTTGGTTTTGGCTCCGTCGCTGCCGTTCTTTGGTGCCGCAAGGGGCCTCAGTCCTGCGAAGACGCAAAGCACATCACTGCGTTGTGGTTTTTTCTCCAGGAAGCGGCCTGCTGTCTCCAGGATGAAATCGACCTCCTCTTCCAGGGCTTTGGGTTCCAGGACAAACTCTTTGACGGGGATGTCAGTTGTACCCAGTATGACGCGGTTGTGCCATGGTACGCCGAACATCACCCTGCCGTCACTTGTTTTGGGGATCATGATGGCATCGTCACCTCCGAGGAAGCTTTTATCGACTACCAGGTGTACTCCCTGGCTGGGTCTGACGAGTGGTTTCTCAGACGGGTTATCCATCCTTATTATATTGTCGACGAAGATCCCGGTGGCATTGATGATGCATTTTCCTTCTGCCGTAAAGTTCACCCCGTCGAGCTCATCCCTGGCCACGACACCCGATATCTGGCCATCGGCGCTCTTGAGCAGCTGTGTTACCCTTGCATAATTTATAACAGTGGCCCCCTGTTCGATAGCTGTCTGCATCAGGTTGACAGCCAGCCGGGAGTCGTCAAACTGTCCGTCGTGGTAGACGACTCCGCCCCTGAGGTTTTCGCGTACAATCCGTGGGATTGACCTTATCACGGCTGCCCTGCTCATTGGCAGTGAGCGCCCGAGGCTCATTCCTCCGGAGAGAAGATCATAGAAGGTAAGGCCGATCGTGTAGAATGGCTTCTCCCACCATCTGTAATTGCCTATAATGAAACGCTGGTTCTTCACAAGATGCGGTGCATTCAACTGTAGGTAGCCTCTCTCGCGCAGCGCCTCCCTCACGAGGGCTATATCGCCATTCTGCAGGTATCTCACCCCGCCATGTACCAGCTTGGTGCTGCGTGAGGAGGTGGCCTTGGCAAAATCCGACTGTTCCAGCAGGAGAGTGCTGTAGCCCCTTGATGCGGAGTCTAAAGCAATACCCAGACCGGTAGCACCACCACCTATAATAATGAAGTCCCACTGCTGCTTTGAGTCCTTCAACCCGCGTAAAAAATCTTCTCTTTCCAATGTTGCAAAAGCTTAAATATGATTTTTGTCAGAAAACAGAGTAAAATTATTACAACCTTTTTTGAAATCAAAACAAAAAAGAAAGAAAATGTAATAAAACGTAAGATTTTTATCTTTTTTAAGGATTCCGATTGCTTGCCGGGAATTACTTTTATTGTTATCTTTGGTTATCAATCAATAAATCCGGCATCCGGTCAGGGAAATATGAGAAACATCGCTCAGCGCCATAAGATAATACTTGCTGAACTTGAAAAGGATGGTTATGTGAGGGTGCATGACCTTAGCGAACGGCTGGAGGTTTCGGAAGTTACGATTCGAAAGGATCTGAAAGAACTTGAGGAAAGGAGGATGCTGATCCGTACCCACGGCAGCGCAAGCCCTGTCAGCCCGCTTACAATTGACCGCCATATAGATGAGAAGGAGAAGGTCCAGGTCAATGAAAAGACGAGGATTGCCGAGGCGGCCAACAGGTTACTGCAGAAGAATGACAGGATCATCATCGCCTCAGGTACAACTGTCCTGACCTTTGCCCAGATGATAACAATAACAGATCCTATAACAGTAATAACTCCTTCGGTAAAGGTCTCACTTATCCTGAGCTATAAACCAAACATAGAGATCATTCAGCTTGGGGGTACGCTGCGCAAAAGTTCAGCCTCGGTCATCGGTCCGTACGCTGAGAGCCTGCTCACCGAGATGATGTGCAGCAAACTCTTCATTGGAATTGACGGGCTTGATCTGGACCTTGGGTTGACAACCAGCAATATAGCCGAGGCTCACCTTAATCATTACATGCTCAATGCAGCCCAGGAAGTTATAGTCCTGGCGGATTCGACCAAGTTCGGTAAGAGGGGATTCGGAAAGATATGTAACCTTAACAAGATTCATCACATCATCACCGACAGGAATGCCCCGGGAAATATCATACAGATAATCAGGGAGAAGGGTATTGAGGTCACTCTTGTATAATGTATGTTGTAAAACCTCTGAAGAATATTGAACCTGACCGGGTGCTGCCTGATCAGGTTATTTAAATTTGTATAAACCTATCACATAAATAGTATTCATTATGCCAGGAAAAACAGCACTATCAGTTATCGCAGCCTTGCTGGCGGTAACTTTGGCCGGATGTTCAACTTCCAGGACTGCCGTAACGGGTGATCCTTCCGGCCGCACAGCCGGGGCTGAACGGGAGTTCCGCGCGGCGTGGGTAGCCACCGTTGCAAACATTAACTGGCCCAGCAAGCCGGGTCTCTCCGTTGAAGAGCAAAAGAGCGAGGCCATCAAGCTCCTCGACCTGCTTTATAAAAACAACTTCAATGCTGTTGTATTCCAGGTGAGACCACACGGTGATGCGATGTACAGGAGCGACCTGGAGCCATGGTCATATTACCTTACCGGAGAGCAGGGCAAAGCACCTGACCCTTACTATGATCCCCTGCAGTTCTGGATCGATGAGGCACATGCCAGGGGCATCGAGCTGCATGCCTGGCTTAATCCGTACCGTGCTCATCACCCGGCCGGAGGAGAGGTGACGGATGCGTCTATCGTCCGGAAGCGTCCGGACCTGGTCCTGAAGCTTGAAGTTGAGAATTACTGGTGGATGGATCCGGCCCTGAAGGGGACCCAGGATCATTCATATAACGTGGTAATGGACCTGGTTCGCAGGTATGATCTAGACGGGATCCATTTCGACGATTATTTCTATCCCTATCCCGATTATAACAACTTCAAGGATTTTCCTGATGACAAAAGCTGGCAGGCTTACCAGGCCGGTGGTGGCAAACTGTCGCGTTCCGACTGGAGGAGGGAGGCTGTCAATGTCTTCATTGAGAGGCTCTACAAGGGCATCAAGGCCGAGAAACCGTGGGTAAAGTTCGGTCTCAGCCCCTTCGGCATCTGGCAGCCATTTAATCCTCCGGCAATCGGAGGCGGGTTCAACCAGCATGAGACTCTCTATGCCGATGCAAAGCTCTGGCTTAACAAGGGGTGGATCGATTATTATTCGCCACAGCTTTACTGGCCGGTCAACCAGATTGCCCAGAGCTACCCGGTACTGCTGGGTTGGTGGAAGGAGCAGAATCTGAAGGGACGCCATCTCTGGCCGGGAATCAGCATCGGCCTTCAGCCTGTATCAAGGGCTGCCGATGAGACTGTCAACCAGATTATGATCACCAGGGGCCTCCTGCCGGAGAGCCCGGGAGTGGTGCACTGGAGCATCGGCCCGCTGGCAAGCTCTCCTGAGCTGGTCAAAGCCGTGGCTGAAGGCCCATACAGGAGAAAGGCCCTGGTGCCGCCCATGCCATGGCTCGACACCAAAGCACCTGCTGCACCCGGTGTTACAAAAAAAGCTGAGGACGGTAAACTGCATGTATCATGGACTCATCCAAACCCGGCCGATGTGGGCCGATGGGTGGTCTATTACAGGTACGGCACGCAGTGGAACCAGAATATCCATGGCAATACTGTCACACAGGATGCAATCCCTGCATTCATCCCCAATCGTACTTTTCTTTCCCGCACACCGCGTGAAAATGTGAAAAGCACTGAACAGGCACTGGTAAAACTCGACAGCATAGCAGTCTCAGCCGTGGACCGTTTCGGAAATGAGAGTATCATTTTGAAGATGGCGGTTACGGAGTTCTCTATTGCCGATGCGCCTCCCCTGGAGGGTGTGCTGGCAGACTTTTATGAGAGTATTCAGGCTCCTGTGCTTCCAGTACCGGCAGTAACCCCCGGTATCAACGTGCTGATAGATGATCACCTTGACCTGATAAGGGGTAAGAGGGCTGGTCTCATAACCAACCCGTCGGCTGTTGGCACTGACATGAGGAGTGTTGTTGATATTCTCGCCTCAACGGAAGGTGTTAACCTGGTGGCGCTCTTTGGCGCTGAACACGGTGTTAGAGGAGCAATGCACGGAAGGATAGTCAGCAATGGCGATCCTGACCCTGTCACCGGTATACCGGTATACAGTCTTTACAGCGACTCCTGGGCTCCGAAACAGGAGTGGCTCGACAGCCTCGACGTGATGCTGTTCGATATCCAGGGCGTGGGATCAGCCTGGTATACATTTAAGTTCTCGATGTCGTGGGCCATGGAAGCATGCGCTAAAGCCGGCATCCCGTTCATCGTCCTTGACAGGCCCAACCCGTTGGGCGGCCGCGTGGTTGAGGGACCAATGCAGGACACCATAAGTATATACAGGCACCGGCTGCCGCTGCGCCACGGAATGACCTACGGCGAGCTCGCAACGATGTGGAATGAGACTGAAGGCTATGGCGCTGACCTGACTGTCATTAAAATGAAAGGATGGCGGCGTAATATGATGTGGGATGCCACAGGAATGATGTGGGTGATGCCATCGCCGAATATTGACAACTGGGAGACTGCGGTTGTCTATCCGGGCCAGTGCCTCTTCGAGAGAACGAATATGTCGGAAGGAAGGGGCACCACCAAACCGTTCCTGCTTACAGGAGCACCGTGGATCAATGCTGAAAAGGCTGCGGAGGATCTTAACTCCAGGGGAATTCGCGGAGCATGGTTCAGGCCTGTATACTTCATCCCCCGCTCTGCCGGGACAGGATATAACCGGAGAGGTAAGCCATGGAACGAGATGTGCGGAGGTGTTGAGATAATGCTGACTGACCCCGCCGCATTCCGGTCTGTGGAAGCGTCACTCCATATAATTGATGCATACAGGAAGACAAGTCCGGATTCACTTGTATGGTCGCCGCCACTGTTGATGCGTAAGCTCAATGAGCCTGGCGTCAGCGTGGAAGAGGTTGTAAAAGCCTGCCAGGATGATGTCAGTGAATTCATGGAAATAAGACAGAAATACCTGCTCTACAGATGAAAAGAATAAAAATATTTCTGCTCCTGGCCGCGGCTATGCTCGCCGGATGCAGTACAACCAGAAAGGCACAGGAACCCTTATTGACCGAGCCTTCAGTTCCTGTAATGGCGGAAAAGAATATGAAACCGCAGGTTGTTAAGCTTGACCTGAAGGCGCTGTTTGAAGCAGAGTATTCAGGCCGGAAGATTTCTCTCAATAAGGGTGCACTGGTACTGACTACTGACAGTGATGGCACGTTAACCTTTGAGATGCCTGAGGCAGATACCCTGATACTGTCGCCTGATCCCTGCCCCGGGCTTACATCGCCCTGCAGCTTTGTCATCCCGGTGTCGGGATGGTTCGTCCCTTACAGCTATTCTGTGAAACCCGATGGCACTGTGGAACGCAAATCGCCCTGGGTCGAATTCCGCAGGACGCCGGAACCGGTAACAAACCAGCATCAGTTCGACTTTCTCTGCAGTAGCGAATACCCTGCCACAGTGAAAATTAACGGTACCGAGGTGAAGCAGTATAAGACCGGAATATTCTTCAGTACGGTTAAATTCACTGAGGGAGTCAACACGGTCAAGGCAGAAGCGATATATCCCGATGGCCGTACAGCCTCTCATGAGATGGAGTTTGTCTATGAGAAGAGGGATATGACCAGGTCAGCCTACCCGCTGTGGATAGACAGAAGGTCATTCCAGCCTGCTGCTGACATGGAACTGACACCAGGGGAGGTTGTAATCATAAGTTTTACCGGATCGAAGGGACAGGATGCGTTTATAGATATACAGCCCGGTAAGATCTCCCTCAGGTGCATGCGTGACGACTATGACGATTATAGTATCTACAAGGCGGAGCTCCCTCTGCGCGATCTCCGTGCTGGCAGAAGCTTTTCAATCAGCCCGAGGTTAGTACCGTCAGAAGGCTCCCGGGTAAAGGATGATTATATACCCGGATTTAACAGGACTGTTACAGTCAGGCAGCCGGAAGATTTTCCCCTTCTGAAGGTGAAGAATGAAAACTCAAGGCTTGTATATAACCTCGGTGCTCCGAGGTTGGGCGGACCGATAAGATCTGAGCTCGGACCGGGTGTGGTACTGAAGACAAGCGGTAAAACAGGTGATAACTACAGGGTAAGGCTCAGCAATGTGGAGACCGGTTTTATAAATAAGGATGATGTTGAGATTATGAGTGGCGGGAAAGTACAGCCATTGTACTCAGTGACAAGTATGACATGCAGTCCTTCCAATGGTGCCGACATTGTTTCGATTCCTTACCTCGAACCCGTGCCTTATGAGGTTTATCCTGATCCTGACCAGAAGAGGCTGGTGATAACACTCTACGGGGCGGAATCAGCCTCGACATGGGTCACCCACAGGAAGGGATGCATGATGATTGATAAGTTAACATGGGAGCAGACTACCCCTGAGACTTTTAAAGTCTACGTTAACCTGAAGGGAGAAAATCTCTGGGGTTATGACATCAAGCCTGCCGGCCGGAGCCTCGTGCTGCGGATCAAGTATCCTCCGGCATATGACCTGGCAGCTGAAAAGCCACTCGCCGGGTTGAAGATTGCCATAGAGGCAGGTCACGGCGGATCAAATTCCGGGGCTATTGGATTATCTGGGCTGGTTGAGAAGGATATCAATCTTGACCTCTCCTTCAGGCTCGGGGAGTTGTGTGAGGCAATGGGTGCCGGGGTGGTACAGGTACGCGATTCCGACAGGGATATGACCCTGATTGAGAAGCGAAATATAGCCATTGAATCCGGTGCTGACATGCTGATAAGCATTCATGCCAACGCCGGGGGCAGGGGTTATCTCTCCGTGGCCGGGACCAGCACCTACTGGCACAATCCCTTCTGGGCGCCTTTGGCACAGACAATCTATGACCGTCTGCTGGAGACCGGACTTACGGAATTCGGTGTGGTAGGGTCATTCAACTATACCGTGACCAGAGCATCTCAGCTGCCTGCCGTTCTTGTTGAGCAGGCCTTCATGTCCCACGCCGAAGACGAGGAGAAGCTGGCTGACCCTCTCTTCCGCCAGCTGATGGCTGAAAAAATTTACGGTGGGATTATTGACTACCTGGGTATGATGCAAAAGTGAAACAAAAACCTATCAAATTTTCCTGAAAATCACAAACGATAATCCAAATGAAAAAGTTCATTCTGGCACTCGACCAGGGCACAACGAGTTCGAGAGCAATAGTTTTTGACTGCAAAGGTGACACAATTGCCACTGCGCAGAAAGAATTCACTCAGATCTATCCACGGCC
>JBFYPM010000115.1:0-3925 GCA_041303295.1 Bacteroidales bacterium
GCTACACCCGGGCCTATAGATACGGAGGCTGATATTGTCAGGGCTGACCGCGTTGCAATAAGAGAGGTGATTGACAGTGCAGGTGAAGGATATCTCTCCCCTGAAAAAGTTACCCGGCTGCTTAATGCTGCTGGCATTGCCACGGTACCGGAAAGTGTGGTATTGACTGCCGATTACGCTGTCAGGGCCGCAGAGGATATGGGTTACCCTGTGGTGATGAAGGTGGTCGGACCAGTACATAAATCTGATATGGGAGGAGTGACGCTAAACATTTCCTCTGCCGGGGAGGTGTTGATGGAGTATAGCCGTATGATGAAGCTGCCGGATGTCACCGCCGTGCTGGTGCAGAAGATGATCAGCGGCAGGGAGCTCTTCTGCGGCGCCAAACGGGAGGGGAGGTTCGGACACCTCGTCATGGCTGGAATGGGCGGTATTTTCATCGAGGTCTTCAGGGATGTTGCAACAGCTCTGGTGCCGGTATCGGAACAGGAGGCAGCATCAATGATAAGGTCGCTGAAATCTTATAAGATAATCAAAGGTATTCGCGGTGCCGCCGGCGTGAATGAGGAGGCGTTCGCCGGGGTGATTACTTCGATCTCTGACCTGCTAAGAGTTGCGCCTGAGATCAGTGAAATGGACATCAACCCGCTTCTGGGTACACCGGAGCAGATAGTGGCGGTGGATGCCCGGATTAGAGTCAGCAGTCTTCAGTCGGCAGTCAAAAGCAGGAAGTAGGCAGTAGTCCATAGGGGTCTTGCCGTCTTGCGGTCATGCTGTCCTGCGGTCAGGAAAAACAAAAATCTAAAATCGCCAATCGCAAATTATAATGAAACGCTCAGATATCTTGTTTATCATTGTTTTTATCGGATTGTTCATTCCATTTATTCTATCCGAAAGACTATATGAATTTTTTCTCTGGTTCAGCACCGATTGGGCGTTCACGGCCAGCTTTATCAAGTTTGCCATACTGGCAACAATGGGTGAGATGCTCGGCAGCAGGATCAGGAGCGGCATTTACCTGCCTGAAGGCTTTGCTCTGATCTACCGCGCTGTTGTATGGGGGTTCCTCGGAATGACCGTCAAGGCCGCCTTTATGATCTTCGGCGGAGGTGTGCCTCTGATTGCCTCGCATTTTGGTATGGAGAACCCGGCAGCGGTCATGGCCGGTCCTGTGACAACTGCGAGGGTACTGCTTGCCTTTGCCATCAGCACTTTCCTGAATATCTTCTATGCCCCGGTGTTGATGGTGACTCACAGGGTGAGTGATCTCCATATTATTGCGGCAGCAGGCGACAGGCGCAAGCTGCTGAAGGTACCTCATGTAACCAGGCTGCTGGCTTCAATCGACTGGAACAGCATGTGGGGTATCGTCCTGAAAAAGAGCATACCACTCTTCTGGATACCGGCACAAACTGTCAACTTCCTCCTGCCGGAAGAGTTCAGGATACTGGTTGCCGCACTCTACAGTACTGTTTTAGGGGTTATACTGGCGTTGGCGGCGGGAGCCGGGAAGAGGTCTGATCCGCCAGCTGGCGGATACGGGGTTGTGACCCTGCGGGTCTCAATCTGATGTCTGAAGGTCATGGAGAATACAGCACTGCCAATCTTTCCGACCTTCCGACCTTTAGACCTTTAGACCTTCAGACTTTATGGACGTTATAGACTTTCGACTTTTTATTATGACAAATAGCAGCAAACTATATCTTATAAATTTCTATCTTGGTGCCACAGATGAGGGCTTTAAATGAAAAATTTATGAAAAACACCCCCATAAATCATCAAACCGTAAGCAGAGCGATCACTTCCAGCGGCATAACAGACCTTGGTTATGCAAGCATCCGCGAGATAGTCAAGCTGGTCAATGTTTTGATTAAGGAGACCGGCGTCGAATTCATCAGGATGGAAATGGGTGTGCCCGGACTTCCCTCTGCGGAGGTAGGTGTCAGGGCTGAGATTGAAGCCCTGAAAAAGGGAGTTGCCTCGGTATACCCTGACATCGAAGGACTGCCGGAGATGAAGGTTGAAGCAGCACGTTTTGTGAAGAACTACCTGGATGTGGATGTGCAGCCCGACTGCTGCGTGCCTACAGGTGGAGCAATGATGGGAGGGATGGCCAGCTTTATGGTGGCTAACAGAAACGACAGAACCAAGGAGGGAACCCTCTTCATTGACCCCGGATTCCCTGTACAGAAGACGCAGACTAGGATTCTCGGTCAGGATTACCGTTCGTTCGACGTATACAATTACCGCGGAGAGAAAATGGGACCCATGCTGGAGTCGATCCTCCAGTGCGGCAAGGTCTCAACAATACTCTATTCAAACCCCAACAACCCGTCATGGATTTGTCTCACTGAGGATGAGCTCCGCACTATCGGAACACTTGCCAGGAAATATGATGCCATAGTGATCGAGGACCTGGCATACTTCGGTATGGACTTCCGGGAGAATTATTCGGTTCCAGGCGTGCCTCCGTTCCAGCCAACCGTGGCAAAGTACTGTGACGACTATATCTTGCTCATTTCAAGCTCCAAGATATTCAGCTACGCCGGCCAGAGAATAGGGCTCCTGGTTATGTCAGACCACCTTTATAACCGCCGTTATCCTGACCTTCTCCGCTACTATTCCACCGATATCTTCGGCAGGGCAATGATTTTCGGGGCTCTCTACGCCCTCTCTTCCGGTGTTGCTCACTCGGTACAGTACGGATTCACTGCAATTCTCAAGGCTGTGAACGATGGTTTGTATAATTTTGTCGACAATACAAGGGTATACGGAGAGAAAGCGGCCAGGATGAAGGAGTTGTTCCTTAACAACGGTTTCAAAATAGTCTATGACATGGACATTGACAGGCCAGTGGCAGACGGGTTCTATTTTACAATATCATATCCCGGGATGAGCGGTGGAGAACTCCTTAAGGAGTTGCTTGCCTACGGTATAGGTGCCATAACCCTGAATATTACAGGCAGTGAGAGGCATGAAGGACTGAGAGCCTGTGTCTCACAGATCAGAAAGAAACAGCTTCCCCTGCTTGAAGAGAGACTGAAACTGTTCAGGAAAAACAATCCCGTAAAGGAGTAAATCATATATTTATCACGGAATTAATACAGAAGAGATGGCTAAGATAAAAGGTGCAGTGGTAATAGACAAGGAGAAGTGCAAGGGGTGCGAGGTGTGCGTGGTCACGTGTCCTACCCAGACACTGGCACTTGCAGTGGAAGTGAACGCCAAAGGGTATCACTACTCTTACGCGGCCAACCCTGATGCATGCATTGGTTGTGCTAACTGCGCGGTAGTATGCCCTGACGGGGTGATTACAGTCTACAAGGTAAAGGTGGGATAACAAGAAATGGAAAAGAATAAATTAATGGAAAAGGAGTTGAGACTGATGAAGGGCAACGAAGCTATCGCCGAAGCGGCGATACGCGCCGGTGCCGACGGTTATTTCGGGTATCCCATCACACCGCAGAGCGAGATACTTGAATATCTTATGGAGGCCAATCCCTATGAAACGACAGGGATGGTTGTATTGCAGGCTGAAAGTGAAGTTGCTGCCATAAATATGGTCTACGGCGGTGCCGGCTGCGGCAAGAAGGTGATGACCTCATCATCATCGCCGGGAATAAGCCTTAAACAGGAGGGTATAACATACATAGCAGGCGCCGAACTACCTTGCCTTATCGTCAACGTGGTACGTGGCGGCCCGGGTCTCGGCACCATTCAGCCGGCACAGAGCGATTACTTCCAGGCTACAAAGGGCGGAGGGCACGGCGACTATCATCTTATAGTGCTTGCACCTGCATCAGTACAGGAGATGGCCGACTTTGTTGAGATGAGCTTTGACCTGGCATTCAAATACAGGAACCCTGTCATGATACTCTCTGACGGAGCAATAGGACAGATGATGGAGAAGGTGTATCTCAAACCG
>JBFYPM010000116.1:0-19671 GCA_041303295.1 Bacteroidales bacterium
TGATATTTATGTTGGCTGAAGAGAAGAAATGACATCAGCCCCTGTCATCTATTACTGAAACTCTCCAGCAATGAAACTGAGAATACCAGTAACGAGGAAAAAAGATAAAATGGAAACCACATGAACGTGGTGACGGAAAACGTTTTACCTAAATCGGAGACAAAGATCAGAACCATCACCGGGATCGAAACAAGCCACGCGGTAAGCCCGGACTGAGCAATGTCCTGCCTGACCTTTTCGTCAAAAAGTGTCATTTCCGCTCGTCCTGCCAGCCTTATGATCCAGTAAATGATCATTGCGAAATAGGGCAGGATAATCACGAGGCAATAGACAATCAGCAGCCAAACTAGCCTGTTTCTTATGGTAAATTCATTAAGGGCGACATATGCGTATGAGGTAAAGATTATGCCAATGAGGCCACAGACAATGCCTACATATTGTGTCACTTCATAGATGATCTCGTCAACAATTGTTTTTCGCGTTGAAGTCAGTGACCTGATACCCCTTAATGTTCTGATTATAAGTAGATAAACCGTCACGAAGAAAATCAGGCGGACTGCCAGGGAGCTGTAGAGCCATATCCATTCCATGGTGCAGCCATAACCGTGCGCGAGGTAATCTGTACCTATATCCTCCATTGCTGCGAAATCAAATGGTAGACTGGTGGCTGAAACCACTCCGGCTATAATACTTAAAATGACCAATCTGTCAGTTCTGAGTCCGTTTCTGAACGCTTTCACGACAAATATGCCAAATGAGATGTAAAGGAGAACCTGCGCAACGAATCCGATAACGATAAAAATGCTGATACTTTCAACTGCATCCGATCTTCCTTGTATCTCAAGATATGCGTAAAAATCGTAAAAGATCCACAGGAAGGATACGATTAGTAATACCAGGGTGACGAAGAGTGCTGTCTGCAGTTGACTACTCTTTCCGGACAATGTATTTGACTTTGCCATATACTGATAGTTTATACACTTTGACTCTCTGTTTTATTCTGGCTGTCAATAATATAAAAGACCTCCTCCACATTCTTGCCGAAGAAACCTGCAATCCTGAAAGCAAGGAGCGCAGAGGGCACAAATTTCCCCCTTTCGATGGAATGGATTGTCTGCCTTGTAACACCCACTGCCAGCGCAAGCTCTTCCTGAGACATCTCGTGGTACTCAAACCTAAGCCTTCGTATGTTGTTGCCTAATTCCATTCTATGTAAAGTATACAGCAACAAATGTAACGTATAATTTACATTTGTGCAAATTTTTGTAGAAGTTTTTTACGGGGGTTTTACTTTACAAGGTTGGCTGTAATATCAGTCAGTCATGATCCCGAATCAGCAGCATGCTGTCGCCATAACTCAGGAACCGGTATCCCGATGAGAGGGCATGATCATAGATATCTCTCCAGGCATTACCGGTAAATGCGGCCACAAGCAGGAGCAGGGTACTGTCCGGCTGATGGAAATTTGTGATCATGCTCTGAGTGAAACGGAAACTGTAGCCTGGGACGATGATGATATCCGTTTTCGCTTCAAGGATCTCAGTACCGGTCCGGTCCATAACTGAAATGAGCTGGTCAATCGCGGCGTTTGGGTCCATGGCTGGAAGCTGATGATCCATGGCTACTGAAGACACAATTCCGGTTTGCAGAAAGTCCGTTTCAGGTTCGGTGCCTGTTCTGACAAGGGATTCATAGGGTTCCCACTGTGAAACTGAAGGTATCCCCTTTGCGGGCCAATGGCCCTCTGCAGAGCTCAATCCGAGCCAATAGAGGCTCTCCAGGGTACGGACGGTGGTAGTTCCCACCGCTGTGATCTTCTTGCCTCTGAGCTGTTCCAGGGTGGCCCTGGTGACAAAAAAATGCTCGGTGTGCATCATATGGTCGCTTATCAGCTCCGATTTTACAGGTCTGAAGGTGCCTGCACTGACATGAAGAGTAACATCCGCACTCTCAATACCCCTCTCTGATAATCCGGCCATTACTGCCGGGGTAAAATGCAACCCGGCAGTGGGAGCGGCCACGGATCCGTTGACACGCGCGTAGAGGGTCTGGTAGGATGTAACGTCACTATCTTCATCGGCTCTCCCTAGGTAGGGCGGAACAGGCATATGTCCCATGATTTCAAGCATGTCGGCAAAGGTTAGCCCGTCAGCATTCCATGAGAATCTGACAATAAAGGCATTGCCCTCCGCCCTTAGTCTCTCCGCCGTCAGCCGGTATTTTCTCCGGCCGTTCGCGAAGGTTGCCTGAAGGGGACCCTGTTTCCAACGCTTGAGGTTACCTACCATGCATTTCCATTCGACAGGACCGGAAGATGCAAGGTTAAGTGCGAATTCGCCTGGATTGGCGGGCTCAAGGCAGAAAACCTCAATCAGTGCTCCTGTATCCTTCCTGAAGAGCAGCCGGGCCCTGATCACCCTTGTGTTGTTGAAGACCAGAAGGCTTTCCGGTTCAATCAGCGATGGCAGTTCCCTGAAAACCCTATCAGTGATCGATCTGCCATCCCACACAAGCAATTTGGAGCCGTCTCTCTGAGCCAGGGGATACTTTGCTATCCGCTCCTCCGGGAGCTTATAGGTGTAATCAGCAGTTCTTATATGCCGGTAATCGTTTTTCATATTTTCAGGAGGCGCAAAAATAGCTAATTTTGAGGATATCTATTTTCTCATTGAAAGGTAATCGCACATATCGAGTTGCGGCCGGCAGAGCGAACGTTAAGGAGGTGGACCTTCATCTCAGACCCGGCAGGGGAGGCCCTGTAGCAATTGACCGGCAGCTGGCACGCTTCAGGGGCGAGATGAACAGCGCCATCAGGTCAGGCGTGCGCGAGATTGTTTTTATTCATGGTGTCGGCAGCGGCAGGCTGAAGGAGGAGATAAGAAGTATCCTTGCCGCAGAGTACCCCAGGTGCAATTATCAGGATGCCCCGTTCAGCCGTTATGGCTTCGGCGGTGCCACCCTCGTCACAATTGGCAAATAGTTCGTATCTTTGAAGCCTGGCAGGCCGGTCCGTCGCCCCTGGTCCAACGACCGGGAGAGGAAAGTCCGGGCAACAGAGAGCGCCATCCTTCCTAACGGGAAGATATCCGAAAGGGTATAGCAGTGTAACAGAAAACAACAGTCTCGCCTCCGGGCGGGGAATTGGTGAAAAGGTGAGGTAAAAGCTCACCGGTCCCGGTGGTAACACAGGGAGCCGTACACCTGATGGGTTGAAAGACCATGTATACCGGCGTCTGAGGGCTGCTCGCCCGAGCCGGGGGGTAGGTCGTACGAGCCTGCAGGCGACTGCAGGACCAGATAAATGACGGAACAGATGCATAATCCTCTTGCAGGATGCCGCATCCAGACAGAACCCGGCTTACAGGCCTGCCTTGAAATAAAAATGCCACCCTCGGCGGGTGGCATCTTTATTATTTAATATACTATTGAATGTCAATGAATTAACATGATAAGGTTTTGCCCTGTGTGATGGCCGGGTTAATTGATCTTAAAGACTGAATCATCAAGAACCTTGTCGAGTTCAATCTTGTCAACGGTCATGCCTCCGAGTTCCATGCCATTGACCATCTGGGTGACGACCTTGCCGAACTTCACCCCTCCGACTTCCATGTATTCCTTGATATACGATTCGACCTCCATCATCTGTCCCATCTGTTCTACAGATGCTACTGTCTTGACGGTCAGGAAACTCTCCTTGTCAACGAATGCTGTCGACGATTTGCCGGCCTCGTCAGTAATGATCAGCTTGTATGCCGGCTTGCCATCAACGGCCTCCTCACCATCAAGCTTGAGCCTGCCGGCTTTGAACGCCTCGAGTAGGTTGTCGCGGAACATGTTGTATTCCTGGATGCCACCGAGTTGTTCAGCCGGTATCTCCATCGGCTCAGTCATGCCTGCCAGTGGATTCACCATGAAGCCCTTTTCACCGTCAAAGGCTGTAATGATCTCCAACCCGCTGTAGGTAATGACCATCTTCACCATGTTGGGCTTTTTTACCATGATGCTCATAGGCATCTCGGTACCCATCTGGCTTACCCTGCCCTCCATGCACAGTGTGGTGGCCTTCTCAAGATTCTCTGATCCGTTGGCTGCATAGTACTTGTTTACGATCTCATTCAGCGTCTGGGCACTGCAGACTGATGCTATGAGGAGAGCTGAAATAAGGAGAATAGACTTTTTCATAATGATTTAATTAGTAGATTTTTAAAATGAGTTAACTATAGTTCTTAATAATGTAAGTTTTTTAAGCAGGTCGTCGAGCAGATCAAGCCTGAGCATATTGGCTCCGTCGGAGAGGGCTGTGGCAGGCTCCGGATGGGTTTCGATGAAAACACCATCCGCTCCGGCAGCAATGGCACACCTGCCAATTGTCTCAATCATGTCCGGCTGTCCGCCTGAGACGCCACCCTCCTGGTTAGGCTGCTGCAAAGAATGAGTGATGTCCATTATCACGGGTGCTCCTGTCTGTTTCATGACGGGGATGTTGCGCATGTCAACCACCAGGTCGTTGTAGCCGAAGAAGCTGCCTCGCTCGGTGAGCATCACCCCGGCGTTGCCTGAGTCCCTTATCTTATCAGCAACAAACCGCATTGAGGCACCTGAAAGAAACTGACCCTTCTTGATGTTGATGACCTTTCCTGTCCGGGCAGCGGCCACAAGCAGGTCTGTCTGGCGGCAGAGGAACGCCGGGATCTGCAGTACGTCAACATATTTTGCAGCAAGCCCGGCCTCCTCTGGCGAGTGTATGTCAGTCACCACAGGCACAGAGAATTCAGCCCGAACGGCGGCAAGGATATCAAACGCCTTCTGATCTCCAATACCTGAAAAGGAGTCGAGTCGTGAACGGTTGGCCTTGCGGTATGACGACTTGAATATCAATGGTATCTGGTACTTCTCACAGAGTCTGACCAACTCCCCGGCTATCCTGAAAGTCATCTCTTCTGATTCAACAACACAGGGACCGGCAAGAAGAAGAAAATTTCCGCTCTCAATGAATTTTAAAAACGGAATGTTCAGTTCACTGACTTTCATGCTATAAATTTACTAAAAATCTTATTTGACATCTGTTCGATAATTATAAATTTTCTGCCATCTGGATGCGAGTTGTTTACGAATTTCATCTTCGCGGGCATTTTGCCCCGGTTCATAAAATATCTTACCGGATATCTCCTCAGGAAGATAATTGAGATCAACAAAATTACCCTCGAAATCGTGGGCATATTTATAATCCTTGTGATAACCGAGATCCTTCATCAGCCTCGTGGGCGCATTGCGCAGGTGCAGTGGCACAGGCAGGTCGCCATGAATGTGCACTGCCCCAATGGCGTTCTCAATGGCCATATATGAGGCGTTGCTCTTTGGTGAGGTGGCAAGGTAAAGGGCTGTTTCCGATAGTATTATCCTTGATTCCGGCCAGCCAACGAGGTTGACGGCGTTGAAGCAGGCCTGAGCAAGCAGCAGGGCATTCGGATTGGCCAGACCGATATCCTCAGCAGCCAGGATCACCATGCGGCGGGCGATGAACTTCACGTCCTCTCCGCCCTCGACCATACGTGCCAGCCAGTAGACCGCCGCATTGGGATCAGAGCCTCTGAGCGATTTAATAAAGGCTGAGATGATGTCAAAATGCTGCTCCCCGTTCTTGTCATACATGGCCAGGTTCTGCTGAACATGACTCAGCACCAGGTCGTCAGTAATGACTATCTCTTCGCTGCCCTTTTCTGCTTCAAGCGATACCACCAGCTCGAGGGCGTTGTAGAGCTTGCGTGCATCGCCGCCACTGATGCGTATCAGAGCCTCGTATCCATCAACCATTGCCTTATACTGCGCAAGATAATAGTCATGTGCAAGGGCATGGTCAACCAGCTTTTTTAGTATTTCATCATCAAGCGGTTTAAGTATATATACCTGGCAGCGTGAGAGGAGTGGGGATATGACCTCGAAAGAGGGATTCTCAGTTGTGGCGCCGATCAGTGTAATGACACCCTGCTCCACAGCACCAAGTAACGAGTCCTGCTGCGATTTATTGAAGCGGTGGATCTCATCAATAAAAAGTATTGGATTGGGCTTCCCAAAGAACTGCTGACTCCTTGCCTTTTCTATTGTCTCCCGAACCTCCCTGACACCACTGTGAACAGCGCTGAGCTGGAAGAAGGAACGCTCCAGTTTTGAGGCCACAATCCTTGCCAGGGTGGTCTTTCCAACACCGGGTGGACCCCACAGAATGAAAGAGGGCACGTTGCCGGACTCGATTACCTTCCTCAAAACACCGTCTGGACCGACAAGGTGGTTCTGACCGGCGAATTCATCGAGCGACTTAGGTCTTAACCTGTCTGCAAGTGGCTGATTTGAAAACATATAGCTATTCGGAAATTACTCTTGCAAATTATCATAAAATCGCGTGCAGAGTTATGTTTTTTGCCATTTTCAGGAAAAATATTTTCTCGGGACGAAATAAATTAATACTTTTAGCAATTAAATTTCAATCCACACATACTGTTTGTCTTAAGAATTCGTTTAGTAACAGGATATTATCAAATTCCGGTAACTATGAAAAAACCTCTGCTAATCACCTTAATCATACTTGCGGTTCTTCTTTTGATTCCGGCTGTAAGCTTCATCAGATGGGCTTTCCAGGAAAAAAAGCCGATTGATGTTGTCATACTGGACAAGACCGTTCCCACTCTTGACAGAATGGGTCACAAGTCGTTTGTATACATATTGACTAACGGAAGATTTGTTAAAGGAGAAAAGGGAGGCAGCTATTCTGCAGCAAAGGACTATTACGGATTCGTTCCATTGAGGCCGGTTAGAGAAAAACAGTTCAGGAAAATAGACTTCCGTCTTACCGAACTGATAGAACTTGCAGAGAACAATGATGCTCTGTACTATACTGACACCTACGGGGTCTTCTTCAACGACTGGTACCAGGGGATAAAGAAGGCACGCCGCTCGCGCAAGCTCTATGGCGGACTGAACAACAATGACTATCTTCTAATGTCGGAGATGAAGAAGCGTGACAAGCTGGTTATTGTTGAATACAATACATTTGATTACCCTACGGCAGGACTCGAGAGATTCAAGACCGAGGAGCTCCTGGGAATCGCATCAACAGGATGGATGGGACAGTATTACAGCAGTCTCGACACACTCTCCTCTGATGGAGCACCCGGCTGGATGCCAGCCCTCTACAGGAAGCAGTACCGCGAACCCTGGTCATTCACAAAGCCAGGTGTGGTACTCCTGAAGGAGAACAGTATCATCGTCCTCGAGGAAGGCAGGCACCTGGCATCGGCACTTCCGCTCATAACAACCAGCGAAAGCTATGCCGGCCAGTTTAATGTGCCTCAGGAGATGCCATTTACAAATAGTTTTGACATAATCGACCCGGGCCAGAACAGCGTTGTCTCCGAATTTGTCCTAAAGACTACTCCTGCAGGTGATTCACTGCTCGCTGACAACAGCCTCACATCGGTCTTTCCTGCAGTGACACTGGAGCCGCTGGTTCAGCGTACTTATTATTTCTCAGGCGATTTCGCCAATAATGCCGTGCCTATCTGGACTGCCAGGTTAAAGAATTTCCAGAAAAGCGGTAAAGCCTTGCTCTATTCTGACAATGAAAACGATCCCAGAAGGTTCTTCTGGCTCTTCTACAAGCCTCTTATAACCACAATCTTCACGGAATACCAGGCTGGCGCAACCGGGAAATAGAAAAAACGATATTTGGAAAACAGGCTTCGGGCCTGTTTTTTGTTTTATGCAACCTCCATTTAATTACCTGGTCTAACATAATCAAACCTGTTTTCTGGAGGTTCCATCATATATTTTAGATCAATTTTGAAATGATGAACGCGACAATTGTTCAGAGTGGATTGAAGTGGGAGGAGAGGGCTGCAAACCTTGCTCATTTTTCTTCCCTGCTTGAAGTTGCATCTCCCGGCAGCGGGATTGTTGTGCTGCCCGAAATGTTCACAACGGGATTCACCATGAACCCTTCACCTCTTGCTGAGAGCATGAAAGGCCCCACGGTCAGCTGGATGATGGAAAAGGCTTCAGTCGGCGGATATGCCATCTGCGGTTCAGTTATAATTGAAGATGAGGGTAAATTCTTTAACCGTTTACTGCTCGTAACTCCTGAGGGCCATGTCAACTTTTATGATAAGCGTCATCTTCATACGATGAGCGGTGAACACACAGTATACAGTCGTGGAAACAAACGGGTTGTGGTCAGTTACCGGGAGTTCAGCTTCAATCTCCAGGTGTGCTATGATCTGCGCTTCCCTGTCTGGTCAAGGAACCGGGGCGACACTGATGTGATCATCTATTCGGCCAACTGGCCATCGGTCCGCAGCAGTGTCTGGAAGGCCCTGCTTGTAGCCAGAGCGATAGAGAACCAGTGTTATGTTATTGGTGTCAACAGGGTGGGAGAAAATCCTGACGGGACAGCCTACACGGGCGATTCGGCCATCATAGGTCCCCGCGGTGAGACGCTGGCCTCCCTCGAGCCTGGCGTTGAGGGCGTTGCTTCAGCCATGCTTTCCATGGATTCACTTGAGAAATACCGCACTGACATGCCCATTTGGCGGGACGCCGATCCCTTCGAGCTGATTTAGGCAGCAGTCAGATTTCAGGGATGGTAAAGCAGTCCACAGTCTATCAATTAATTACGATTACCTGACCGCAAGACTGCAAGACCGCAGGACCGCAAGACCCTTTGACTTCAGACCTTCAGACCTCAGACCTTCCTCCCCCTTAGCGCATCTAAGAGCACCTCCGCAGGATGCTGCGCGATCCTCCCCGTTCCGTCCTTCACATGATGCCGGCAGCTTGTTCCCGGGGCACATATGATGGTCGCATCAGATGCCCCCCTCACATCCGGGAACAGAACCAGCTCCCCAACCTTCTGCGAGAGCTCATAATGCTCCTTCTCGTAACCGAATGCCCCGGCCATGCCGCAACAGCCTGAGGGTATCTCCTGGACCTTATAACCAGCAGGTATGCTCAAGGCCTCAATTACCGGCGCTGAGGTGGTAATCGCCTTCTCCTGGCAGTGTACATGCACAAGCACCTCAGCCGCATCACTGCTGAACATCTCCCGTGTAATCCTTCCTGCTTTAAACTCCCTGACAATGAACTCCTCAAGGGTGAAGGTGCTTGAAGCCAGCTTCATTGCCCTTTCATTGTATCCATCGCCCGCAAGCTCCGGAAACTCATCACGGAAACCGAGGATGGCTGACGGTTCAATTCCCACCAGCGGCCGCTCAGCGCTGACCAGAGGGGCAAAGGTCTCAATGTTTTTGATAATCAGTTTCTTCGCACTGCGGAGAAAACCTTTGGAGATATATGTCCTGGCACTTGCGGCATGCCTTACAGCTATGATTTTGTAGCCCAGTCCTGTAAGAAGCCTCACGGTACTGATGCCAATATGCGCATCATTGTTATCGGTGAACTCATCTATGAACAGGCAGAGCTCACCGACAGGTTCGGCAGGATTGATTTTTTCCAGGTTCCTCCTGAGCCACCTTCTGAAAGTCATCGGTGCCAGAACCGGTATGCTCCGCGGAGTGGCAAAGCCGGAAAGATTCTTGATTATAAGTGATGTAATGCGATTGGTGGCGAAGAAGTTAAAGATTCCCGGTATCAGCGAAAAGAGACTGTATATCTTTGGCAGTGAGGCTATCAGGCGGGTACGCAGTGAAGGAGGGTGAACATCGTTGTAATGCTGCAGGAACTCCGATTTGAGTTTGGCAATGTCTACTCCTGAGGGACACTCGCTACGGCACCCCTTGCAAGCCAGGCAGAGATCAAGTATTTCATAGATCTCACGGCTGTCCCACGGATTGTCCTTCCCGGCATAGAGCATCTCCCTCATAATATTTGCCCTTGCCCTTGTTGTTAAACGCTCGTCGCCTGTGGCCATATAACTCGGGCACATCGTTCCCCCAATGACACTGCTCTTTCGGCAGTCGCCTGACCCGTTGCACTTCTCCGCAGCCCGCACTACGCCGCCGGAGTCGGAGAAATCGTAGAATGTCTGCAGTTCCGGCGTTGGTCTGCCAGGGGTGTACCTCAGTGAGGTGTCCATGGGAGGGGTGTGCACTATCTTGCCGGGATTGAGGATGTTATGCGGGTCGAAGCTGCGCTTGATCCGTTTGTTGAGCTCATAGTTATGCTCACCTATTATCAGGGGGATGAACTCACCCCTGAGTCGACCGTCGCCATGCTCTCCGCTCATCGAGCCGTGATACTTCTTAACTATCAGGGCAGTCTTCTCACCGATAGTGCGCAAAAGCTTCGCCTCCTCATTATCCTTGAGGTTGATGAGAGGCCTGATATGCAGCTCACCGGTACCTATATGTGCATGATAGACAGACTCTTTACCGTAGGAGGCAAGCATCTCCTCAATCTCACCCACAAAATCGCCCAGCTTTTCAACAGCCACGGCACAGTCTTCTATAAGTGAGATCGGCTTGGCATCGCCAGGTGTGTTTGAAAGAATGCCCAGTCCCGCCTTGCGCAGGTCCCAGACCTTTTTCACATCGCCTCCCCATACCACTGGGAAGGCATAGCCCAGTCCCGCCTCACGCATCTCAGCCTCCATTGCCGCTGCCACTGAAGTGATCTCATCGCGGCTCTCAGAGCAGAACTCCACAATCAGCAGCGCACCGGGTTCGCCTTCGATGAAGAACCTGTTTCGCTTCTGACTTTCGACGGTGGCAGCCAGGTTTAAAATATTGTTATCCATCAGCTCTACCGCCCAGGGCCTGTATTTCAGTGCGATCAGGTTGGCTCTGAAGGCTTCATCCCGCCTGCGCAGATGGACGCATGCCAGGGCTTTTACCGGCGGTGGCAGCGGCACCAGTCCAAGCTTCGCCTCGGTGACAATCGCAAGGGTGCCTTCAGATCCGGCTATGAGTCGCGCAAGGTTTACAGGCCTCCCGCTGCCCCGGGTGAATGGTTCGCTGTACAGGAGATCATCAAGGGCATAACCTGTGTTTCGCCTGGGGATATTTTTCTCAGGATACTCTGAAATGATAGAGTTGCGACTGGCCTCGTCATTCATGATGCTCTCTATATCCTTGTAGATCAAACCTTCAGCAGTATCGAGCTTGCATTTGAGTTTGAACTCCTCATCAGTAAGCGGCCCGAAAACCACCTCCGAGCCATCGTGCAATATCGCCTTCACCTGGATAATGTGATCCCTGACCGAACCGTAGACAATCGAATGGAGGCCGCAGCCGTTGTTGCCAATCATGCCCCCCAGGTTGCACCTGTTGGAGGTTGATGTCTCCGGCCCGAATAGCAGTCCGTACCCGCGAAGCACGGTATTGAGCTCATCAGGCACCACTCCCGGCTCAAGTCTGACCCAACGTTCTTCAGTATTGATCTCAAGGATCTGTGTGAAATGCCGTGAGAGATCGGCTACAATTCCCGATCCGACCACCTGGCCTGCAAGCGAAGTGCCGGCAGCCCTCGGAATTATGCCTGTGTGGTTTGAAAGGGCGAAGGAGAGTAGCTTTTTCAGATCCTCCCTATTGCGTGGAAAGACAACCGCAAGAGGCTCTTCACGGTAAATGGAGGCATCGGTGGCATACATAAGCCTGGAGGATTTGTCAATACGCACCTCGCCCTCCAGTGAGGCTGCAAGAACCTCTAAATACATCGTAGTAACATCACCCTGCATCTGCCGCGATTTAAAGCATCAAAAATAGAGATTTGCAGCTTCCGGAAGGAGCTTGAGAGCCAGTTTTCGAAAAAAATCAGCTAATATTTTAAAAATCTGATTTTAATCATGTGGTTGATAATTGCATGGTTGCACTTTTTTCGTACTTTTATCCCGACAGGTTTAATAAACTAAATTATTGATATACAATGGAATTGCTTGAACAGATTAAAATAAATGCCATCAGGCATAATAAAAGGATTGTATTGCCGGAAGGGACGGAAGAAAGGACTCTCAAGGCGGCTGATGCGATAATTGCTGAGAACATAGCACGCCTCACCCTTATTGGTAATCCTGCTGAGATAAAGGCAATGGCAGAGACATTTGGTCTGAAGAACATAGGCAGCGCGGATATAGTTGATCCTGTCAGCCACCCGAAGAAGGAGCAGTACATCGACCTTATGGTAGAGCTTCGCAAAAGCAAGGGACTGACCAGGGAAGAGGCTTCCAAACTCATTGAAGACCCTCTCTATCTTGGGGTTATGATTATAAAAAGCGGCGATGCCGACGGCGAGGTAGCCGGAGCCAGGAATACCACAGGTGATGTCCTCAGACCGGCATTCCAGTATGTCAAGACCGCCCCCGGCATATCCGTTGTCTCCGGGGCATTCATTATGATATTGAAAGATAAGGAGTTTGGCGCAGGCGGGATAATCGTCTTTGCTGACGGAGCCGTTCATCCGGATCCGACCGACAGGGAACTGGCCGAAATTGCCGTGGCCACAGCAAGAACCACAAAGGATATAGTGGGCGTCGAGCCTAAAGTTGCCCTGCTAAGCTTCTCAACCATGGGCAGCGCCAAACACCCGTTAGTAGATAAGGTGGTGAGTGCCACGAAGATGGCAAAGGAGATGGCACCCGAATTCATGTTCGAAGGTGAACTTCAGGCAGACGCAGCTCTTATTGAAGCAATAGGGCAGAAAAAGGCTCCCGGCAGCAAGATTGCCGGCAAGGCCAATGTTCTAATCTTCCCCAACCTTGAATGCGGAAACATAGCCTATAAGCTCGTTGAACGCCTAGCTCATGCACAGGCAATCGGCCCCGTGCTGCAGGGCATGGCAGCACCGATTAATGACCTCTCAAGGGGATGCTCGGTTAGTGATATAATAAACGTAGTCGCCATAACTGCCAACCAGGCAGCCGGCATCACCAGACAATAACCAGATAATGACAATTCTTGTACTCAACTGCGGCAGCTCCTCCATAAAGTATCAGCTGTTCAACATGTCAAACAAAGCCGAAGTCCTGGCAAAAGGGCTCATTGAACGCATCGGCATCACCGATGGTATACTTACTCATAAGCCCACAGGTAAGGACAACTACAAGGTGGTTCTTGACATACCTGACCATACAATTGGAATTAATATGGTCATGGAAGCACTTGTCAATCCCGTTCACGGTGTCATTAAGTCTGTTGGCGAGATAAAAGCTGTAGGTCACAGGGTGGCGCACGGCGGTGAAAACTTCAAGGAATCAGTCCTCATTGATAATGATGTCAAGCGAGATATAGAGAATTGTGCCGAGCTGGCGCCGCTCCACAACCCGGCACACCTCAAGGGGATCCTCTCATGCGAAAAACTCCTTCCGGGAGTTCCCCAGGTAGCTGTCTTTGACACATCGTTCCACCAGACGATGCCTGACTATGCCTTCATGTATGCCATACCATACGAGTACTATGAGAAGTACAGGATCCGCAAATACGGATTCCACGGAACAAGCCACAGGTTCGTTGCCGAAAAAGCATGTAAGCTCCTGAATATGGATCTTAATAAATCAAAGATCATCACATGCCACCTTGGCAACGGGGCCTCAATTACAGCCATCGAGAACGGCAAATCGATAGACACATCCATGGGATTTACACCCGTGGACGGCCTGATCATGGGCACCCGTACCGGGGAGATCGACCCGGGTGTGCTTCTCTATCTTGCTGATAAAGAAGAGCTCAGTGTCAGCGGCGTGAACAATATGATAAACAAGAAGAGCGGTGTGGCCGGTATCTCACAGCTCTCCTCTGACATGCGCGACCTCGAGAATGCGGCGAATGAAGGGAATCCAAAGGCCCTGCTGGCTCTTAATATGTATGCATATAAGATTAAGAAATTCATTGGCGCATATGTGGCTGCACTGAACGGGCTCGACCTTCTTCTCTTTACTGCAGGGGTTGGCGAAAACGACTTCAACGTAAGGAAGCTGATCTGCACCGGCATGGAATACCTGGGAATTGATGTAGACACCGACATCAATCACGGTGTTAAAGGGAAAGACCTTATAATCTCCAAACCCAATTCAAGAGTCAAGGTAATGGTGGTCACGACTGATGAGGAATTCGTGATCGCATCAGATACTAAAGCAATAGTTGAGAAACTACATCACTAAACCCTTTATATCATGGTCTTAAAGCACCTGTCCGAACTGAAGGAACTGCTAGTTGACAAGCCCACCAGGAGGATGGTCCTTGCAGCAGCACAGGACCACAACTCACTCACGTCAGCTATCATGGCTGCCCGGGATGGTTTCATCGAACCCATACTTGTCGGTGACAAGGAGGCCGTGCAGAAGATTGCATCGGATCACAACCTCGACCTCAGCGGACTGAGGATGATACACGAGCCTGACACCGATATGGCCGTGGAGATAGCGGTAAAAATGGTGCGCAGCAACCAGGCCGATATTCTGATGAAGGGCAAAGTGGGCACATCCTCCTTGTTGAAGGCTGTTCTGAATAAGGAGTGGGGGCTGAGGTCAGGTGCGCTTCTCTCTCATTTTGCGATATTTGAGATAGAGGCATATCACAAGCTTATTGCAGTGACTGATGTGGCAATGAACATTGCCCCCAACCTGCAGGATAAGATCTCTATAGTGAATAACTCCGTGGCATGTCTGAACAAGCTCGGGATTGACATGCCAAAAGTGGCAGTACTTGGGGCCGTGGAGATGGTGAGTGAGAACATGCAGGCCACCCTTGATGCAGCACTGCTTTCGAAGATGAATCAGAGGGACCAGATCAGACACTGCCTCATAGACGGACCTCTGGCCTTTGACAATGCCATCAGCCTCGAGAGCGCCATACATAAAGGCATCAGGAGCGATGTGGCAGGCGATACCGACCTGCTGCTGATGCCTGACATAGAGGTTGGTAATGTGCTCTACAAATCGCTCGTCTTCTTTGCCCATGCCGGTGTGGCAGCAGTTATCCTGGGGGCAACGGCACCGATTGTGCTTACCTCACGGAGTGACACCGACCAGGCTAAGTACTACAGCATACTCCTTGCCGCCGCAATCGCAAGACCAGATTGAGATGATCACCAGCCTCGTACAGATGGCTGAAACCGTCAGGTCAGCCGGTAAGAAAAGGAGGATAGCCGTAGCCTGGGCACAGGATCCGAATACTGTCGGTTCTCTTTACAGGGCTGTCAGTGAGGGCTTCGCTGAGGCGTTGATGATCGGCCGGAGGGAGCAGATACTCCAAACCTGCAGGGAGAAAGGTGCCGATCCCGGCCGTTTCACAATTATCGAGGCGGAAAATGAAAAGACCGCAGCAGATTTAGCCGTCAGCATGACCCGTTCCGGCGAGGCCGATGTCGTAATGAAAGGACTGGTGGGTACTGATAAGTTCCTCAGGGCGGTGATGGACAGGGAGAAGGGACTCCTGCCTCCGAAGGCCGTGATGAGCTACGTCTGCGCCGTGGAGATACCGGCTTACAATAAATTGCTCTTTATCACTGATACTGCAGTCATTCCATTCCCCGATCTCGATCAGAAGGTGGCAATGGCTGAGTATGCCATCTCCATGGCCCGCAGGTTCGGCATCGAAAAGCCTTCTGTGGCACTTATTGGAGCATCGGAGAAGGTCAGCAGCCATTTCCCGAATACCCTCGACTATTCGGTGATGTGCAAGATGGCAGAGCGCGGACAGATATCGCCCTGCATCATGGACGGACCTGTCGACCTCTTCCTGGCGTGCGACCCATCGAGCGTGAAGATAAAAGGTGTTGATACCCCGCTTGCAGGGAATGCTGATATACTACTCTTTCCGTCACTTGAAGCCTGCAATCCGTTCTACAAGGGACTGATGCTTTTCGGCGGGGGGGAGCTGGCCGGAATGATTTGCGGTACCACCAAGCCTGTGGTTCTCATGTCAAGGAGTGAAAGCGAACTGTCAAAGTACTATTGTGTGGCACTGGCATGCCTGATGGCATAGCCAATAAACTGACAATCATGAAAGAAAAACTAATACTGGCTGTCAATCCCGGCTCAACCAGCACCAAGTTTGCATTGTATGACGGAAATGAATTGCTGTTTGAAAAGACGCTGAGACACTCCTCGCAGGAGCTTGAAGCGTTCCGGAGGATGACTGATCAGCTTCCTTTCAGATACCAGGTGATAATGGAGGCACTCAGGGCAGAGGGAACAGACCTTACGTTGATTTCTGCCGTCGTGGGCAGGGGAGGACTTGTCAACCCTATCGAATCGGGCATTTATGAGGTTAATGAGCTGATGAAGAGCCATCTTACTGAGGCTCTTAACGGCGAGCATGCAAGCAACCTCGGGGCACTCCTGGCAGATATGATGGTGGCTTCAATGCCAGGTGCAAAAGCTTATATAGTTGATCCCGTGGTTGTTGATGAAATGGAGCCGGTAGCCAGACTGTCGGGTCATCCGCTTATAAGCCGGAGATCGATATTCCATGCCCTGAACCAGAAAGCTGTGGCCAGGCTTTATGCTGCCTCGATGGGAAGGGAGTATGAGGATATGAACCTCGTGGTGGCACATATGGGCGGAGGGATCAGTGTTGGCGCTCACCGCAGGGGGAGAGTTGTGGATGTGAATAATGCACTTAACGGCGACGGACCCTATTCGCCTGAGAGAAGCGGCGGGCTGCCTGCATCTCAGCTGGCGGAGCTCTGCTTCAGTGGAAGGTACACCCATGCAGAGATTAAGTCTATGCTCGCCGGCAAGGGTGGCATGGTGGCATACCTGGGCACTAACAGCTTCATGGAGGTCTGCAACAGGGCCGGTGAGGGCGATGAACTGGCGGGTCTGGTAGTGGAAGGATGCAGTTATCAGACAGCCAAAGAGATAGGAGCGATGTCGGCTGTTCTGGGAGGCGAGGTGGATGCCATTATTCTGACCGGCGGAATGGCCAATGATTCTGATCATGTGGAGAGGATCAGGGTCATGGTGAAGAGTATAGCCCCGGTCTATGTCTATCCCGGAGAAGACGAACTGAAGGCATTGGCTTTCAATGGATTACTTGCAGTCACCGGCCGGATAACTGTCAAGGTTTACAGGGGATAAATTTAAAGGTCTGAAGTTCTGAAGTTCTGTCGCTTCGCTCCGTCTTGCGGTCCTGCGGTCTGTCGCTTCACTCCGTCTGAAGGTCTGAGTTCTGAATATTAATTCTTTATTATCATGCCCTCCCTGCAATCTGGCTGCTTTGCTAAAATAATCCGACAGCTGGCGGATCATTTCTTAACTCTCGCCCCTATTTTGCCTCCTACTGCCTATGGCACGGACAGTGCCACCGGCAAAATCTTTCCATTGAAGAATTTATGGCCGTTTACTGCAAAGTCAGCAACAAATGCTCCCATCTCGGCCGGAGTCACAGGTGCCTTGTAACCCGGGAAAGCATTGCCGAACATCTCGGTCTGAACGGCACCAGGACAGAGACAATTGAATGATATGCCCTTCTCGGCATACTCAGTTGCCAGGCATTCTGTAAGGATGGCAAGAGCACCCTTTGTTGCACTGTAAAAGGATAACCCTGAGAACTTGAGACTTCCCTGGTAGCCACCCATGCTGCCAATGTTCACAACATGTGATCCCTTGCCCATAAGTGGCAGCAATTCAGCTGTCAGGATTGCAGCCGAGGTGAAATTCACAGCCAAAAGAGATGCGATATCCTCCTCGCTGTGCTGCCCGAACGGCTTGTTGACCAGGTAACCGGCATTATTCACCAGGATGTCAAGTCTGCCTGCCTCCGCGCTGAGACTCTTTTTAAGCTCTCTGAGCGACGAACTGCCGGCGGTAATATCCAAAACCACCGGTATGATATTCCCGCTCTGGCATTCGTCTGCAAGGCTCCTTAGCGCCTCTGCGTTGCGGGCAATTGCATAAATCCTGTTCCGGGCCTCACCGGCAAGGGTGATTGCAACCTCCCGACCTATGCCGGAGGATGCACCTGTTATGACTATATTCATCTTATAATCAGTATTTTAATCCGTTTCTTATCATTTTATCAGGGAACAACTACTGTAAATGTACTATTTTTGATTTTATTTGTAGCCTCAAAATGAGGTGCCTCCACAGATGAAGAAGAGCTTGATAATGATAGCCTGCCTGCTGCTGACCGTTGCAGCAGTTGCCCAGGAATATGGCACACGGGTGCCGGAGGATAACCCGCCGGCAATTCAGCGTCTCTTTTTTGGCGGATCATTCGGACTTCAGTTCGGGACCGTAACAAATATCGAAGTATCTCCGCTGGTTGGTATATGGCTCATTCCGCGTGTGGCAGTAGGCGCGGGACCGTCATTTCAGTACTATAAGGATCCCTACGGCAACACTATTATCTATGGCGGACGCACCATGCTCCAGCTGTTCCTGGTAAAAGACCTGAACAATATTATCCCGCTGGGGTTAAATACAGGAATATTTGTGCAGGGCGAATATGAGGCACTGAGCCTTGAAAAGTCCTTCTTCACTACTGCTCCGGATAGCGAAGGAAGACTCTTTTACGGGAGTTTCCTTGCAGGTGCCGGACTCTCCCAGCCAACAGGCAAAAGGTCGAGCATGAACATCACTTTCCTCTGGAGTGTGACAGGCAACGAATACGGAATACACGATACCCCGGAGATCAGGATAGAGTTCTTTTTTTAATTCATATAATATTGATAAATAGATTAAATATAAGATAATTATGAAACTTGAAAACGACAAATTTGTCTCACTTGTATATACTCTCCACGAGGGTGACAAAGAGGGCAGGGTAATTGAAACTGTTGAGGAGGCCACACCCCTGAATTTTGTCTTTGGCGCTGGCAGGCTGCTGCCTGCATTTGAGGCAAACCTTGCTGGCCTTGAAGAGGGGGCCGCATTTGATTTTCCTCTGGCAGCAGTTGACGCTTACGGTGAGGTACGCGAGGAGATGGTGGTAAGCCTGCCGAGAAATATATTTGAGGATGAAGGTGTTCTGCGGAGCGAGATCTGCTATATTGGAAACAATGTTCCAATGATGGATTCACAGGGAAACAGGATGAATGGTATTGTGGTTGAGATTGGAGACGCCTTTGTTAAGATGGATTTCAACCATCCGCTTGCTGGTACTGACCTTCATTTTTCAGGACGGGTTGTAGGTGTTCGCGAGGCGACACCGGAAGAGCTCGCCGGTCCGTCGTCCGGCGGTTGCTCATCATGCGGAAGCCACAGCAGCGGTTGCGGCGGTGACTGCGGGTGATAAGTCCGCAAAGTCTGAAGGTCCAAGTTCAAAGAGTCTTGCAGTCTTGCGGTCCAGTAATCGTAATTAATTGATTGACTGTGGACTGCCGACTGAGTCGAAGGTCTGAAGGTCTGATGTCTAAAGGTCCGCGGTCAAATAAGACTGCTGGATGCTTACTGCTGACTGCTGAATGAAGACTGAACTACTGCCTAGACATTCAGCTGCTCCCCCTCAGACTTCGCAATGATCACCGCCCCGCAGGTATCACCGTAAACATTGATTGTGGTGCGGAACATATCCAGTATGCGGTCGACGGCAAGTATGAGTCCTATTCCCTCCAGAGGCAGTCCTACAGCATTCAGAACCACAGCCATCATGACAAGTCCTGCCATGGGTATCCCTGCCGACCCTATTGCAGCCAGTAGTGCCGTAAAGACCACCACCAGCTGCTGCCCTATTGTCAGGTCGATGCCGTAAGCCTGGGCAATGAACATCACCGCCACACACTCAT
>JBFYPM010000117.1:0-28074 GCA_041303295.1 Bacteroidales bacterium
CCAGAACGAAAATGATCGCATACAGCCAGAAAAACTCTTTGTAAGCTCCGGCTAAAAACTTCGGTACCAGCCAGCAGTAAAAAAGATAGAAACTCCCCAGCATCCAGATTGATAGTACCAGGGCCGACAGTGTAACATAAGAGGGATGGCCCCGGGGAAAATCATCCGAACTGAAAAACCAGGCAACAAGTATGGCTGTAATCCAGACCGGTAGATGGAACAGTATCAGAGCGCTCTTTCTGTTCATGACTTCCTGATTTATGGTTACAATTCAGCAGCCGACAACTGCCCTCTTCATTATCAAAGCTAAACCATATTTTCCTGCTGATGAAATTATTTTATCCCACAATAAATTTCATGACTGAAAATTTATTTAATATTGGACACTGATCTTAATTCTTGTCGGAATATTCCAAGATAGCCTAAATGACAGACATAAATCGCGTCGGATTTGACAATGAAAAATATCTCAGCGAGCAGACTGCTGCTATCCTTGAGAGAGTAGGACGTTTCAACAACAAACTGTACCTGGAGTTTGGCGGCAAGCTGCTTTTCGATTTTCACGCGGCAAGGGTTTTACCGGGGTTCGACCCCAATGTCAAGATGCGCCTGCTGCAGAAGCTGAAGGACAAGATCGATGTTATCCTCTGCATCCATGCAGGAGATATTGAAAGGAAAAAGGTCAGGGCTGACTTCGGCATAACTTATGATGTTGATGCACTGAAGACCATAGACGACTTCAGGGAGTGGGGGATTGAGGTAACGGCCGTAGTCATCACCCGCTACATGAACCAGTCGCCCGCAAAAGCTTTCAAAAACAAGCTTGAGCACCGGGGTGTCAAGGTCTACCTCCATTATCCCACGAAAGGCTATCCCATTGATGTTGACCAGATAGTGAGCGACGAGGGCTACGGTGCCAATACATATATCAAGACCACCAACCCGATTGTGATTGTGACCGGACCAGGTCCGGGCAGCGGGAAACTTGCCACCTGTCTTTGCAACCTATACCATGAATACAGGAGGGGGGTCAAGGCCGGCTATGCGAAGTTTGAGACCTTTCCGATATGGGATCTCCCGATAGACCACAAGGTGAACATCGCTTACGAGGCCGCCACTGTAGACCTGAAGGATGAGGTACTGATCGACGAGGATCATTTTAAGGCATACGGGGTAAAGATTGTGAATTACAACCGCGACATTGAGGCCTTTCACCTGCTGAAGAGGATCCTTGAAAAGATCACTGGCGGTGAGTCGATGTACCAGTCGCCCACAGACATGGGTGTCAACCGGGCCAGCTCGGGTATTGTAAATGATGCTGTCATCCAGGAGGCAGCACACCAGGAGATCATCCGCCGGTATTTCAGGTGTGCCGTGGAATACGCCCTCGGTCTGGCGGACAAGGAGACGCTTGACCAGGCTGTTATGGTTATGGGTAAGATAAAAGCAAAGAGCGAGGACCGGGTGGTGGTTCTGCCTGCCAGGAAAGCGGCGAAGGAGGCTGAGAAGAGCGGCAAGGGCAATGCCGGTTTCTTCTGCGGGGCGGCTATCGAGCTGCATGACGGGACGATCATCACCGGGAAGAACTCGCCGCTGATGCATGCCGCGGCAAGCCTGGTCCTTAATGCCACCAAGCACCTGGCAGGACTGCCCGACAGCCTGCTCCTGCTGCCCAAGACTCTGATTGACTCCGTCACCTACCTGAAGAATGACATCCTTAACGGCAAGATGGTCAGCCTGGATGTTGAGGAGACACTGATACTGCTGGGGATCAGTGCGCTATTCAATCCTGCTGCACAGGCAGCCCTGGAGAAGCTGAAGCAGCTACGCGACTGTGAGGTGCATCTCACTCACATACCCACCCCGGGAGATGAGGCAGGGTTAAGGAAGCTGAACGTCAACCTGACGTGTGACCCCGAGTATTCAAGCAAGAGTCTGTTTGTCTCCTGAGCGGAGCTGAAGACTTAAGACAGAAAGCACTTACCTCCTGGGCACCCCCACATAATAGAGATCAAACCCTCCCTTGCCGCCGGGCCGGTCAGAAGAAAATATCATCAGGTCATTGAGAAATCCCTCCTCCTTGGTCGATACAACCACAGGCCTGTACTCGTCAAATTCAGTATTTATATTATCCCCCATGTTTACTGGCGCCGACCATTCCTGTCCGTTAAAAACTGAGTACCAAATGTCGAATCCACCGAAGCCACCCTCCCTGTCAGAGGTGAAAACCATTATGTCACCGCAGACATAGGGACACTTGTCGTCAGCATTGCTGCTCAGCACAGATGATCTTGTGACGGTCACTACAGCCGACTCACTTATCAGCTTGCTCTCTTCACCGGTGGCATGGTAAATATCAAACGAGCCATCGCGGTCCGACATGAAATATACCGTCTCCCTGTTCATCGCAGCTCCACTATGGATTGACAGATACCCTTCGTCATGCTCCGTATTGAGCGGAGTCAGAGGGAACGGATCGCCATTTGCATCAAGTACCTCATCACCGAAGTTATATTTGCAGCAGAAGATATCGGGGCTCCCATCCTGGTCACTGGTGTAGAAAAAGCGCCTGTCCTCACCATCCTTCATCCAATTATTGTAGTAAGGTAAATCGGTTGTAAAATATGGCCCAAACTGGTTACTGCTGTTGTTTACAGCTTCAAGCAGTCCGAATACCCTTGAGGTGGTTTGCATCTCGAACTCCCCGTCGATCAGATCGAACATGATATGCCCGTTGTAGGAGATGAAATCGAAATTGTTTCCGAATGAATTCCTGTTAGTCGAGAAGATCAGGCTGAAAAACCTCTCAGACCAGGAGATCTGCAAATTGGAATTATAATCGTCATACATCGAGTTGACCGATGAGAAATTCACCGCAACCGGAGGTATAATGCCCTTGTCGTAGTTCAGCCGGTTGCCGCCGCAAGAGGTGAACAGGATTGCTATAATCAAAAAATAAAGTATCCTTTTCATAGCCTGGGAGATTTAAGATTCATTACGAATCCGACATTTACATTAGCGTGGTTCATTGGCATGGAGATGTTTCCGCCAGGGCCTGTTTCATCTATGAATCCGGACGACATACCACTCAGGCTGCCGTTCAGTGACACCCCGTATCGACCATTCAACCAGTAGTTTATCTTCAGTCCCATGCTTGCAACCGGGCCTCCTCCAACATTCTTGTCCACGCTGTTTATCACTCCAAGCTCCGAGTTGGTTACGAGCAGGTTGGGGTGCACTGCGCTGGCGTATCCAAGGTGGAACAACAGCATCACCTCTGTATGGTGGAACTCAGGGGTTTTAAGAGTGAAGCCGACGAGTACTTTTCTGATCTGGTAGTTGCCCGCGGAGACCTCGTTGGTTCCGTAGCCGTCCATGGTCCGGTCATACTCAGCCTGATATGCCTTCTCATTGAAGAATAAACTTGTATAGCCCAGGGAAGAGGAGAAACCAAATATTTTACCGTAATAAAGGTATTCCACCTCGAGGTTCGGGCCCGGGGAGGAAAACCCGGCATCATAGGTGAAGGATTTGACCGCGAATTCGTCAAGCGGTATTGAGATGCCGGTATTGACTCCAAAGACGCTCTTCCTGGCTGTCTTCTGAGGCAGAACCGTAACGGCAGCCAGGAAGACCATCAGGATGACAAGGATGAGTTTTTTCATTTCAGAAGATTTTATAACCAGTCAGGGAAGGAGTTTAAATCCCGGAAATGCCTCAAAAAACAGGCCAATGCGGCATTCTGTTCAGGTAATCTTTCGTCGTAACGGCGAAATTAAAGCCGGCCTTTTCAGAATCGGAAATTCATAGGTCCGTACCGATCCTGAGGATCCGGACCGTGAAGAGCGGTTAGTTTTTCACGGCTCTGAGCAGGTCGACTCTCACTTCTATCATGCGCCGGTGTTCCTCGTCGGAGGTGGCCGGATCCTTCATCTGGAGGAAGGTTGCGCAGGGCAGCTCGGCACAGTCGCCGCAGTCTTGATAGCCACGTTTGTTCACTGCGCAGTCGTAAAGAGGGCAAACCTTGGTTGGCATCATCTCCACTGCCCAGAAGGTGGCGCCTTTGACGTTGCGGCATCCGGTGCATGTTTTGTTGTAGAACTCGCATTCATTGCATTTGAGTCCGCAGGTGCTTAGCATCATTACTATGTGATTTTAATGCAAGATACGGAGAATCCTGCTTTTCGCCATAACTGCATGTAAGGAATCAATGATGTTTGTGCTATGCCGGATAATGCCGCTTTCATTCCGGCGTCCGCGGCTTGTGCTGAAGATGCCGGCATGGGCCGGTATCGGGAGACCGCTCACCGGCGACTGCGGGGGGCCAGAAGGTGCCGGTTACGGGCTACAAGCCGATAGAAGAAATCGCGGATGACCGCGGGGATAATCACCAGTGAGCCCGGAATTTTCCAGCCGCCACCAAGGTCTCTGAGGATGCCCAGGACAGCCGAAGAGCGCAGATAATGCCGCCCGGATTTCTCATAGACAACAGTATCAAGTTCATTCTCAGGCAGTCCGGCTTTATGCAACATCTCTCTGCCCTCCACCGACTGCAGGGGCACGAAACGAAACAGGTTCTTCCTGTCGTGCTTCTTAATGAAACGCACCTGGCTGTTGCAGAGGTTGCATTCGCTGTCATATAGTACCGTACCACTCATACAGTTCTAACATAGTACCGTCACAATTGTTTAAAGGTGGTATGGTGGAAAATGACCCTCTCATGGAGGAAAGAAGCCGCGCATGACTCCATGCCCCGGCCTGTCGCCCGACATATAATAATCAGTTAAAATAGTTTCTGCTTAGCCACGCCTTGAAGAGAGGATCGAGGAACTGAGGCTTCCCCTCAACCATATCAATTATCTCCCTGGAGATCAGGGCACTCCGGATCCTGATAATATTGCCGGGGGTTCCCATGCCATATTGTATGACCGTATCCTGGGAGCTGAACTGCTGCACCCCGCATAACATGGCGTTCAGGAAATTTACCTGCGTGTTGCTCAGGCTGTCAGTCAGATTCTGGAACAGCATACTCATCTGCATGATCAGGTCGTCGAAGGCTATTTGAATGATCTCACTGCTGCATATACTTTCAGTCCTGAACCACGCCTGCCGGGCAAGCTGCTGCACATAATAGGGATGGCAGTCTGTCAGTTCCGTAATCAGCCGTGCCTCTTCCGTTCCGATTTTCCTGCCTGTAGCGGAGAAACGTTTACGCAGGAATGGAATCCAATCTTCAGCTTTGATCTTTTCAAGGAAGATGATATCTCCGAACTTGAAGAAAGGCATTGAGGGAGAGGCAAAGACCTCCATCAACATAGACCTTTTACTGCCGTAAAGGCAGTATGAAACCATTGTGTGCCTCTGCCAGTGTGCTCTCAGCTTTTTCTGAAAGTCGTGCGGTTTCTCAAAACCAGAAATATTCTGGAACTCATCAATGCAGACAACGAATTTTTTCCCCCGTTCCGTACCTATCTTTTCCGGCAGGTTAATTATATCGTCAGGGTACTTTGCAACCTCTTTCCAGTCCATCGAAAGCCTGAAATCGGTGCCCGGACCCGGGCTGAAGGATATATTCGGAACGAATCGGCCAAGGAACTTTCCTGCACTGTCGATCAGCTCCCTGGCTTTACTGAATGAGCTCTTCAGGATTGCTGCAGCATAATACTCATAGAACTGCTCCTCAGTCCTGACATTATTCAGGTCGATCTGGCAGAAACGGATCTCCCTGCTCGTCCTGCGAGTTGATCGGATCGCATGTTCCACAAGAGATGATTTGCCCCATCGCCGTGGAGAGATCAGTATAGTATTGACTGAGGAGTTGAAGTTCCTGACCAGCCTTGCGGTCTCTTCATCCCTGTCGGTGAAGTTCTCCGCCGAAGCGATCCTGCCGAATACAAAGGGTGCTTCCATTTCTTTTCTTCAAATTTACAAATAGTTTCCCAATATACTATATAGCTCTATACATTTTTGTATATTACCTTTGTGTTTATCACATTTTTGTTTACTGTTATTACAGTTCTGGCTTCCCGGCCGGGAGACATGAGCCCTGACATCAAGAGATAAAAAAGAAAGTCGGGCATCTTTAGAAAAATGTGAAATATTTTTTCATTATCTTAATCCGCTGAAAAGGACTTAAGTTACATGACTGATATTCAGACACTTTACCAGGAGGCTATCAAGTTTGCTGCTGAGAAACACGGGCACCAGAAGGTTAAGGGCTCAGGAAATCCCTATATTGTACATCTCAGCAACGTGGCCATGGAGCTCTTCGCTGCCGCCTCCCACACCCCAGGTTTTGACCTGGAATTTGCAATCCAGACAGCTCTGTTGCATGACACCCTTGAGGATACACCTACAACCAAAGCTGAGTTGGAAAAGGTGTTCGGAAAGGATGTCGCTGAAGCGGTATGGGCCCTGACCAAGGATCCCAAGCTACTTAAGGATTACAGGCTGACCGACAGCCTTGCAAAGATCAGTCAGTGCAGGAAAGAGGTATGGGCAGTCAAGCTGGCCGACAGGATCACCAACCTGCAGAAGCCCCCTAAGAACTGGAGCAAGAGTCACATCACAGAATTCTATTACGACTCAATTCAGGTCCTGGATGCACTTCGCGGAGGAAACGAATTTTTGGAGAAGAGACTGGCTGCAAAGATCGAGGAGTACAAGAGCTATTGCGGCATCTGAAATCTGCTTGTGGCAATAATTACTCATGGATTATTACGGCGATTTGCGGCTCAGGTCGCAGATAAAGGACCACGGTCAATTATCCTGATATTCTTATTGGCATTTACTCTATCTCAGCTGGATGCTCAGACCGTTGAAGTCACTGTATCCGGGATAAGATCGGAGAAGGGACAGATAGCCATCGGAGTCTTTCTCAATGACGAGAGCCTGCGGGACAACAATGCATCCGAGGAACTCCAGTTTCCTAAACAGGATATTAAGGATGGCACCATGACATTCTCCTTCAGCCTCGGGCCGGGTACCTATGGTCTGTGCCTGCTGGACGATGAGGACAGCAACAAGGCAATGCACTACAATTTTCTGGGGCTGCCGAAGGAGGGATTCGGGTTCTCGGATTATTACCATAGCGGCTTCACCAAACCCTCGTTCGACTCGTTTAAATTCGACCTCGTCAGCGGCCAGTCGAAGAACATAAAGATCAAAGTCCGGTACATTCTCTGAACGGTCCGGCAAGCCGGCAACTTTTTCTGCAAACATTTGGCTTACCGGATTGTTTAACTGGGAGAAAACAAACCATTCCCAAAAATGAAATGTCATAGAAAGCTTTTAATAACAATAACAGCTTTGATTATAATTCAATCGTTAACTTCCATGGCTTTTGCAGAGACAGAAAAACAGAAATACAGAGTCGTCCGCTCCGAAAAGGAGTTTGAGATCAGGTTCTACCCCTCCGCCATCCTTGCGACGGTATATTCAAATGCCAGCACATACAGGGAGCTGGCGTACCCGGGGTTCAGGAAGCTTGCCGGATATATCTTTGGTGGCAACGAGTCAGAAACGAAGATCTCGATGACCTCACCCGTGCACATGGATATGGACAGCGCATCGATGAGCTTCGTGATGCCCTCTTCCTTCAGTGAAGAGAACCTTCCCAAACCCGATGATCCCGGAGTAAAGATCGAGCGGACGAATGACCTATATGTTGCAGCAATCCGGTTCGGGGGATATGCCTCTGACAAGGATATAAGGAACAACTCTGAGAAGTTGAAGACAATGCTTGAGCAGAAAGGAATCAGTTGGTACGGCAACTTCAGGTATCTTGGTTACAATCCGCCTTTCCAGCCTTTCGGCCGAAAGAACGAGATTATAGTGAATATTGAATGGCAGGAATAGGCAGTTGAAGGGCTGAAGTCTGAAGGTCTGAAGTCTGAAGGTCCCGACACTTCGTGTGCGGGATTTCCTCTCCGCCAACTGGCGGATCGTCAATCTGTCGCTGCGCTCCGTCTTGCGGTCCTGCCGTCTTGCGGTCTTGTCGGAGCAAAGCGGAGATCCCGACCGAAGCGTCGGGACGGTCCTGCGGTCGTAATTAATTGGCTGACTGAGAACTGCCAACTGGCAACTATTAATCTGATAAGTAATTGATAATATGAATAATAATAGTACGTGGCAAAGGAATAATCTTGACAGATCGTCATCTCCTTACCTGAGGCAGCACTCCGGCAACCCGATATGGTGGCAGGAATGGAACAGCGAGACCCTCGCTTACGCCGCCAAAGAGAACAAGCCGCTGCTTGTATCAGTAGGGTATGCCACCTGCCACTGGTGTCATGTGATGGCCGCCGAAGCCTTCTCAGACCCGGAGACGGCCGGCTACCTCAACGAACATTTCGTGAGCATCAAAACAGACCGTGAGCAGCGGCCCGACATCGACCAGTACATGATGAATTTCATCCAGGCTCAGACCGGTAGCGGCGGATGGCCGCTGAACGTCTTCCTCACCCCCGGCCTGAAACCGGTACATGCTCTTACCTACGCCCCGTTGCGTACATCTGGCAACCGTTATTCGTTTCTCTATATCGCACAGGCAGTAACAGAATTCCTGGAGCAGAGAGGCGACAATATTCTGTCCTTCAGTCCTTCGGAACAGGAGGCTCCACCAGCCGATGGAGAGCGCCTGACTGAAAGTCTCGGAGAGTACTTCGACAGTGAGTCTGGCGGGTTCGGTTCAGGCCAGAAGTTCCCTCCGCACTCCACTCTCCTATTCATGCTCTACCAGCTCTCAGTAAGTCACAATGAGGCGCTGAGCAGGATGGTCAACACTACTCTTGACGCTATGATGATGCGCGGACTGAATGATCACCTGCAGGGAGGTATTTACCGCTACTGCGTCGACCGTGAATGGAGCATACCCCATTTCGAGAAGATGCTATATGACCAGGCAATGGCCCTATGGAGCTACTCATTGGCATACAGGGTGACAGGCAGGGAGCACTACCGGACAATGGCAGAAAAGATTCTAAAGAGCCTTGACGAGACCTTTTTCCAGAACGGGATGTATGTCTCAGCCTTCAATGCTGACACGGACCATAGGGAGGGTGCCACCTACCTCTGGAGCATAGAGGAACTTGCCATGCTGCTGACGCCGGAGGAATTATCCCGGTTCCGCGAGGTCTACGAGATAAGCAGCGAGGGCAATTTTGATGAGCTCAACCACCTCATAAGGAAGAACTACGACCGTATTGATGCTATTGAGGAGAAGCTGCTGGCGGCCAGGCTGAAGCGCAGCCAGCCCTCGCGAGATGACAAGATTCTGAGCGGCCTCAACGCCCTGACGGCTGTGGCGATGATACAGGCGGGGAGGCATCTCGGCCGGCCTGAACTGGAGACCGGGGCAGTGTCACTTGTATGGAAGCTCCTTGAGACATTCTGGGACGGATCGTCACTGGCCCATTCGTACTTTGACGGGGTGCTGCAGAAACAGGGTTTCCTCTCCGATGCCGGAGCGCTGCTGCTCGCAATAACCATGCTTTACGAGACCGATGAGTCGTGGGGTGATACAATGAACACCATGGCGGAATATGTAAGGTCATTCCGCGAGGAAGGCAAATGGGTTGAGTCTGATGCAGATGACTTTATGAAGATTTATGCATCATGGTTTGACCACCCGGTTCCATCGGCCGTGAGCCTTGCGGAGATGGCGCTGACGCGTGTGGCACTGCTCACCGGAGGGGATATAACGCCGGCTGTATGGCGCAGGACATACCAATCCGATTTCTATAACATAAACGTCCTGCTGACCGAAGACCTGTTCCACCTGTACACTACGAAGGAGCCGCTGCCGTGGAATGACATCCCTGTCAACTCGCTGCAGAAGCGAGGGGAGCCGGAGAGTGTATGCCATAACAGGGCCTGCACTCCTTTCAGTCGTGCAGGTCAGGCAGTAGGCAATAGGCAATAGTCGCAGTTGAGGCTGAATCGCTTCCCTATTCAAATGCAGCGTTTATTACTGGTATATCCTCATTCCTCGGAATAACATTCCAGCTGAGGAGATCGAACTTCCATCCATCACTGACCTTCACCACATTATTTATGCACCTTACAGGCATATTTGGACTTATTATTGGGAGAACAAATTGTTCCACCACAATGGCTGAATTACCGTCAGCTGCCACAAGGATTTCACGTCTGTCAATAACATATTCAAGCTTCATAGTACTGTCAAGACCCTGTGCCATGAAGTAATCAGTAATTTGCTGCTTGCTCCAGAACTCTGAAGGATCACTTCCAAGAAACAGTGCATCGTCAGTGCAGAATGCGGTCATTTTATTGATATCCATAGCCTTATAGGCCACACTATACTCATCCATAAAGATTGTCAGTTCAGCTTTTATAGCTTCAGTATCCACAACGACAGTCGCTGGTTTTTGCTGGCAGGAGGTCATTGTCATCACAACAGCCCAGATCAGTAAAGGAGTCTTGTTCATAACTTATGATTTAAGGATTTATATATGATAAAGTTACGTCACCAATATGGCGATGTCAAATTTATTTTCCTATGACTGCTTAATCCCTGAACCTTTTGACTTTCGACTTTATGGACTCTTGACTTTGGGGACTTGATACTTTACTGATTTTAGACTTTACAGACTTTCGATTTTCCAGGCTTACTGAAACAGGTTTCCGAGCAGGCCACTGGCCTCCTTGCCCTTGTTTGCCCCCATTGGAGCCAGGGCGCGTATCAGTTTGCGTATGGGCATCGACTGGAGCCATACCTTTCCCGTGCCGCGCATGGTTGCCAGGAAGAGCCCCTCGCCTCCGAAGACCATCGTCTTCAGGCTGCCGGTGGTTTCGATATCAAAATCGAGTGAGGGTTCATAGGCCACGATGCAGCCGGTGTCTATACGGAGTGTCTCACCGTTTAGCTGCTTCTCGATGACTGTGCCGCCGGCATGCACGAATGCCTTGCCGTCGCCCTCAACCTTCTGCAGGATAAACCCCTCGCCGCCGAGCAGACCTGCACCCAGCTTGCGGTTTAGTGTTACAGAGAGCTTGGTGCCGTAGGCAGCACAGAGGAAGCCGTCCTTCTGCACAATGATATTGCCGTTGACCGTCTTAAGGTCGATGGGGATTATTGTACCGGGGTAGGGTGCCGCAAACGCCACCCTGCTCCTCACCGAACCCTTATTTGTAAAGTGTGTGAGGAAGAGGGACTCGCCTGTGAGTATCCTCGAACCGGCCTGGAAGAGTTTGTCCATCACCCCGCGGTCAGGCGACGCACCGTCGCCCATCCTGGTCTCGTATGCTATTCCCTGCTCCATGTATACCATGGTGCCTGCCTCAGCGATGATTGTCTCATTCGGGTCGAGCTCTATCTCGACGAACTGGATGTCGTCGCCGAAAATCTTGTAATCAATTTCATGTGATATCATATGTTTACAGTTTAGTCGGGTTAGGTATGATGCAGAGAAACTCGAAGGTCTCACCGTAGGGATTTTTGAACTGGTGCAGGTCGCCCGGTTTGACAAAGAGGCTCTGCCCTTCAGTCACCACATGCTCTACACCCTTCTCGTCAACCGCGATGCCGCGGCCGCTTTCGATCTTGATCACATGCTCATAGTTGTGGTTATGAAAGGGGGTGTTGCCTCCCGGGGCTACAAAGAAATGACGCATGATGATGTTCCCCGATCCGTCTTCCGGGCCTACGAGTATTTTCATTCTGACACTGGAGGCACCCTCCATCTGAACTTCGGGTGCAGGGATTTCGGAATTGGTATTTATTTTCATATTGTGTATTTTTTTAACTGATTAAGCTAATCCTGTGAGTCGTTTGCGGAAAAAGGTGAGGACCAATACCACTGCAACCACAACCGCAGCAAACGCCACCGTGATGAAAATAGCCCGGTAATCGTCCTGCCGTTTGATCATTATCCCCACGAAAGCCCACACTACCGACAGACCGATAAACGGATTGTCAAGCCTCCATATAGTTATGGAGACCAGCAGTGCTCCGACGATGATCATCACTATGGTCCACGTCTCCTCAGAGATGCCGAAACCGCCCCAGCCGTGATTGACAAGAAGCGCCGTGATATTGGCGATTGTAGCAATACATATCCACCCGAGGTAAACGCCAAAGGCTGCCTTGAAGAATCCGTAGGGAAGCTCCCTGATGAAGATGTTGATCCAGATCAGTGACACAAGCAGCCCCAGCATCAGGATAAGCGACAATGGCAGCCTGCCGTAATGCCAGGCAACGATCCAGAGAGCATTGAAGAGGCAAGTGAGGCCGAAGAGCCAGCCGATGCGCGATACCACTGCCTGCTGCGAAGTAGTAAACTGCACAACGCAGAAGATGATCAGCAGAATGTAAATGATACCCCAAATCGACAAGGTGACCCCGGCGGGGACAAAGAGGTTTGGATAAGCATCGGAAAGTTCCCCTGTGGTTTTACCGTTGAGAGGAAGGGCGTTTGCCAGATAGTTCATGACTATCATTGCGGCGAAGAAAAGGATGTTGAGATACTTCATGATGTTCAATTTGCGAGTTTATCTGCCAATGGCATATGATAACAAAACTACAGCAACTCTTTTACCAAATTTACGGAATAATCTGTGAGGAACACTGCAAAGAGCCATACAAAAGAAAAAAGAGGCGCTGTAAAGCGCCTCTTGTTGGTCCCGGATCAACCCCCCTTTCAGTTTCAGAAGTCATGAATTGTCTGAAGTTGAATCATCCCTTGTGTTTTGCAGTCCTGCTGATCCGGGGTATATATGGATAAGTGAGGAAAGTCAGTGGTTGAGGACTGACCCCGCTGTTTTACTTTTTAAGTTCGACAACAGCATATCTCGATATTTTCCAGAACTGTGCCGGGTCAATGATCTCAATGTGGGCTATCTGATCGTCACCTTCACGAACAAAAGTATAAGAGTCAGCCGGATGCTCGGTCACAAGCTTTGCATCCCTGGAATTCACGGGAATGATCTTAAGTTCAGTGATGTCAATCTGTGCAAACAGGCTGTCAGTAATTTCGTTAACCAGCGATTCAGTCCTGCCCAGGCCAAGAAATCCCCCGTCCTTCGCAACAATGCCCATGTCTCTCAGGTCCTTGAAGCTGCCTGAAGCCACATAAGCCTTGTTCATCTCTGCTGTCTGACTGCTGATGTACTCTTCCTTCTCGGTGACCGTTGTCCTCAGCTCCGATGCAAGTATATTAAGTTCTCCGATCTCAAAGTCCTTTTCGCCAATTTTCGTGGTAAGGGCTGCTATCTCGGTCTCATGTCCCTCTATTTTTGTCTCAAGCCCGGCAATCATCTCCTGGAGGCCCTTGATCTCCCGTCCGGAATTCCTCAACTGCGCGTTAAGCGATGCCAGCTTCTTCCGGTTTTCGTCAAGCAACATGCTTATGCTTTTTATGTCCTGCAGTATCTGCTCCCGCCTTGCAGTAGTGAATTCCACATTCCCCTGATTGTTGAATGTAATGAGGTTTTCCTTCTGCTTGAGAGTGTTCAGGTCACTCTCAATCTGCGTGAATGTCTGAAGCCAGTTGTTCAATGTTGAGTCGCGTACCGTCAACTGATCATTGAAAGCGCTCCTCTCGTTATCCATAAGTGCCAGTTGCTCATCCTGATGCCTGCTGTACAACATCCAGGCAACTGCTCCTGCCACCACCAGGATTACGAGGCTGATGATCGAAGCAGTTCTGGCTCCTCTTGCAATACCATCCTTGCGTGCATTTTCCGCATAGGTGATCCCTGCCGGGTCACCGCCAGGGTATGAACTATTGGTTGTGTCTTCGTTTTTCATGATTTTTCTTCCTTTACTGATTTATTCATCCAGGGTTATGCAAACGATGTGCCCTGAATACCACCTGAACATAATGCACTAATATATAATGTATTAAGAAATCGTAGTGAACGCCAGGTGTGTTCAATATGAAAAAATATTCTCAAAATGAGAAAAAGGTGGAGATACAACCAGGAAAGGGGATGATATCAGGGAGAGAATGGGGTCAGGGTTGTTTCTCTTCCTTGAGCAGCCTGTAGATGGTGGATATGCCTATATCAAGTTGCCTGGCCACTGCCTTTATGTCGTTATTATGCTTTCTGAGTGAGGCTTTAATGATCTTGATTTCATACTGTCTGAGCGTAAGGTAGTCATCCATGACGTCAGAAAGGGGATTACCCGGATCAAGAATGATGTCCTCGGGTCCTATCATTTTAGTGTCCGACAGTGTCACTGCGAGTTCCACAACTGATTTAAGCTCACGCACATTCCCGGGAAAGGGGTAGCCAAGGAGCTTTTGCTGTGAGGGGAGTGTCAGTTTTTTCAGCGCGAGCTCATTCTCGGCACAGAATCTCTCAACAAAGTGTGTGGCCAGGATAAGGATGTCATTACCCCTGTCCCTCAGAGGCGGCATTTCCACAGGCAGGCCTCGCAACCTGTAGTAGAGATCTTCCCTGAAATTACCCTTTTTTACCTCTTCAAGGAGGTTCCTGTTGGTTGCAACAATTATCCGGCAGTCTGTTTTTACAGCTTTGTTGCTGCCGACACGAACGATCTCCTTTTCCTGCAGCGCCCTTAAGAGCTTTGATTGAAGAGCCGGGTCCATCTCTCCTATCTCGTCGAGAAAGAGTGTTCCGCCGTCAGCCTCTTCAAACCTTCCGATCCGGCGGCTTGAAGCACCGGTAAAGGCTCCCTTTTCATGTCCGAACAGTTCACTCTCGATAAGTTCAGAGGGTATTGCGGCGATGTTGACAGGCACAAAGGGTTTGTCCTTTCGCTTTGAGTTGTAATGAATTGCTTTTGCCGCCAGTTCCTTGCCGGTTCCCGTCTCACCCGTGATGATCACAGTGATATTCGTGCCAAGGGCTTTCTCTATAAGACCATAGACGGCCTTTATCGCAGGGCTCTCCCCCATGATTGTGTTCCGGAACACATACTTCTTCTGAACCTCCCTTCGAAGTGATGATATTTCCCTCTTCAGGCCAATACCGTTCCGGATGTTCTGGACAGTCAGAAGAAGCCGTTCCCGGATATCATTCGTCTTGACAATATAGTCATAGACTCCAAGCTTCAGAAGACTGACAACAGTCTCAATATCGCTCTGTTCTGAAATCAGAATAACCTGTACTTCATTGTTCTCCTCCCTTATCTTTTTCAGGAGGTCGAGTCCGTTCATGTCAGGCAGCCTGTAATCAAGAGTGACCACGTCAGGTGACTCATGCAGGCAATTCAGAAAATCGGCGGCATTATGAAAGCTCTTTATTTCATAATCCACGTTCAAGCCGAGGGTATGTACAAGCAGCCTGTTATACCATTCGTTGTCTTCAACGACGAATATCTTCAGTTGAGTCTCAGCCATATGTCGAATCTAAAACGGTGGTCTAATCTTCTGCCTGCAAATTAATTATTTCACAGCAGGTGACCCGGGTTCTCAGAGGATTTTCGAGATATTGGTTTCAATTTCAGTGCGAATCTCGTGAAACGCATTCTGAAACTCCCCAATCAGGGTTTCAATATACCTGATATCATTACCTGTCCTGCCTGATTTCTCGATATCCGTCAGGATGGCTGTCAGGTCTGCTGCACCGAGATGCCTGCATGGAGAGAGAAGTTTATGGGCGAGATCCGAGATTCTTTGCATATCGCGGGTCTTTATATTCTCAAGCATCTCCGCAAGCCCCTTTTCGCTGGTTTGAATAAAAGTAACAAGCATTTCTCTCACAAACTGTTCATCGCCGCCCGAGAGGCGGTAAAGGTTATCCAGGTCAACCCGCCCCCGGAGGATTGCCGGTGCTTTTTCAGCCTGATCGACCTCCTCAGCAGGCATGGCCTGACGGAGGCCGGTCACTGAGAGGATGGTACTGAGAAGGGTCTGTTCGGAAAATGGCTTCTGGAGGAAGGCATTCATTCCCACTTTGCGGTATTTTTCCACGTCATCATCCAGAAATGCTGCCGTCACACAGATAACCGGCATCGTTGTATCATCTATGCCCAGCTCACTGCGGATGAACTCTGTGGTCCTTGCTCCGTCTATACCCGGCATACGCATATCCATCAGGAGCAGGTCGAACCGTTCCGTCCTGATCATCTTCAAAGCCTCCGTACCGCTGAATGCCACCGAATGCCTGACTCCCCACCTTCTGAAGATCGACTGGAATAGCATACGGTTATACTCCTCATCGTCAACAACCAGCACGTTGAGCTTTCTGACTTCTGCGGGTATTGAGAGTTGCGGCCCGGCTTCTGCGGTTACCAGACCGCTGTCGCCAACCATGAACGGGATTTCGCATTTTATGGTTGTACCGTGGTTTTTCCGGCTTACACATTCAATTTTGCCGTTTTGCAGATCGACCAGTTTCCTCACGATTGAGAGTCCCAGCCCAGTACCGCCATACCTTCGTGTAGTGCTCATCTCCTCCTGGGTGAAGTCTTCAAATATGCTGTCAATCTTATCTTCATCTATGCCGATGCCCGTGTCAACGACCTCCATGGACAGGATTACAGCAGGTGGTTTTTGCGTGATGCTCCTGACAGAAAAATGTACTGTGCCTTCGCTTGTAAATTTCACTGAATTACTGACCAGGTTTATCATTATCTGTTTCAGTCGGTAAGGATCGCCCAGTAATACCGGTGGCATCTCCGGGTCAATTGAGTAACTCAGAACTGTTTTGTTTTTCTGTGCCTGGTGGTCAAACATGACATAGACCTCTTCAAGTAGCTCTCTTACACTGAAATGTATCTGTTCCAGCGCCATCTTGCCATCCTGCAGTTTTGAGAAATCAAGGATATCATTTATAATCCGTTCAAGATGTAGTGAAGACGACCTGATTATTTGAAGCGTATGTGCGGTTTTCTCATCGGGAGGGTCATGCAAAAGCTGCTCCGTAAACCCTGAAATAGCGGTCACTGGGGTGCGTATCTCATGACTCATGTTGGCCATGAATTGTTCCTTTATTCTCGCCAGGTTTTCGGCCTCATCCTTTGACCTCTGAAGGGCTACCTGGTATGCATTGGTTTTGCGTACATACCTGGTTATGATGTATACGACAAGGATCGCGAGCAGTGTCATGGAGATCATGAACATGGCAAGCCAGCGATAAGTTTTACCTGCGAGAAGTTCAGCCCCGTATGCTTTTGACTTAAGGAGTTCCGACACTTCAAATTCCATCTTGGCAGTCAGGTCGTAGAACTGCTCTTTGATCCTGGTACTTGTGCTTGCCAGGTGGGCTTCCTGCAACCTCAGCTTCTCCTTAACGGCCTGGTCCTGTTTTTCTATCTCGTTCAGGTCAGTGATCAGCGCCTGCTCATCAAGCCGGTTTTTCTCGGAACGGCTGAAAACACGTTTAAGAATACCCTTCTCTGATTTCTGGTCCCCCTCTGCCGTGATATTCAGTCTCTCCGGCAGTTGCATGAGATATTCTATCACCCGGTTATTCTGGTTCAGGTATAATAACTCATTCCAGATATAGATGTTCTCTTCAATGAGTTTGCTTATTGTATCTGTCTGCCCCAGTAATAGAGGGCTACCGATGCACTCATTCCTAAGCCTGTTGACTTTTCCGTCGATTTCGGAGATGACTGAGTAATATGGTTCAAGGTCCTTCTCATTGTTCGTAACGGAATACATCCTGATGCTGTTTTCCGCTTTCTCGAGATCCATGGAGATCTCGCGGATTGTAAGCAGTTTCTGGTCGGGACCCACCTCAACGCTAATTGAAGCCACTATGGAAGAGAGGTTAAGATAGGCCAGGTATCCCGTTGCCCCGAGCAGGGCCACGGCGAGAATCATTAAAAATCCGATCTTGAGTTGTAATGAAAATCTCTTCACAGCTGGTTTATCAGGAGCTACAACCTTCAAAACTATGAAATTTTATTGTCAGTGCGAATTACTGCGGGCAACGCGGGCATAGATTGTCAGGCAAACAACAATACTATCCGTGCAATTTGCTGCGCTCAGGACTGGCAGTGATAATAAAATAAATGACTAAGCTGATAAGTGCTGCAAAGAAGCACCATACCGAGGTAAGGTACTCCTTGTAGAAGATGCCGGTAACAAGACAGGAGGAAGCCATCAGCAACCCGAGCAGCCACATCCTTCTGGCGCTTGAGATAAACAGAGGGATCAGTGTCGCCGCGGCGTAACCTGCGAATGCCAGAAGTGCCCGTGGCTGAGGAAGATTACCTGTATATTTGATATGATGGCTGCTGATCATAGGTTCTATCTCACTAACAATCAGCCGCACGCCGTAGTAGACAGAGACGGTGATACCGACAACAAGGAAAGGGATCAGAACCCTTTTCAGGTTTTTTCTCTTTTCCATTAGCAACACGGACAGCGGCAGATAGGAGGGCCACAATATCAACGCAGCAAAGAGGAACATATACGATGCCATGGTGAGCATTACGTCATTTCCTTCCGACTGCAATGCAACCCAGACAAACCCTTCAGATATCTGCTGTACTCCAAAGACAAGGGGGATTGCTGCAAACAGGCGGCGCGACGGATCACTGTTCTTTCTGACTGTCATCGCACCTATTGCAGTTATCACCGCTCCCCCGGCAAAACTGGCTTCTGCTGAAAAACACATATTGTTACTCCTTTCGAATAACCACCAAGGTAATGTATTTTGTGATTTCGTGGTATATTGCCTGAAGAAAACCATACTCCCATGAAGAAGTTCATACTACTACTTGCCATTTTCATTTGCCTGTCTCCTGCCGGGGCTCAGTTGCACAACGGAACTTTCCATTTCGCCCTTGTCACTGACACTCATATCGGGGGAACAGAAGCTGATGTGGATCTCAGACAGACGGTTGAGGATATCAACACCAATGACTCCCTTGCTTTTGTAATAATATCTGGCGATGTGACTGAGTTCGGGTCAGACAGCGAGCTGCTTCTGGCAAAGGAGATACTTGACGGGCTGGAAAAGCCATGGTATATAATTCCTGGCAATCATGACACGAAGTGGTCGGAGAGTGGCGCCAACAGTTTCCGGAGGATCTTCGGGGATGAGGCCTTTGTCTTCCGGCAGGGCGGGTGGTTGTTTCTGGGCACCAACTCCGGACCCAATATGCGTATGGGTCCCGGTCAGATCCCCCGTGAAAATATTGTCTGGCTCGATTCGGTATTGAGTGTACCATCAAACAGGGATATGAAAGTAGTATCGGTTAACCACTACCCTCTCGACAGCGGCCTCAACAACTGGTATGAGCTCACCGACAGGCTTAAGACGCTCGACACACGGCTGGCGCTATGCGGGCACGGTCACTCGAACAGGGTGCTTGACTTCGAGGGGATACCAGCGCTCATGGGGCGATCTAACCTGCGTGCAGGAAAGGAATACGGTGGTTACAACATCATGACCGTCAGGGGTGATTCTCTGCTTACGGCAGCAGTACGTCATCCCGGTGCGCTTACAATGCCGCCATGGGCTGCGGTTACACTCATAAAACATGACTTCCGCTCTGACACGACGGTATGGCCGCGTCCCGACTATTCGATGAACATGAAATACCAGGAGGTCAGGCAGGGCTGGCGGGTACAGGAGAAGAGCGACATCGGCGCCGGTACTATCGTCGCCGGGAAACTGGCTATAACAACCAATACTGCGGGTGAGATAAAAGCCCTTGGCATAAGGAGGGGGAAAATACGCTGGTCATATTCCACTGGTGCCAAGATATACAGCACCCCGGCAACAGCGGGCAAGGCTGTGATAGCCGCCTCCGCCGGCGGCATGGTTCATGCCCTGGATCTCAGGAGCGGGAGACTGCTATGGAGCTTCGACTCAGAACAGCCAACAGTAGCTTCCCCGGTGATAAGTGACGGCAAGGTGTTCATAACAGGATCATCAGGAAAATGCTATGCTCTGAGCCTCACCGACGGCAGAATCCTGTGGAGCAACAGCATGATCGACGGGTTTGTGGAGACCATTCCTCTCATTTACAAAGGGATGCTTATATTCGGAACATGGAACAACCACCTGTATGCCCTTGATACTGAAACAGGTGAAATAAAATGGGACTGGAACAACGGTTATACAAACCGGATGCTTTCGCCTGCCGCATGCGTGCCTGTAGCAACCGGTGGCAGGGTATTTATAGTTGCTCCGGACAGGAAGATGGCCTCTCTTGATGCCCTCACGGGAAAGGTGATCTGGCATTCCGACCTGGATGGAATTGCTGTCAGGGAGTCGATAGGGATCTCGTCAGACAGTACTCTGGTACTTGCCAAGACGATGAACGGTGTGGTCATCGGCGTTGATACCCGGGGGGCGGAAGGCCGGGTGGTATGGAAATCGGATTTTAACATTGGATATGACATCGCACCGGCGGTGATCTCCGAGAAAGACGGGGTGATATTCATTCCCTCAGACAAGGGAATTATTCATGCAGCATCCCGAACGGATGGCAGCCTGTTATGGAGCCACCGGATATCATCATGTCTGATTAACAATATCGCACCACTGAACGGCAGAAGCGTGCTCTGCAACTCGATGGACGGGGTGGTTGTGCGTCTCAATTACTAAGAGATACCAAAAGTCTAAAGTCCGTAAAGTCAAAAGCCCGGGAGTTGAAGACAACCGGGCCGGTCAGGTCATTCTCACGGTTTGCTCTGAACTCTGGGATTCAAACATCAGATAAAGAATTATTTTGATTCTGTTTCAATACTTTGTAACTTTAGTGTTCACCTTCTAAAAACCTGTTGACAGTTACTAAAATATCCAAATAAAAAAATCAACATGAGACAGCTGGTATCTTTCCTGACTGTTTTGCTGGTATTCTGGATAGCCGGTGCATCATACTGGTACGTATGCAAGGTCAGACTGGACTGTAAAGCTACGGCCATTATCACCGAAGAAGTCAAAGATTCCAGCGATGTAGTGATCCGGACACCCGAACAGCTCCATATGGCTGCCGTAAATGAGGCAAAAGCCTTTCTGACAGGTTCAGGTGTACAAAAAGGGTTCTTCGCATCCTCATCCGCCACAGGTGATATGAGCGGTGTGAGTGAGGAATACCTGAAGAAGCTGAAGCTGGTCTTCGACGACAATCCGTCAGCAAAGATTGAAGTGACGGGCCATGCTGACGTAACGGGCCCGGAGGCATACAACCGGGTGTTGGGGCTTCAGCGGGCTGAGTATGTAAAGACTTTCCTGGTTAATTCAGGGATAAATGCGGAGCAGATAGTGACATCATCAATGAGCTCATCTGAGCCTGCTGCGTCGAACAGCACACCAGAGGGGAGGGCTGCAAACAGAAGAACTGAAATCAAAGTAATAATATAGTGTTATGGCAGAACGTTTTACAGCTGATTTGCTGTTCATTGTCGTTGTGCTGCTTATAGCGGCACTGCTGGGCTTTCTGATAGGCTACTATCTCGCAAAGGGAAAGTACAGGAAGCAGATAACTGACCTGGAGGAGGAGAAAGCCAGCCTTGAAAAAAAGATACGTACTCTTGAAGAAGAGAAACTCTCTCTTCAGGCAGATATTCGGCGGATGGATGATGAGAAGCTCTCACTTCAGGCTGATTCCCGCCGGATGGATGATGAGATCGCCAGCCTTAAGCTAACTATTGACAGGCTGGAGAATGAGATAAGGCTTACCGCAAGCCAGCCTGCGGACAGGGCTGCCGAGGCCCCACTGGCTAAAATTGTCCCTGACGATCTGAAGGTTGTCATGGGCATAGGGCCGAAGATTGCAAGGCTGCTCATCAACCGGGGCATTACCACATGGAAGTCCCTGTCGGAGAGTGCCCCCTCCTACCTCATGGAGATCCTGTTAAAGGACGGCGGTGAGCGTTTCCGCATACACAATCCCGGTAGCTGGCCGCAACAGGCTCAGCTACTGAATGAGGGCAGGTGGGATGAGCTGAAGGAACTGCAGAGCAAACTCGGGGAGGAAGGCAACCGGCAGTAGCCGGCAGCCGGCAGTCTGGGACTCCGACGAAGGAGGAGAACCAATCCCGCATCCGCCGGCTGGCGGAGAATCCGGAGAAAATGTTATATTTGTTATTCTGCGAGTGGAATAATAATATTAACATTTCTAAAAAGGAGGAGCTGATGAACAGTAACGCAGACTTTTTGTACCACCCCCGGAATCACAGGACAATTGAATTATGGAAAGAGGTGACGGATGATCAATGGAATGATCCGTCATGGCAGAAAAAGAACTCGATACGGTCAGTTGACCAGCTGAAGAAGGTAGTAAAGCTCAGCCAGCATCAGGAGGACGAGATAAGGAGAACCATAGCCACACTCAATGCAGACGGCAAGGAACCTTTAAGGATCACACCTTACTATGCATCACTGATACAGGCTGATCCGTTCAACCCGGTCTTTTTTGGTGAGGTGTCATTGAAGCGGATTGATCCAATTTTCTGGCAGAGTGTACCCACCCCTGCCAACCTGATGTTTCCCGACGCCGGTGTGGAGGGAGCCATGAGTGAAGGATCACGCAGCTACGGTGCTGCTTATCAGCGCTATCCGAACAGGGTGGCGCTTTTTGTCGCGGAGAACACCAGCTGTGCCTCCTACTGTGTGCACTGCCAGCGTGCCAAGTCGCTTGACACCTCCGCAGACGTCAGTACCAGGGAGGTGGATAAGGGCATTTTTTATATCGGGTACAACAGGAACATCAACGAAGTGCTTGTGACCGGCGGTGACGCCCTGATGATCAGCAAAAAAAGACTGAAATATATCCTGGAGGAGCTCAGCCGCATACCTCACCTGAGAGCCATCAGGATTGCCACCAGGGTGCCGGTGGTACTGCCCATGCTCATCACCGGGGAGCTTCTTGAACTGGTCAGAGTATCGGCAAACAGGTACAATAAGGGGCCCGGGAAGTATGTATATTTCATGACCCACATCAACCACTACCAGGAGATCACACCCGACCTGGCAGCGGCAGTGAAGAAGATCACATCACATGGTTTCACTGTTCGCAACCAGACGGTGCTTCTCAATCATGTCAATGACAACTTCCGGACTCTTGCAGAGACATTCAGAAGGATGTTCTGGATAGGCGTGCATCCATATTATCTCCTCCAATGCCACAAGGAGAGAGGGATAGTGCATTTCATCACGCCAATACAGGTAGGGAAGATTTACATGAAACATCTCCAGGGATGGATAAGCGGCATGACCATGCCACGCTATGCGGCCAATATCGAAGGGGGCGGCGGAAAGGTGCTGCTGATGCCGTCAGGCCATGACACACTGAATGAAGATGTGAACATTGATGATAAGATCTCTGAGAGTTATGCCACTGTCATGACCTGGGATAATAAGAAGATCATCAGGTATGAAGCACTGGGACGGGCAACAAGGGGTGAATTCGATGCGGCGGTAAAGACCATGGATGCCTTCATCGGGCGAAAAGGTGTTTTTCTGCCAAGGATAATCATTGTGGACAGGAAGGGTAACCATATTGAGACCACCAACCGTACCAAGCTGCCCACCTTTGAGAAGAGCAAGAAGGCGAAACTGCTCGATTATGAGCTCTTCAATACGGAGATGCCGCTGACCAACCCTGTTGATGCTCATGACCAGATTGACAAGGCGTTCATCAATTCAAAATTTAACAAATAAAAAATGCAGAGGCGTAGTAACCCGTGCCTCTGCAAATTTTATTTCGTAAAATCAGGTAATTACTGAAGGTCGCGTACCACCTCCAGTACCTCAGGAAAATCCATCCCGATCTTCTTCAGGTGTTCAATTGTGGGGATGCCATTGTTGTTCCATCCACGGCGCTTATAAACAGCGTCGCGAAGCAGATCGTACTGTTTTTCGCGATACTGTCTCGTGACCCTTATCTTCTCCTCAGTGGTTTTCCCTTCAGGATCAAACCCTACCTTTTCCTTCAGCTGTTTGTCATAGCGCTCGGCTCTTGACTCGTACTCTTCAACTGTCACCGGTCCGCAAGCACGGTACGGCTGGTCATCGTCCTTACGACGACCGTAACCGCGGCGGATATTAAAGACCCGCTGGAAGTTGTAAACCCTCTCTGAGTCTTGCACCAGCCTGTGCTTATCAAACTCTCTGCCGGTGACAGCTTTATAGATTGTCACGTAGTTATCAACATGTTCAGGCACCTTCGCGGGCTCATCGGTCTGAGCGTTGGTCTCTGGCTCAACATCGTTCCACGGAAGTTTGCATAATCCCACCAGTCCGAACCATGTGCGGAACATCGGGAAGTAATGCAAGGCTTCAGCCTTGTTCTCGAATGTAGGTATCTGGTTGTTGACCATATCCATGAAAATCAGCCAAGCCTCGTCGTGCTGCGGTCCTTTGTTGGTCATGGCATATCCGCCCTGCTGTGCCAGTGATTCCTTCGACATGTACTGTGAGTATTCGAGGCCCTTGTTCTCCATTCCGATATCCTGCATGAACTGAGGGTCGCCCCATCCCTTCTCTGCAAAGATCTTTTTCATCCGCCGAATGCCCTGTCCGGCTATCAGTCCGAAGCCCTCACCGCGGGAGACCTGGTGGAGCAGTTCCAGGGCAGGTGGGATATTGCCGAAGGTCAGCTCAAGGCCTCCTGTGCGCTCTTTGTTCAGAATGCCATTCTGGTAACACTCCTGCATGAATGCCAGGCTGGTGCCCCATGTGATGGTACAGATGCCGTAGGTATCGCAATAGAAGTTCGTCTCAATTATATAGCGCGGGTCAAAAAAGCCTCCATTAGACCCGAGGCCGGCAGCTGTCTCATACTCCGGACCGTCAACAATGACCTTTTGTCCCGCATACGGTCCGGTAGTGATCTCATAGTCGTCTATCGCCTTTGCGCAAGCCATGTTGCATCCTATCCAGCAACCATCAGGTATGTTCTGTGTGAAAAATGACTTCCACACTCCGGAGTCAATCTTTGGAGAGTCTTTATGTGACCCGAATTTATAGTTATGGGTGGGCAGCAGGTCATGGTCATCCATTATCTCCATCAGGTGAGCAGTCCCTATCTGGCGCATCTTGCACTGTTTGTCATCGAGCTCGCGCATCTCGCGGTTGAACCGGCGGCCGCGTTCCTGGATAGCCTCAAGGTCAACTACGTTGTTGAGGTTACCCTTGACGCCCGGGATCTTGCATACGATGGCCTTGATCTTCTTGTTGCGGAAGACGGTGCCAATTCCGCCGCGACCGGCCTGTTTCAGCCTGATCTTTTTGCGCTTGGGATCATAGAAGGTGAAGTTCAGCATGCCAATGAGAGAGTGGTCAGCGGCTGAACCGGTTGAGACGATGCCAATGTTCCTGCGGTCAGACTCGTCAGCAGCAAACATGTCTGTCAGCTGCTCTGCAAGCACATGGGTGTCAAGCGCCTCTGCCGGTGCCTCGAAGATCTCGACATAATGATTCACACCATTGATGAACACAATCACATCAGATGTGGCTTTCCCCTGCAGCTCAATCGCATCGAAACCCGAGAACTTCAGGAAGGGGCCGAAGAAGCCTCCCACGTTGCTGTCTATGACCGAGTCGGTCTGCGGTGAGATTGTCACCACAAGCGACTTGCCGGAGCCTGAGTACTGTGTGATGCCTCCTATCGGCCCTGAAGAGATGACGATCTCATTCTCCGGATCATCCCACTTTGTCTCCGGGCTGGTAGCATCCCACAGGTAACGTAGACCGTAGCCTTTCCCGCCGATGAATTTCTCCTTCATCACAAGGGGGACATCCTTCTCCCTGATCTCCGTTGTACCGACGTTGATGTAGAGGGTCTTGTCGGTATACCCTTTGGAGAGAGGGGTCCATTTGTAGTTCCATCTGTTCAGAAGCCTGTGCTTTGACTTGATTTCGCTGATATCCATATTGTTTATATATAAGATTTCAAGTGCCAATTACAAATTACGTGTATAAATATCCACATTCTAATGATAATAGTCAATATGCAGCCGATTGCCAGTCGATATAGGCAGTAGGCAATAGGTGAAGTCTTTTGACTTTATGGACTTGACGGACTTTCAACTATATTTGCCTTTCCGGAACCAGGCGCCGGACACAGACGAAATGAACATCACTCTCAACAATGAACCATTGACCCTTGACGGTGAGGTCATCACTGTGGAAAAGCTGCTTGACATGAAGAGATATACATTCAAACTCAGGATTGTCAAGATAAACGGTCGTATAATTGACCGTGACAGTTACGGTGAAGAGGTAATAAATGACGGAGACATCATACAGGTGATCTATCTGATGAGCGGAGGATGAAAAAAATAATAACAATTGACCCGGTAACACATTGAAGGCAGATTTCTGGCAGCGGTTCACACTGGCAGCCCTGCGCGACAGGATGCCCCCATGGATGAAGAACAGGTACATTCTTACGATACTAATCTTCCTTGTGTGGATCATCCTGCTTGACCCCAATAACCTGATCTCGCGTGCCCGCGAGGTGAGGACACGCAACAGGCTGGAACGTGAGAAGGAGTACTACATGGCGCGCATTGAGGAGGACAGACGAAAGCTGAACGAGCTCAGGACAAGCAACGAGAACCTTGAGAAGTATGCGCGTGAACAGTACCGCATGAAGAGGCCCGACGAAGACCTGTTCATCATCGTCACCCCGGAAGAGGAACGCGAGATCAGGCGTAACCGTAAGGTGTCAAAAACAGCGAAGCCCGCCGTGAAGCGGGCTCCGAAGCCTTCAGGAGACTGAAGTTATTTCGCGCTTTTCTCTGCGTTGTATTTCTCATTCAGTCCGGCAATAACCGCAGCCGTGATATCCAGCGTTGAATCACTGAACAGGATGGGGCCCGGGAACTGTCTGGCAAGGATATACTGATATCCATGCTCAGCATTGAATTCAGCAAGGTACATGTTGATATACTCAAGCACCTGCCTCTGGGCTACAACACCCTCTTCATTAAGGTTATAAGCCATCTGGTCACGCAGGGCGAGAAGGGTCTGCTGCTGCTGAGCAAGAGTCTGCTCCATCTCGGCAGCGGTGGCCCTTGTGATCAGTCCCTTCTGGGCTTTGTTCTGATAATCCCTGACATCACGGTCAAATGCCTGAGACTTGGCAGTAAGTTCGGCTTCAGAATTCCTGGTCTTATCCTCAAGCTCCGTCGACTTGTCCTTTGCCATGTTAAAGTTGGCGATGACGGAGTCAAGTTCAACGAAAACGATGCCGCCATTCGCCTCTGCAGACTTGCCGTCAGCAGCTACAGTTCCGGTCTTGTTGCATCCGCCGGTGACAAGCATTCCGCCAACGACCAGCGCTGAAATTATCAGTGTGTTCTTTAAAACAGATAATCTATTCATCTTGGAAATTAGGTTATGGTTCAACAAATTGTTGCACAAACATACACAAATTTTAAATATCAAAAAGTAGAATGAAAAGGGGGTCGTGGAAAGAGATAGCGATTGTCAGAATTCGGGACAGGGGATAGCGTGGATCTTCTGGCCACGCTTAACCTGCTCTGAGGTAAATGAATAGATGAGGGAGATCTCATAAGCTCCGCCTGATGAGGTTATCAGGTTAGATACAGTGAAATCATAGCTCAGCCCTATGTTCAGCTGGTCAGTCTTAATACCTATCATTCCTATTATCGCATCTCCTGCCTGTGAGGAAACATCCTTAGCAGTTGCGAAGGGTATTCCGCGGTACCACACACCGAAGACCAGCGGGTGCTTGAAGTAATAGAGGCCTATGTCTGACTGGTAGAAGTCGCCCTGAAACGTTACGTTGGCAGCGACCGACATCACCTCCGTGAGTTTCTTCCTGAGTCTCCCGCGGCTGATGATCTGGAATCCGCCAAAGAAATCGACCTTAATGGGAACGGAGCTGTTATTGCCCCAGAACGAGGTACGGGGCCTGAGCAGGTGGTCAACGGTGAATCCTCCCCATATCTTATCGTTATATGCAAGTCCGGATACTGCGAAGTCAATGTCAGCAACGTTATCGAACGGTGGCGGGGTGATCGGCGGCAGGGTTCCTCCTGTGGTTATCTGGCTGTTCCATGTCAGTTTCATCAGGTCCAGTCCGAGGTAGATGAACTTGAAGTTCACCCCCGGCCTTAAATGCCATTCATCGTTCAACTGAATGTCATATGAGTAGAGCAGACCTATGTTCGTGGTGCTGAGATCGCCTGAGCCTGCCACGTCATGTGT